>DATBBB010000136.1:0-5068 GCA_036271215.1 Kofleriaceae bacterium | reverse complement strand
GCGAAGCCGAGTCCGCGTGAGGCGTTGTTGCTGGCGCTGCTCGCTGCCGCCACCCACAGCAACCCGCAATCCGGGACGTTCTCACTGATCGAACCCGCGCCCCTCGAGGTCACAAAGCACCGGGGCTAGAAACCTCATCTGTAGCGATCGGCCTCGCTCCGAAGGTCGGCCCGCAGCAACATCTAGTCACAAAATTGCGGCGTTTTTGGTAGTTTCGTCAGTCACGGACAGGCGTCACGGAGCGCGGGCTCGAGAGCCGAGCGGAGCAACGGCTAGGCAGGGGCGAGCGAAGATCGAGTAAATTCCGGGCATGGAGCACATCTCTCTGTTGCGGAGCATCCCCATGTTCCAGGGGCTCAACGAGGAGGATCTGGGAGCGCTGTCGTCGACGCTAGTCGAGCGTAGCTTCACCGCGGGCCAAGCCATCATGGCGCAGGGCGATCAGGGCTCGGAGATGTACATCGTCGCGACGGGCCACGTGAACATATTTCTGCCGGGCGAGTCTTCGCGGCGCGTCTCTCTGAAGGACATTGCGCGCGGCGAGTACTTCGGTGAGCTCGCCTTGTTCGACGACAAGCCGCGCTCCGCCAGCGCGCTCGCGACGACCGACGCCGTGCTCTTGGCACTGAGTCGCGAAACCCTCTCGAGCTACCTCGCCGACCGCCCTCGCGCCGCGATGAACATCCTGCAGACGATGTCCGAACGTCTGCGCGAGACCAACGCGATGTTGTCCGAGCGCGCCGCCAAGAACTCCGTCGAAGAGATCGAGAAGAACCTATCTTGGAGCCAGCGCTTGGCCGACAAGGTCGCCGAGCTCAACGGCAGCTGGGCGTTCATCCTGGTGCTGCTCGGGCTGACCTTGACCTGGATGGTGATCAACGCGTTCGTGCGCGCCGAGTTCGACCCGTACCCCTACGTGTTCTTCAACCTGCTGCTCGCGATCCTGGTCGCGCTGCAGGGGCCGCTGATCGTGATGAGCCAGAACCGATCGTCGACCAAGGATCGCGCGCAAGCCGAGACCGACTTCCAGGTCAACCTCAAGAACGAGGTCAACATCGAGACCCTGCTGCGCGAGCTCGGCGAGATGCGCGCCGAGATGAACCAGCGGTTCCTCGAGCGCGATCGCGGGGACCGCACGGACCTCGCAGACCGCACGGGCGACAGCCCGCGTGAGTCGTGACGCCACGCCGTGTCACGATCCAAGGGTCGTGACGCCACGAACGTGTCGCTGCGCCACGCCGCGCCGCCGCCGCCCGCGCGCGAACGCCGCGGCCTTCACACGAACATAACCGGACCGCCGCGGGCGGCCAGTCACGCTGGACGCACCCATGAAGCGCACGCTCGTCCTCGTGTTGCTCGTCGCCGGTTGTGCGTCGAGCGTCCCCGCCGGCAACGTCGGCTTGTTCGTCTACGCGAGCCGCGGGCTCGACAAGCAGGTGCTCGCCGAGGGCCTGTACTGGCACTGGCCGTGGAACCAGATCCTGCTGTTTCCATCGCAGTGGAACGAGTACGAGGAGAAGATGCACGTGCTGACGCAGGACGACGTCCACCTCGAGGTCCAGGCCGGGATCGCGATCCGGCCCAAGGTCGCCGAGCTGTACCACCTGCAGCAGGACCTCGGCGCGCGCTACTACGACACCGTGGTGCAGTCGGCGTTCTTCACCGCGACGCGCACGGTGCTCGCGCACTACAACATGGTCGATCTGCCGGAGAACAGCGAGAAGATCGAGAACGAGATCCGCGCCCACGTCGAGGAGCGGATCGCCGGCCACCACCTCGAGCTCGGCCGGATCGCGCTGCAGCACATCGACTACCCGCCGACGGTACAGGCCGCGATCGAGCAGCGGCTGGTGGTGCAGCAGCAGCAGACCCAGAAAGAGGCGGAGATCAAGATCGCGTCGCAGGAGGCGCAGATCGCGCACATCCGCGCCGAGTCGGCCGCCGCGAATGCTCAGATCGCCGCGACCAGCGACGCCGAGACCACCAAGATCCGCGCCGAGGGTGAGGCCAAGGCGCAGGCGATGCTCGGCAAGACGCTCACGCCGCTGCTGGTCCAGCTCCGCGCGCTGACCAGCCCGGCGTCGAAGTTCGTGTTCGTGCCCGAGGGCCGGCAGCTGAGCGTGGTGCTCGGCGGCGACGCGACCGGCGGCGGCGGCGGCGTGACCGGCGCCAGCGGTGGGGTGGCGGCCGGCGGCGGCGCGCCCTGAGTCAGCGAGTCCTCGAGCTGACGATCTTTGCCGTACAGGCACAGCCGGCAATATGCCGGCAAGCCGATCGACAAGAACGGCGAACGAATGTTCGACGCTCTTGATCCGGCGCTACACCAGCGGCGCGCCGGTGGCGGCGGCCGCGCGCTCGCGGGTGACGCCGGGCGCCAGCTCGACGACGCGGAACGCCTCGCCGGTCGGCGCGAACACCCCGAGATCGGTGATCACGAGCGTGACCACGCGGGCCGCGGTCAACGGGTAGTCGCACGTCGCGACCAGCTTGTGCTCCTGCTTCTTGGTCAGGTGCTGCATCATCGCGATCACGTGGCGGCTGCCGGCGGCGAGGTCCATCGCGCCGCCGATCCCCATGACCTTGCCGCCGGGGACGGCCCAGTTCGCGAGGTCACCGCGCACCGAGACCTGCATCGCGCCGAGGATCGCGATGTCGACGTGGCCGCCGCGGATCATCGCGAACGAGCTCGCGGAGTCGAACGTCGAGCCGCCGGGCAGCACGGTCACGGTCTGCTTGCCGGCGTTGATCAGGTTCGGGTCCTCGTCGCCCTCGTAGGGGAACGGCCCGGTGCCGAGCAGGCCATTCTCCGAGTGCAGCCAGGCGTGGCCCTCGGGCAGGTAGTCGGCGACCTGGGTCGGAATGCCGATGCCGAGGTTGACGATCGCGCCCGCGGGGATCTCGCGCGCGGCGCGCCGGGCCATGTCTTCGGTCGACCAGATCGCGGTCATGGACGCTTCCTCACGGTGCGGTATTCGAACGCGTTCTCGTGCTCGGGGACGTGGACGATGCGGTGGACGTAGATCCCGGCGCAGTGGACGTCGTCGGGATCGATCGCGCCGTTGTTGACCAGGTGGTCGCACTCGACGATCGACAGCTTGGCCGCGCTCGCCATCACCGGGTTGAAGTTGCGCGCGGTGCGCCAGAACCGGAGGTTGCCGAACCGGTCCGAGGTATGCGCGCGGACCAGGGCGACGTCGCCGGGCAGCGCGCGCTCGAGCAGGTAGCGTTTGCCGTCGATCTCCTTGGTCTCCTTGCCGTGCTCGACCACGGTGCCGACGCCGGTCGGGGTGTAGAACGCCGGGATGCCGGCGCCCGCGGCGCGCATCCGCTCGGCGAGCGTGCCCTGCGGGGTGATCTCGACCGCGACCTCGCCCGACGCCATCCGGGTGTGGAGCTCGTCGTTGTTGCCGATGTAGCTGCAGATCACCTTGCGCAGGATGCCGGCGCGCAGCCACTGCGCGAGGCCCTTGCCGAGGTTGCCGGCGTTGTTCGACACCAGGGTCAGGTCGCGCACGCCGCGCTCGATCACGCCGCGGATCAGCGCCTCGGGGTTGCCCGACAGCCCGAACCCGCCGCACAGGATCGTCATCCCGTCGGTCAGCGGCGCGAGCGCCTCGGCGACCGAGCCGACGACCTTGTTGCCGTGGCGGCCGGTCACGCGGCACCTCCGTGCGCGCCGGTGGCGGTGCCGGTGGCGGCCCCGCCGGCCCCGAACGCGGTGACCGCGGCATCGCCGAAGCTGCGCAGACCGCGCACCAGCTCGTCCTCGGTGATGCACAGCGGCGGCGCGAACACGCAGGTGCCGCGCTTGCCGTCGTTGTGGAGCGACAGCTTGCGCGCCGCGAGCTCCGCGCCGAGCGCGGCCCACGCCGCCGGCGGCGCCTCGAGCTCGATCGCGCCGAGCAGGCCGAGCGAGCGCACGAAGCTCCTGGGCGCGACCCGCGCGGCGATCGCGGTCAGCTCGCGGTGCAGGATCGGGCCGAGCCGGGCCGCGTTCTGGTACAGCTGCTCGTCTTCGTACAGCTTCATGGTCTCCACCGCCGCGGCGCACGCCGTGGGATGGGCATAGTACGTCAATCCGCAGGCCAGGATGTTGTCGTCGAAGTGGCGCGCGACGCGGTCGTGGACGATCACCGCGCCGAGCGGCTGGTAGCCCGAGGTCAGGCCCTTGGCGCACGTGATGAGGTCGGGGGTGACGCCCCAGTGCTGGTGACCGAACGGCGTGCCGAGCCGGCCGAACCCGGTGAGCACCTCGTCGGCGATCAGCAGCGCGCCCTCGGCGTCGCACGCCTGGCGCACGATCGGCCAGTACTCGGCCGGCGGCACCAGCACGCCGTTGGCGCCCGGCACCGGCTCGAGGATCACCGCGGCGACCGAGCGCGCACCCTCGAGCGCCATCGTCGCGCCGATGTTGGTCGCGCACTCGCGCCGGCAGGTCTCGACCCGCTGGCCGAACGGGCAGCGATCGCAGTAGCAGTCCTGGACGTGGATCACGCCCGGGATCCCGGGCTCCATCGCCGACCGCCGCCAGTCGCCGGTCAGCGACAGCGCGCCCATCGACGCGCCGTGGTAGCTGCGGTACCGGCTGATCAGCTTCATCCGGCCGGTGACGTGGCGCGCGATCTTGAGCGCGTTCTCGTTGGCCTCGGCGCCGCCCAGCGTGAAGAACACCTTGGTGAACCCCGGCCCGGCCATCGCGAGCAGCCGCTCGGCGAGCTCGCGCTTGGCGGGGAACACCGCGTTGGGGGTCGACAGGCACAGCTGATCGGCCTGGCGCTTGATCGCCTCGACGATCCGGGTCCGGCCGTGGCCGGCGTTGACCTGGTAGGACAGCGCGCCGAGGTCGAGCCAGCGGGCGCCGTCGCTCGTGGTGAAGTGCGCGCGGTCGCCGCCGGTGATCTCGATCGGCTTGGCGGCCGATTGCGCGGTCCAGGTGAAGAAGAACGGATAGTCATCCATGAGAATTCGCCTCGCACTGGGTCCGCGCGCCGGACGGCGCGGAACCCGCTCGGCGTGGGTCAGACACGCCATTTCTCCGCGGCCACGTTGTGAATGAAGCCCTGTTGCG
>DATBBB010000135.1:0-19232 GCA_036271215.1 Kofleriaceae bacterium | reverse complement strand
CCGACGCACCCGCTGGACCCGCCGACGAACCCGCTGGCACCACCGACCGACCCGCTGGACCCGCCGCCGAACCCGCTGGACCCGCCGCCGGACCCGCTGGACCCGCCGACGCACCCGCTGGACCCGCCGACGAACCCGCTGGACCCGCCGATGCACCTGCCGGCAGCGGCGCCGACTTGCCCGGAGACAGGGGCGCCTCCGCCGCCGCGTGCACCATGTCGATCGCGACCGGCGCCATGACGAAGAACGTCAAGATCAGCGACAGCCCCATCACGATCAGCCCCGACGGAGCCTCGGGCGCCCCGATCGCGTTGCGCAGCAGCGACAGCACGACCGAGAGCTTCACGAAGCTCGTCATCATCAAGACGACGATCGGGATCACCGCGATCGCCGCCAGCAGCGCCGCATTGCCCAGCCCGCTGGTCATGGACCGAACGCCTCGGCCGACGGCTCTGCCGACGACGGCTCCGACGACGACAGAGCAGCCGACGACAGAGCAACCGCCGACGAAACCTCTGCCGAAGAAACCTCCGCGGCCGGCTCCGCCGTCGATAGAGCAGCGGCCGACGGATCCGCCGCCGCCGGAACCTCCGCCGCCGCGGCAGCGCCAGCTCGCGGCGATCGCGGCACCGACACGGACGAGCGGTCCGCGGTAGCGACCGCCACGGCGGGAGCCGGCCCCGGGGCGCCCGGCGCGTCACTCCGCGGTGCTCGGCGCTCGGCGTGCGGCTCCACCGCCGAGTCCACGGAGCCCTGCAGCGGCGCGGCGCTCCGCCGGCGCAGCCACGCCGTGCGCACCAGCTCGCCGAAGCTCGGCCGGTCGGCCACCTGCGTCCGCGTCCGCACCTCGCCGGCGTCGAGCTCCGATAATACCGACAACCCCATCTCGCTGGTCCCGACCAGCAGCGTCTTGCCGGCGACCTGCACCACGTACAGCGACCGCCGCGGCTCGAGCGGCAGCCGGGCGATCACATCGAGCAGGTGCGCACCGCGCGCCCGCCCGGTCGACAGCAACCGGCCCAGCAAGCGCACGACCACGAACGCGGCGACGCACACGCCGCCGAGCACGAGCAGTGATGTCACCAGGAGGTCGCCGTAGCTCGCTCCCGCCGCGCCGGTCCCGGCCATACACGCCTCATAACGCAGCCATCTGACAACGGCTAGCGCGAGCATGCGAGCGCGTCCGGGTCCGTACAGCCGAGCGTTTCGCGAGGCGATCGATGACGGAGTCCGTATGCCATACGGACTCCGTCCGCGCGCGGTTCACAGCTGCATCGGCTCGTCGGAGCTCATCCGGCCGACCTCCGGCTGCCTCGTCGAGCGCCATGGCTCAGCCCGCGCGGCGTCCGCCAGCGCGGCCTCGATCGATCCGAACAGCCGGATCGCCGGCTGGCGCAGCAGCCGGCCGACGCCCTTGCGCCCGAACCGCGCTCGCGCCTGCAGCTCGGCGATCATCATCGGCCGCGTCCACGCCGTGCGCAGCAGCGCGGGCAACCCCGCCGCCGCCCGCGCCGCGTGCACCCCACCGAAGTAGCGCTGCACCGCGTGATGCAGCGCGCGGGTCAACGTCCGCTCGCCGCGCGCCGCGCGCGCCTGCAGCTCCTCGATCACCCGCTCGCGGCTCCACTTCTGGCTCGGGTGCCGCGCGTCCTGCACGACGCCGGCGGCGGCGATCGCCGCGCGCACCGAGCCGAACAGCTTGCGGACCGTGTCGAGCTTGAGCTCGCGCTTCAGCGTCGCCGGGCGCACGATGGTCCCGCCCTGCGCCTGGCGCTGGATCACCGCGAGGATCTCGTCGCGCGTGAACGGCGCGCGCTGCAGTCGCACCGCCCCCGCATCGATGCCGGCCGCCGCCAGCGCCGCAGCCCAGCTCCCGAAATGCCAGCGCGCCGCGGCGACGAAGTGCGGCGGTGCCTTCGAGCTCGCCAGGCTCTCCTGGTCGCGGGCCCGGTCCTGGATCGTGCGCATGATCAACGCCCGGTCCCACTGCACCGGCGCCCGGCGCACCGCCTCCGACACCCCGGCCTCGGCCCGCGCCGCCTGCAGCCCGCCGGCATAGGTGACAGCCGCGCCGACCAGGTTGCCGTGCCCGGCCGCGATCAGGTCGCCCCACTTCGTCGACTGCCCGTCGCGATCCAGCGCTCGCAGCTGCTGGACCACGCGGTCCTTCGACCACACGGCGTTGGGCATCTGCGGCCGGTCGCGCCCGCCCTGCCGCGGCTTCGCCAGCTCGACCTCCGCCACACGGCACGCCGCCTCGAAGCTCGGGAAGTACAGCCGCAGGCTGTGCAGCGCGATCCGATCGTGCTCGTCGAGCGAGCCCACCGATACCGCGCCGACGTGCGCCGCGTGCTCGCGCAGCCGAACGATGGCCTGCGATCGGCTGAGCCGAGGCTGCCGCTTCATCGGGGCAGCCTACGCGAGCTCGCGCCGGCCGACAGCCCCCTCTTTCATTGTAATATCAAGATCGACAGCAGCGTTGTATCCACAACAGACACCGATGCTTCGAGAGTGGCTATAATCACATAGCTTTGATCGCCAGGCGCGACCAATGCTCGGCGCCGCGGCTCAGTTGCAGCCGGTGCCCTTGACCAGATCCGCCGCCTTGGTCGGGTTGATCGTCCGGGTCTGCGGATCCGCCGTGTTGAAGTCCATGACGCCGGCCAGCGTGGTGTAGCAGTCGCCGACGGCCGGCTCGGTGCCGCCGAAGTCTGCGAGCGCGTGATTGGTCATCGTGATCGTCGCGGCCGCGTTGTCGGTCAGCGTGATCACCTGCTTGACCGCGTCCACCGTCGCGACCTTGAGGTTGGCCAGCTGGACCAGCGAGCCGGCGAACGGCGCGCCATTGGTGGGGTCGGCGAGCGTGGCGGCGGTGGCCGTCGTGATCGGCAGCAAGGTCGCGCCGCTCGCGGTCACGGCGGTCGCCGTCGGGTGGCTGATCTCGATCAGGCTCTTGGTGTTGGCGGTCTTGCTGGCATCGAACGTGGTGGAGATGCCCTGCAGGGTCCCGAGCTGGGCACCGATCACGATCGACACGTCCGGCACCGCGTTGGTGAGCACGAACAGGCCGCCGTTGGCGACCGCCTGCGCGGCGTCGGCGACCCAGTACCCGGTCGTCCCGACCGCGGTCACGATGACGTTGTGGAGCAGCACGGCGCCGACGGTGCCGGTGTTGACCTTGTTGACGCCCGTGGTCGGCAGGTTCGCCGAGCAGCCGCACGTGGTGTCGGTCGCGGCGCAGCTCGCACCGAGCCACGCGCCCGGCCCGACCTCGCAGCCGAAGTCCTTGCAGTCGGAGAACCCGTTGCCGTCGTTGTCCAGGCCGTCGGTGCACAGGTTGGTCGTGCCGGTCGATTTCTCGATGATGCAGGCGGTGCCGCCGGTCATCATCTCGTTGGTCGTGCGCGGGTAGATCAGGTAGCCGAACGCGTAGTCGACGATGCCCGTGACGCTCGCGAAGCAGTCGCCGCCCTGGACGCCGGCGGCGGGGAACGCCGACAGGCTCGACTCGACCTTGATCACGCCGGTGACCCCGAAGCTATCGACGTCGGTGCACGTGCCCTTGCTCTTGATGCAGCTCGGCGCGGCCGCCGCGGCGACGTTCGACAGCTGGATCAGCACGCCCTCCCACTGGCGCCAGGCGGCCTGGCGGGCGTCATCGGTGGCCATCACGCCGATCGCGAGCGCATCCACCACCGCCGGCGCCGGCACCGTGCCGGTGCCGGTCTTGGTGAACGTCATCATGCCGCCCGAGGGGGCGACGAGCTCGACCACGCCGGTGGTATCGCCGGTGATCACGAACTTGCTCTTCACCGCGCCGGTGATGTCGACGAGGTCGCCGGCCGCGAGGTTGGTGACCTGCGAGAGCGGCGCACCGAACACCGCGATCCCGGACCGCGGGCCACCCTCCGGTGCCTCGACCCAGACCTCGCCGTTGCGCATGCCGAACTTGTCGACCGCGGTCACCACGACGCCGTGGAGCTCGACCGCGGTGCCGATGTTCGAGGTGTCGTCCTTCTGTACGTCCTGGATGGTCTTGAGCACGGTGGCAGCGCCACCGCTGTCGGTGCCGCCTCCCGAGCCGGCGTCGGGGGTCGATTTTTCGTCTCTGCCGCAGGCAGCAACGAGGGACAGGCTAATCAGAGCTCCGACAACCGAAGATTTCGTAATAATCATGACTCTCCAGGTAGCGTGAGACGTATATGAGCCGTTGTGCCCGAGATCTACACCCCTGTATAGCCAAAAAGAACGGCCCCCGGTGCGGTGAATATCACATGGGATCGGCGACGCCTCCGAACCCAGGATGTCGCTCGTGTGACGAACCGCGTCCTCGATCGGCGGGGTCGCCGGGAGTCACCCCGGGCGCTCGCGTGCCGGCATTCGAAACGCGAAGCGCGCGTCGGGGCAACGACGCGCACAGCCGTAGCAGCGATGCGCACGCCAGCCCGGATCATTCACCCGATCGCCGAGCGAGACCGAGCAGCGCGAGGCAAATCGGGGCGCACGCCCGGAACCACAGCGAGCAGCGTACTGGACGTACGCGACGAGCGAGAACCCACGACGCACCGCGATGGCCGCAGCGCGTCAGCCATGATCTCCAGGAGAGCCCGTGCAGTCACCTCGAGTTGCCTCGAGGCAGCCCGCCCCGAGGCACCCGGACCGCTCGCGCCTCTCAGGGGCCTCTCAGGCGCCGCTCTCAGGTCGCTCAGGCCGCTTGAGACGGCAGGCCGACCAGCTCGACGAACGCCATCGGCGCCGCATCGCCCTTGCGGACGCGGGTCTTGAGCAGGCGGGTGTAGCCACCCTTGCGGCTCGCGAAGTGCGGGCCGATCTCGCTGAACAGCCGGTTGAGCGCGGTCGGCGTCATGACCGTCTTGCGAGCCTGGCGGCGCGCGTGGACGATCTTGGCGCGCTCTTCCTTCGTCGCCTGATCGCCCTTGGCCACCAGGGTATGGACCGAGATGCCCCACGAGATCGTGGCGTCGGCGAAGCTGCGAAGCTCCTTGGCCTTGGCCTCGGTGGTCTCGATCCGCCCGTAGGTGAGCAGCGAGGTCACGAGGTTGTTGAACAGCGCCGCGCGATGCGATGCATTGCGGCCGAGCTTTCGTCCTGAGTGGCGGTGACGCATGGCGGTCTTCCTGGCTGCTGACTGGCTTTTGCTGGCTCTGGGCTGGCGCTGGCGAGCTTACGGCTTCTTGAGCGGGTTCGGGCCCGGCCAGTTGTCGAGCTTCATGCCGAGCTGCAGGCCCATCTCGGCGAGCAGCTCCTTGATCTCTTTGAGCGACTTGCGGCCGAAGTTCTTGGTCTTCAGCATCTCGGACTCGGTCTTCTGGACCAGCTCGCCGATGTACTTGATGTTGGCGTTCTGCAGGCAGTTCGCCGAGCGCACGCTGAGCTCGAGCTCGTCGACCGTGCGCCACAGGTTCTCGTTGGGCTTCTCGGCCGCCTCGTCGCGCGGGGCCTCGACCGGCTCGGCCATCTCCTCGAAGTTGATGAACAGGTTGAGCTGTTCCTTGAGGATCTTGGCGGCGTACGCGACGCCGTCATCGGGGCGGACCGAGCCGTTGGTCCAGCACTCGAGGGTGAGCTTGTCGTAGTCGGTCTGCTGGCCGACGCGGGCGTTGGTCACGGTGAAGTTGACCTTGCGCACCGGCGAGAACAGCGCGTCGATCGCGATCGTGCCGACCGGCAGCTCGCTCGAGTGGCGCTCGGCCGGCGCGTAGCCGCGGCCGGTGGCGATCGTCAGCTCCATCGCCAGCTTGCCGTCCTTGGACAGCGTGCAGATCCGGTGGTGCGGGTTCAGGCAGGTCACGCCGTCGACCAGCGAGATGTCGCCGGCCGTGATGACGCCGTCGCCCTGCTTGTCGATCCGCACGGTGTAGGTCTTGTCGTGCTCGACCTTGAACAGGGTCTCTTTGAGGTTGAGGATGATGTCGGTGACGTCCTCGACGACACCGGGCAGCGAGGTGAACTCGTGCAGCGCGCCCTCGATCGCGATGTGGGTGATCGCGGCGCCTTGCAGCGACGACAGCAGGATGCGGCGCAGCGCGACGCCGAGCGTTGTGCCGAACCCGCGCTCGAGCGGCTCGCAGGAGAACTTGCCGTAGGTCTCGCTCCGCTCCTCGATCTCCAGCGTGCGTGGACGGATCAGGTCACGCCAGTTCTTGGCCATGAACGCGGTCTGCTCTGGGGTCGGTTCCATATCTTCAGGTCTCCTCTGGTCGGCTCGTTTTCATCACGGCCGACCGCCATGCAGGTTTCGAGGCCTGCCATTTCGGGTGCCAGCGCGGCACCAGGAATCTCAAAGGTCGCTAGGCCTTAGGTCGCTAGATCGAGGCTCCGGCGAGCCTGCTTTCGACCTGCTTTCGACCTACTTCGAATAGAGCTCGATGATCAGCTGCTCGCGGATCGGCAACGTGACGTCCTCGCGCGATGGCAACTGCGCGATCGCGCCGCGGAAGTTCTCTTTGTCCATCTGGATCCACTGCGGCACGCCACGGCGATCGACCGCCGCGAGCGCCTCGTTGATCCGCGCCATCTTCTGCGACGACTCGCGGACCTGCACGATGTCGCGCGCGCGCACGAGGTACGACGGGATGTTGACCTTCTTGCCGTTGATCGTGAAGTGGCCGTGGCGGACCAGCTGGCGGGCCTCGGCGTGATCGGAGGCGAAGCCCATGCGGTACACGACGTTATCGAGCCTGCGCTCGAGCAGCTGGATCAGCGTGTGACCCGAGACGCCCTTGGTGCGCAGCGCCTTGTAGTAGTAGCCGCGGAACTGCTTCTCGGCGATGCCGTAGATGCGCTTGACCTTCTGCTTCTCGCGCAGCTGCTCACCGTAATCCGAGCGCTTGCGGCGACGGCTCTGGCCGTGCTGACCGGGCGGATACGAGCGGCGCTCGTACCCACACTTGTCCGTGTAGCAACGCTCTCCCTTGAGGAAGAGCTTCATGTCTTCGCGCCGGCAGAGCCGACAAACCGCGCCTGTGTAACGAGCCATGGCTAGTTCCAGTTCTCTAGGTCGAGGAGGTGATCAGACGCGACGGCGCTTGCGCGGCCGGCAACCGTTGTGCGGCACGGGCGTCACGTCCCGGATGAGGTTGATCTTGAACCCGGCGGCGTTGAGCGCGCGCAGCGCCGACTCACGGCCCGAGCCCGGACCGTTGACGTAGACCGTCACGTTGCGCACGCCGTGCTCCATCGCCTTCTTGGCGGCGTCCTCGGCGGCGAGCTGCGCGGCGAACGGCGTGGACTTGCGCGAACCCTTGAACCCGCAGGTACCCGACGACGACCACGCGACCACGTTGCCGCTGACGTCGGTGATCGAGACGATGGTGTTGTTGAACGTCGCCGAGATGTGGGCGACGCCGGTCTGGATGTTCTTCCGGACCTTCTTCTTCTGCTTGCCTTTGACGGTGGACATGCGCGGTTCCTATTTCTTGCCTATTTCTTAGTAACTGCGCCCATCTTCTTCACCGCCATGCGGCGCGGCCCCTTGCGGGTACGGGCATTGGTATGGGTGCGCTGGCCGCGCGCCGGCAGGCCACGACGGTGGCGCGTGCCGCGATAGCAGCCGAGGTCCATCAGGCGCTTGATCGCGAGCTGGACGTCGCGGCGCAGATCGCCTTCGACGCGGAAGTTAGCTTCGATCGCGTCGCGGATCTTGCGGACGTCGTTCTCGTCGAGATCGTCGCTGCGCTTGTCGCGCGAGATCCCAGCTTCGTCGAGCACGACGGTCGCCGCGTGGCGACCGATGCCATAGATGTACGTGAGTGCGATCTCGATCCGCTTGTTACGCGGGAGGTCAACGCCTGCAATGCGAGCCATGTCTCGTGATCCTTTGAATCAGCCCTGGCGCTGCTTGTGGCGCGGGTTAGTGCAGATGATGCGGACAACGCCCTTGCGCTTGATGACCTTGCACTTCGGGCAGATGGGTTTGACGCTGGCTCGAACTTTCATGGCAATGCTTTCAAGGTGATCGACTTGCGAGGCGCTAGGGCTGGCCGGGGTTGCCGGGAGTCGAAGATGAACGGGTGAGGACCCAGGGACCCTCGTCGAGGATCGCGATCGTGTGCTCGAAGTGTGCGGACATCGAGCGATCTCTGGTCACAGCCGTCCATTCATCATCCAGTTCCTCTACGTCAGGGGTCCCGGCGTTTACCATGGGTTCGACGGCGATGACAAGGCCAGATTTCATACGTTTGCCGTCGTTTGGCTTCCCGAAATTGGGGACTTGCGGATCCTCGTGCATCTGGCGGCCGGTGCCGTGACCGACAAATTGCCGGACGACCGAAAACCCACGTGATTCCGCGAAACTCTGGATCGCGCTACCGAGGTCGCCCAACCGGTTGCCCGGCTGGCACAACGCGATGGCCGCTTCGAGCGCGTCCCGGCAGGTCTCGACCAGCAGGCGCTTCTCGGCCGAAACCTGGCCGACCATGACGGTGCGGGCGGTGTCGGCGCAGAACCCCTGCTTGAAGATCCCGAAGTCGATCCCGATGATGTCGCCGTCCACCAGGACGTCGGACTTGCGCGGGATGCCATGGACGATGACCTCGTTGCGCGAGGTGCACAGCACGGCCGGGTACTTCGGCTTGCCGCCCGGGTTGTAGTTCAGGAACGCGCTGGTGACCTTGTGCTTGGCGATCCCGCGGCGCGCGATCTCGTCGAGCTCCCAGGTCGACACGCCCGGCTTGGCGGCGTCACAGACCTGGTCGAGGATCCCGGCGGCCACGATCCCTGCCTCGCGCATGAGGCGAATCTCGTCCTTGGACTTGAGGTGGATCCGCACCGCGCGACTCTCGCGGGCCGATCAGCGAGGACGCACCGCAACGCGGCCGCGAATCCGCGGACCCTTGGGCCCGGCGAAGCCATCATAGTTGCGCGTGATGAGGTGCGACTCGATCTGCTGCACGGTGTCGAGCGCGACGCCGACGACGATCAGCAGGCCGGTGCCGCCGAAGTTGAACGGCACCTGCATGTACTTCTGCAGCAGCGCGGGGATCATGCAGACCACCGACAGGTACAGCGCGCCGGCGAACGTGATCCGCGACAGCACGCGCTCGATGTACTCGGCGGTGTGCTTGCCCGGCCGGATGCCCGGGATGAAGCCGCCCGACTTGCGGAGGTTGTCCGCGACGTCGACCGGGTTGAACACGACCGACGTGTAGAAGAACGCGAAGAATATGTTGAGGATGGTGAAGATCGCGTTGTAGCGCCAGTCCGCCGGGTGCAGCACCGACGAGAACTCCTGCATCCACCGCGATCCCGACATGCTCGAGATCTGGCCGGGGAACATCAGGATCGACGACGCGAAGATCGGCGGGATGACGCCCGAGACGTTGATCTTGAGCGGCAGGTAGCTCTGCGCGCCCGAGTACATCTTCCGCCCGACCTGGCGCTTGGTGTACTGGACGGGGATCCGGCGATGGGCGCGCTCGAAGTAACAGATCGCCGCGATCGTGGCGACCACGAGCAAGAGCATGAACAGCGCGGTCAGGCCGCCGACGCCACCGGAGCCGCCGCCGGACAGGAACCGGGTCAGCGCATCCGGCATCGCCGCGACGATGCCCGCGAAGATGATCAGCGACGAGCCGTTGCCGATGCCCTGGTCGGTGATCAGCTCGCCGAGCCACATGATGACGGTGGTCCCCGTCGTCATCGTCAGCACGGTGAGCAGGTGGAACCCGAAGCCAGGATTCGAGACGACCTCGGCGCCGCTGCGCGACAGGCCTTCGACGTAGGTCGCGGCGAACCACGACTGGACCGCGGCGACGGCGATCGTACCGTACCGGGTGAGCTGGTTGATCTTCTGGCGGCCCTGCTCGCCTTCCTTGTTGAGCTGGTCGAGCTTGGGGACGACGACCGTGAGCAGCTGCATCACGATCGATGACGTCACGTACGGCATGATGCCCAGCGTGAAGATCGAGAACTGCTGGAGCGCACCTCCCGAGAACACGTTGAACATGCCGAGGAACGTGCCGGTGCCACCCTTGGTCACGACATGGTTCATCTCGACGCGGTTCACGCCGGGGATGGTGATGAACACACCAACCCGGTAGACCGCGAGGATGAACAACGTGAACAAGATCCGGCGGCGGAGCTCCGGGACCTTACCGATGTTTGCGATCGAACCTGCCACGAGGACCTTTACTCGGCGGCCCCAGCGGCTGCCACCGGACCGTGGACTTCGACCGTACCGCCGGCCTTCTCGATCTTGTCCTTGGCGGTCGCCGACGCGCGATAGGCCTTGATCGTGAGCTTCTTGGTGATCTCACCCTCGCCGAGGATCTTGACGTGCTCGACGAGCTTGGGGACGAGGCCCTTGGCGCGCAGCGCCTCGAGGTCGACCGTGGTGCCGGCATCGAACACCCGCTCGAGCGTGGCGACGTTGATCGGGAACGCCTCGATGCGGAACGGATTCTTGAAGCCCCGCTTCGGGATCCGGCGCGGCATCGGCATCTGACCACCCTCGAACGCCAGGCGGGCGCCGTGGTGACCCGGGCGGGCCTTCTGACCCTTGACGCCCTTACCGGAGGTCTTGCCCGTACCCGAGCCACGGCCGCGGCCGAGACGCTTCTTGGTCTTCGTCGCGCCCGGGTTCGGATGGAGGTTATGCAGTGAAATCGTCATGGGGACTTTTCCGACCGCGCCTGCAATCTGGCGCGGAAACTGAGTTAGCGCAACTGACCAGAGAAAGAGATCGGGTGGCCTGACCGTTCAGCTAGTCAGCCGGCTCGACGATCACGAGGTGATGAACCTTACGGATCATGCCACGGATCGCCGGAGTATCCTGGAGGACCTTGGACTTGTGCGGGCCGCGCAGGCCGAGGCCTTCGAGGGTCTTGTTCTGCTGCGCCGAGCGGCCGACGCCCGACTTGACCTGGGTAACTTTGAGCTTGAGCGCCATGGCTAGCCTCGTAGGTCGTTGGTGCGAACACCGCGGAAGTCCGAGACGTTCTTGCCTCGGGTCTTCGCCACCTGGTCGACCGAGCGCAGCGCCTTGAGCGCCACGATCGTCGCATGGATGACGTTGTGCTTGTTCGACGTGCCGATCGACTTGGTCAGGATGTCGGAGATCCCCGCGACCTCGAGCACCGGGCGGACCGCGCCGCCGGCGATCACGCCGGTACCGGGGGCCGCCGGGCGGAACAGCACCTGCGCGGCGCCGAAGAAGCCTTCGACGTCGTGCGGGATCGTGCCCTTGAGCAGCGGGATCTTGAACAGGTTGCGCTTGGCGCGGTCGGTGCCCTTGCGGATCGCCTCGGGGACCTCGTTCGCCTTGCCGAGGCCGGCACCGACGTAACCGTGCTGGTCACCGACGACGACGAGCGCCGAGAACGAGAACCGGCGGCCGCCCTTGACGACCTTGGCCACGCGGTTGATGTGGACGACGCGGTCGACGAGCTCGCCGACTTCTTCAGGATTGATCAGCATGTGGGTCCTCTAGAACGTGAGGCCCGCGTCGCGAGCGCCGTCGGCGATCTCTTTGACACGTCCATGATAGATGTAGCCGTTGCGGTCGAACACGACCGCCTTGATGTTGAGCGCGATCAGCTTGTCACCGATCGCTTTGCCGATCGCGCGGGCGCGCTCCTTCTTCGGCTTGCCGGCGACGGTGCCCTTGAGCTGCTCCTCGAGCTCGCTCGCGCTCGCCAGCACGCGGCCGGTGGTGTCATCCACCGCCTGGGCGTAGACGTAACGCGTCGAGCGGAACACCGAGAGCCGCGGGCGCTCCGCCGTCCCCGACAGCCGGAGCCGGATCGAGTGCTTGCGGCGGAACCGCTTGCGCTGCTTGGGATTAACGTACTTGATGTGACCAGCCATGTTCGTTTCTCCTGATCGAGGCCGTTGCCGCGGAGATGTACGCGGCGACCTGTGCGATCACGGTTATTTGCCCGCGGTCTTGCCCGCTTTGCGCAGGATCGTCTCTTCGATGTACTTGATGCCCTTGCCCTTGTAGGGCTCCGGCGGACGGAAGCTGCGGATCTTGGCCGTCGCGGCGCCGAGCGCCTGGCGGTCGATGCCCGACAGGATCAGGAGGTTCTTGTCGACCTTGGCCGAGATGCCCTCGGGCAGCTGGTACTCGATCGGGTGCGAGTAACCGAGCGACAGGACGATCTTGGGGCCCTTGATCTCGGCCTTGTAGCCGACGCCGTTGATCTCGAGCTGGCGCGTGAAGCCCTGGGTCACGCCGGTCAGCATGTTGCCGACCAGGGCGCGCATCAGGCCGTGCGCGGCGCGCTGCGGGCCGAGGTTGCCCTTGCGCTCGAACACGAGCACGTCCTTCTTGTCGTCGTCCTTGGCCTGCTTGATCTCGATGTCCCGATGCCGCTTGAGCGACAGGGTGCCCTTGGGGCCCTTGGTCGAGACTGCGTCGTGGGTGATCGACACCGTGACGCCCTTGGGGATCTCGAGCGGTTTACGACCGATGCGCGACATGACTCACCAGACCTCGCAGAGGACTTCGCCGCCGACGCCCTTGGTGCGGGCCTCTTTGTCGGTCATCACGCCCTGCGATGTGGAAAGGATGGCGATGCCGAGCCCGTTGCGGACGCGCGGCACCTGTTTGGCGGGAACGTAGGTCCGCTGGCCGGGACGCGACACGCGGCGCATGCCGGTGATCGCGCTGCCCGAGCCGGTGCGGCCGTCGTAACGCAGGATCAGCTTGAGCATGCCCTGCTTGTTGTCCTCGGACGCGGACACGGCCTGGACGAAGCCCTCGTCGCGCAGGATCTCGGCGAGCCGGAGCTTGATGTTCGAGCGCGGGCACTCGACCAGTTGCTTGCGGGCGCGGATGCCGTTGCGGATGCGCGCGAGGAAGTCAGCGATGGGATCGGTCATCGACATGGTCTATTTCCTCTCACCAGCTCGACTTGATGACGCCCGGGATATCGCCACGCAGGGCGAGCTCGCGGAAGCAGAGGCGGCACATCTCGAACTTGCGGAGATACGCGCGCGACCGGCCGCAGCGCTTGCAGCGGCTCTTGACGCGCACCTTGAACTTGTACTTCTTGGGAAGCCTATCGACCAGCTTGCTCATGGATTGTTCCTCAGGCCGCGGCCGTGGCCCCGGTGGTCCCAGTGGTCGGCGTCGCCTGACGGAACGGCATGCCGAGGTGTCCCAGCAACGAGCGCCCTTCGGCGTCGGTCGTGGCGGTGGTGACGATCGAGATGTTCATGCCCTTGATCGAGTCGATCTTGTCGTACTCGATCTCGGGGAAGATGATCTGCTCGCGGACGCCCATGGTGAAGTTGCCGCGGCCGTCGAACCCGCGCGGCGACACGCCGCGGAAGTCGCGGACGCGCGGTAGCGCGATGTTGCACAGGCGGTCGAGGAACTCCCACATCCGCTCGCGGCGCAGCGTGACCATCACGCCGATCTTCTGGCCCTTGCGGAGCTTGAACACCGCGATGTCCTTCTTGGCGCGCGACACGACCGGAGACTGGCCGGTGATCGCCTTGAGCTCCTCGATCGCGTTGTCGATCATCTTGGGCTCGTCCTTGGCCTTACCAAGTCCCATGTTGACCGTGATCTTCAGGATCCGCGGCACCTGCATGACGGTGGAGTAGCTGAACTCCTTCATCATCTGCGGGCGCACGGTGCCGTCATACGCCGCCTTGAGCTTGGGCGGCGTCTCACGCTTGTAGGTCGGCGCCGGGCCCTCCGGCTCCTTCGCCTTCTTCTTTTCGCCCTTGGCCTTTTGCGCGCGCTCCGGCTTGTCCTTCTTTGGAGCGTCTCCGCCTGCCGCGGCTGCTTTGTCGTCGTCCTTCGCCATCTTGGTTATTCCGAGCTCTTGGTTGCTGCGCGTTGGGGGACTTGGATCATTCCATGCCGACGGTCGGGAACTTGGTCCCTGACTTCACGCCGACGCGGGACTTGGTGTCCCCTTCGGTGACGAACTTGGTGCGAGTGCCTCGCCCAAGCTTCTCGTCGTACAAGGCGACGTTCGAGATGTGGATCGTGCCCTCTTTCTCGATGATGCCGCCCTGCGAGTTCTTCTGGGTCGGCTTCTGGTGGCGCTTGATCATCGCGACCTTCTCGACCACGACGCGCTCTCCGACGAGGCGCAGGACTTTGCCGCGCTTGCCCTTGTAGGCACCGCTGATAACGACGACCAGGTCGCCCTTGCGAACGTGCGGCATGGCTACAGAACCTCCGGCGCCAGCGAGATGATCTTCATGAACCGCTTGGCGCGCAGCTCGCGAGCGACCGGCCCGAAGATCCGGGTGCCGATCGGCTCGTTTTCCTTGTTGATGAGGACGGCCGAGTTGCCGTCGAACTTGATGAAGCTGCCATCGGGGCGGGCGAGCTCGCGCTTGGTGCGAACGATCACCGCGCGGGCAACTTCGCCCTTCTTCACCTTGGCGCCCGGGATCGCCTCGCGGATCGAGACGATGATGACGTCGCCGATCCCGGCGTAGCGGCGGCGCGAGCCGCCGAGCACCTTGATGCAGAACACTTTCTTGGCGCCGCTGTTGTCGGCGATGTCGAGGACGGAGGTCATCTGGATCATGGCGGCCCCCTGCTCTACTTCTGCGCCGGTTCGGCGTGGGTGTCGGACTCGACCGCGCGCGACAGCGTGCTCAGCAGCCGCCAGCGCTTGGTCTTCGACATCGGGCGAGACTCGACGATCTCGACGAGGTCGCCGACCTTGGCCGTGTTGTGCTCGTCGTGCACGTGATACTTCATGCGGCGAGTCAGGAACTTGTGGAACCGGCGGTCGCGGACGCGGCGGATCACCGTGACGGTCGCCGTCTTGTCCTGCTTGTTCGAGGTGACCGTGCCGACGATGACGCGGCGCGAGCCCCGGTGGTCATCAGCCGCGGGAGTCGCCGCGGCGGTGCTCTGAGAGGTGGGTTCGTTCGCCATGACTTAGGCCTTGCTAGCTTTCTGACCTTGCGTCTCGGTGCCGAGCGCGCGGGCGCGGAGGATCGTCTGGATCCGGGCGATCTCGCGCCGCTTGTGCTGGAGCTCGGCGGTCGACGTGACCTGGTTGGTGTGCTGGCCGAGCCGCAGCCGGAACAGCTCGTCGCGGGACCGCACCAGGGCCTGCTGCAGCTCGGTATCGGGCTGATCGCGCAGCTGCTCGAGGGATGTAGAAACCTTGCTCATAGCACCGACTCCCGGGCGACCAGCTGGGTCTTGACCGACAGCTTGTGGTGCGCGCGATGGAACGCTTCCTTGGCGATCTCGATCGACACGCCTTCGACCTCGAAGATCACGCGGCCGGGGCGGACCACGGCGATCCAGCCCTCGACACCGCCCTTACCGGTACCCATTCGGGTCTCGGCCGGCTTCTTGGTGACCGGGTGGTCGGGGAACACGCGGACGTAGATCTTGCCGAGCTTCTTGACCGAGCGAGAGATCGCGACGCGCGCTGCTTCGATCTGGCGCGAGGTGATCCAGCCCGGCGAGGTGACCTGAAGCCCGTAGTCACCGAACGACACCGCGTTACCGCCCTTGGCGCGACCCTTGAGGTTGCCCTTGTGCGACTTGCGAAACTTCGAACGTTTAGGGGAGAGCATCGACATCGGGATTCTCCAATCTCAGCGCTGAGGCGCGACCACGCCGGTCTTCTTGACGGGGAGCACCTCGCCGTGGAACACCCAGGCCTTGACGCCGATGCTGCCGTAGGTGGTGTGCGCCTCGGTGAAGCCGTACTCGATGTCCGCGCGCAGCGTATGCAGCGGGACGCGGCCTTCCTTGTACCACTCGCGGCGGCACATCTCGGCGCCGCCGAGCCGGCCGCTCGACGCGACCTTGATGCCCTTGGCGCCGAACTTCATGGCGGTCTGGGTCGCCTTCTTCATCGCGCGGCGGAACGCGATCCGGCGCTCGAGCTGGGTCGCGATGTTCTCGGCGACCAGCTGCGCGTTGGTCTCGGCCTTACGGACCTCGATGATGTTCAGGAACACCTCGTTCTCCGTGAGCGCCTGGACCTCTTTCTTGAGGGTCTCGACACCCGCGCCGCGCTTGCCGATCACGATGCCCGGACGCGCGGTGTGGATGTTGATCTTGGCCTTGTTCGCGGCGCGCTCGATCTCGATGTAGCTCACGCCGGCGTGGTTGAGCTTCTTCTTGATGAACGCCTTGAGCTTCAAGTCCTCGTGGAGCCACTTGGCGTAGTTCTTCTCCTCGTACCAGCGAGACGACCAGGTCTTGATGATGCCGAGGCGAAAGCCCGTTGGATGTGTTTTCTGACCCATGGTGGTTCCTTAGGCCTACTTGCCGTCGGTGACGACCACCGTGAGGTGGCTGGTGCGGTGGTTGATCCGGTTGGCGCGGCCCATCGAGCGCGGCATCCAGCGCTTGGCGAGCGTGCCGCCGTCGACGGCGATCGTGTGGATGCGCAGCTGGTCGATCGACGCGTCGCCGCCGGACTTGTCCTCGGCGTTCGCGGCGGCCGACTTGATCGCCTTGGAGATGATCCCCGCGGCCTTCTTGGGCATCAGATCGAGCAGGCCGACCGCGTCCTCGACCTTCTTGTCACGGACGAGGTTCGCGACGACCCGCATCTTGCGGGGCGACATCGAGATGCCACGAACGAGTGCACGTGCCTGCATGACTATTTCTTCCGCTCGCCGCTATGGCCGTGGAACGTACGGGTCAGCGAAAACTCGCCGAGCTTGTGACCGACCATCTGCTCGGTGATGAACACCGGGATGAACTTGCGGCCGTTGTAGACCGCGAACGTCAGGCCGACCATCGACGGGATCACCGTCGAGCGGCGCGAGTACGTCGTGATCACGCGGCGCGACGGGTTCGACTCCTTGGCCGCAACTGCCATCTTCTTCGCGAGGTAGTGCTCGACGAAGGGGCCTTTCTTAACTGAACGAGGCATCGCTGGTTCCTTGCGCTTTACTTCGCCCGGCGGCGGATGATGAATTGCTCGGTCCGCTTGTTGAGGCGGGTCTTGAAGCCCTTGGTCTTCTGGCCCCACGGCGTACACGGGTGACGGCCACCCGACGACCGGCCTTCGCCACCACCCATCGGGTGATCGACCGGGTTCATCGAGACGCCGCGGTTATGCGGGCGCATGCCGCGCCACCGCATCCGGCCGGCCTTGCCCCACTGGATGTTCGCGTGCTCGGAGTTGCCGATCGCGCCGATCGTGGCGCGGCACTCGATGTGGACGCGCCGCATCTCGCCCGACGGCATGCGCAGCGTCGCCCAGTCGCCTTCCTTGGCCATCAGGGTGACGCGGGTACCGGCCGAGCGGCCGATCTGCGCGCCGCGGCCGATCTTGAGCTCGACCGCGTGGACCTCGGTGCCGATCGGGATGAACCGCAGCGGCAGCGAGTTCCCGGGCTTGATGTCGGCGGAGTTGGCCGAGAGCACCGAGTCGCCGACCTTGAGGTGCTGCGGCGCGAGGATGTAGGCCTTCTCGCCGTCGGCGTACTGCAGGAGCGCGAGCCGCGCCGAGCGGTTCGGGTCGTACTCGATCGAGAGCACGGTCGCCGGCACGCCGGTCTTCTTGCGCTTGAAATCGACGACCCGGTAGCGCTGCTTGTGGCCGCCGCCGCGGAACCGCGAGGTGATGCGGCCGTGGTTGTTGCGACCCGCGGTCGCGAACTTGTGCGCGAGCAAGCTCTTCTCGGGGTCGCTGGTCGTGATGTCGCCGAAGTCCTGGCTCGACATCCCACGCCGGCCAGGCGAGGTCGGCTTGTACTTCTTGATCGCCATTCCTAGACTCCCTCGAAGAACTCGATGTTGTCGCCGGGCTTGAGCGTCACGAACGCCTTCTTCCACGACGGGCGCTGGCCGGAGAACCGGCCGACGCGCTTCTCTTTGCCGCGCACGACCAGCGTGCGCACGTCGGTCACGGTGACGTTGAACAGCGCCTGGATGGCGCTGCGGATCTCGATCTTGTTCGCATCGCGGGCGACCTCGAACACGACCTGCTGGGCGTACGCGTCGCCCTCGGCGTGCTCCGCGGCGGCGCCGCCGGTCGCGCGCAGCCGCGCCGACTTCTCGGTGAGCAGCGGGCGCTTGATGACGGATTGAGCGTCGCGCATGACTATTCAGCTCCTTCGAGCTTCAGGGCGGCGGTGATCGACGCGACCGCGGCCTGGGTCAGCACCAGGGTCTGGTGGCGCAGGATGTCGTAGACGTTGACGCCCTCGGGCGCGACCCACTGCGAGGCGCGCAGGTTGCGCGCGCCGTGCACGAGGTTGCCGTTGGCCTTGGCATCGACGATCAGGACCTTGTTGGACGGCTGCGCCACGCCGAGCGCGGCGAGCGCGGTCGCGACCTGCTTGGTCGAGCCCTTGGGGCCGTTGATCGTGAAGCTGTCGAGCACGACGATCTTCTGCTCGGAGGCGCGCAGCGACAGCGCGGCACGCAGCGCGGCCTTCTTGGCCTTGCGCGGCATCGCGTAGTCGTAGCTGCGGGGCTTGGGCCCGAACACCGAGCCGCCGCCGACCCAGTGCGGCGCCTGCCGGCTGCCCTGGCGCGCCTGGCCGGTGCCCTTCTGCTTCCAGACCTTCTTCGACGAGCCGCGGACCTCGCCCAATCGCTTGGTCGAGGCAGTCCCGGCGCGGCGCTTGGCGAGCTGCCACTTCACGACCTCCCACAGGAGGTGCTCGTGGATCTCGGCACCGAACACGGTGTCGTCGAGGTCGATCGACCCGACGCTCTTCCCGGTGATGTTCTTGACGTCTAGCTTCGGCATGACGGTGTCTCGTTGTTACGGGTAACCTCGGCGCGGGCCGCGGTGCTCAGGTCTTGATCTCGACGTCGACGCCGGCCGAGAGGTCCAGCTTCATCAGCGCATCGAGGGTCTGCTGGGTCGGCTCGAGGATGTCGAGCAGCCGCTTGTGGGTGCGGATCTCGAACTGCTCGCGCGACTTCTTGTCGGTGTGCGGCGACCGCAGCACGCAGTACTTGTTGATCTTGGTCGGCAGCGGGATCGGGCCGGCGATCTTGGCGCCCGTGCGCTTGGCGGTCTCGACGATCTCGCCGGCCGACTGGTCGAGCAGCTTGTGGTCGTAGGCCTTGAGCCGGATGCGAATGCGTGGGGTCGTCATGGGATTGCCTTATTTCTTGGCGGGGGCCGCGGCCGGGGCCGCAGCCGCCTTCGTCTTGACCACGGGGGCCGCGTCCGCGAGGATCTTGGTCACCACGCCCGCGCCCACGGTCTTGCCGCCTTCGCGGATCGCGAACCGCAGGCCTTCTTCGCAGGCCACCGCCGACACCAGCGTCACGTCGACCTTGATGTTGTCGCCCGGCA
>DATBBB010000134.1:0-27408 GCA_036271215.1 Kofleriaceae bacterium | reverse complement strand
GGTCTCGCCGGGCTCGGCAGCGCCGGCTGTCGGCCCCAGGCGTCACCGGCCAGCACCGGCGCGCCGCGCGCGGCCGCCGGTCGCCCCGACGACCCGAGCTCGGGGTCCGCCGCGCACGGGGTCTCGGTCTCGGTCAAGGATCACGGCGCCAAGGGCGACGGCGCGACCGACGATCGCGAGGCGATCCAGGCCGCGATCGGCGCGGTGGCGGCGGCGGGCGGCGGCGAAGTCTATCTGCCGCCGGGCACCTACGTGGTGTCGGGTGCGCGGCACGCGTTCTGGGCGCTCGACGTCCCCGGCGGCGTCCACCTGCGCGGTGCCGGTCAGGACAAGACCACGCTCCAGCAGGCGCCGGGCGCGGGGCCCTCGGTCCGGCTGCTCCACCTGTCGGGCGCGCACATCACGCTCGAGGACCTCGCGCTCGACGGCAACAAGGCCGCGCAGACCAAGAACCCGCAGCGCCACGGGATCTTCACCGTCCACACCGAGCACCTGATCGTTCGCCGCGTCGCCGCGCACGACTTCACCGGCGACGGGTTCTACCTCTACGACGGCGCGGCCGACTCGCAGTTCATCGACGTGGTCGCGACCGGCAACGACCGCAACGGCCTGACGCTCGGCGGCAACGTCGACGGCACCACGCTGTTCCACAGCAAGTTCGCCGGCAACCGCGCCCAGCAGGTCGACAGCGAGCCCGGCGGCACGTCGATCGTCAGCCACACGCTGATCGCGGGCTGCGAGATCGACGTCGCGGGTGCCAGCAACGACTACGCGCTGACCGTGTCGGGCACCGAGCACACCAAGGGCCACGACTGGACGATCGTCGGCAACCGGATCCACGGCGGCATCTTCGTCGTGTGGGCCGAGCGCGTGCTGATCGCCGGCAACACCGGCACCAACCCGACGACCAAGGCGAGCGTCTCGGTGTACCGGACTTCGAACGACGTGGTGATCGCCGGCAACCGGTTCGAGATGACCCAGACCCGCGTCCGCTCGCTGGCCGGCGTGCTGGTCCAGGGCACCGGCACCGGCTCGGCCCCGGACCGCGTGTTCGTGCTCGGCAACGAGCTGACGCTCGACTACGAGCAGAGCTTCGGGATCCGCGCCGAGGGCGCGATCAGCGTGACGTTGCGCGGCAACACGCTGCGCGGCCCGGGTCGCTCGGCGCCGGGCTACGCCGGGATCTACGTCCGCGCCACCAACCAGGCCGAGGACTTCCGCAGCGCGTCGGTCGTCGGCAACACCGTGCGCAACTTCGGCGCCCGCGGCGTGAGCCTGGTCGGCACCGGCACCGCGAAGCTGCTGTCGGTCGA
Source organism: Kofleriaceae bacterium (assembly GCA_036271215.1). GTDB lineage: Bacteria > Myxococcota_A > Polyangia > Haliangiales > Haliangiaceae > JABFXX01. The sequence continues at coordinate 26,095 of DATBBB010000134.1, read as the reverse complement.
GATCCGCGACAACACGTTCGACGACGACGCCCCGGTGCCGGCGATGACCTCGGGGATCTCGCTCGACGACGGCACCGGCGCGGCCCGCCAGGTCAGGGTGACCGGCAACCGGTTCCTGCACGGCGTCACTGCGCCGCTGATCAACTACCCGGCGGACAGGCAAGCGGTGACCAGCGACGCCCCGCCGTCCGCGCCGGCGCCGCCATCACCAACCTCGGCGCCATCGCCAACCCCGGCGTCACCGTCTCCGCCGCCGCCATCGCGGTGACCGGCGCAGCTCACGCCCGCGCGACCCGCTCGAACACGGCCTCGTAGCGCCGCGCGATCAGCCCGCTATCGAACCGGCTGCGCACCGAGGCGCGGACGGCGTCGGCCGCGAGCGGCGCGCCAACGGCCTGGGCCAGCGCGCGGGCGAGCCCCGCGATGTCTTCGACCGGCGCGAGCCAGCCGTTGATCCCCGGCAGCACCAGGTCGGCGACCCCGGGGCAGCGGGTCGCCACCACCGGCGTGCCGCACGCCATCGCCTCGAGCGCCACGTTGGGGAACCCCTCGTAGCGCGACGACAGCACGTACAGATCGGCCACCCGCATCAGCGGATACGGGTTCTGCACGAAGCCCGCGAACGTCACGTGGCCGGCGACCCCGAGCTCGGCGGCCTGGCGCCTCAGCGCCGCCTCGTCGGGGCCGGTCCCGGCGATCGTCAGGTGGGCCTCGGGCGCGCCGCCGCGCAGCCGGGCGAACGCCGGCAACAGGACGTCGAACCCCTTCTGCGCGCTCAGCCGCCCCACCGCGAGCAGCGCCGGCCGGCCGGGCAGGGTCGCGGGCGCCGCGGCGAGCCGGCCGACCTCGTCGACGTCGATCGGGTTGCCGATCGTCGTCATCGGCGGCGCCAGCCCCATCCGCGCCAGATCGCCGGCGATGTCCTCGCCCTGGCAGATCAGGTGATCGGCGCGGCCGAGCGTGAACCGGTTGATCGCGTAGCTCGCCCGGTGCTTGAGCGGTGCGGCCCGGATCAGCTCGGCGTGGTTGCTCGAGATGTGGTTGGCCGGCCGGACGATCAGCCGGGTCGCCCGCGGGAACAGCGGCTGCGCGAGCCCGGCGGTGAACCCCATCCGCAGGGTCGCCAGCACGATGTCGGGCCGCATCCGGCGGACCAGGCGGACGAGCGGCAGCACCGGGTAGCGGGTCGCCACGCCGGTCTCGTGGCCCAGGTGATGGCGCGGAACGTCGCCGGGCAGCCGCGCCAGGTAGTGGCCCGCGGGCTCCGAGGTCACCAGCGCCGGCGAGAACTTCGCGCGATCGATCCGCCGCAGCAGCTCGAAGAACACGCGGTCCGGACCGCCCTTGTCGAGCGCCGGGATCGCGAACAGGATCTTCACGGGCCGCCCATGAAGATTACTCGCTATTGCCCGCGTGATCGATCAAGATAGGCCGGTGCACCTGTTGCGCGTCGCCGTCACGGTGATGATCGTCCTCGGTGTGGGTGTGAGCGCAGCGGTCGCCAAGCCGATGCGCGGCAAGCCCGCGCGCTGGCAGACCCTGCCCGAGCCGCCGGCGATGCCCAGGCCCGACGTCGAAGGCAGCGCCGAGGTCGGCGGGGCGAAGATCTACTACGCGGTCTACGGCAAGGGCGAGCCGGTCGTGCTGCTCCACGGCGGGCTCGGCAACTCGGCGCACTTCGGGTTCCAGGTCCCCGCGCTGGTCGACAAGTTCCAGGTCATCACGATCGACAGCCGGGGCCAGGGTCGCAGCACCACCGACACCGCGCCGATCACCTACGATCTGATGGCCGGCGACGTGGTCGCCGTGCTCGACAAGCTCGCGCTGCCGCGCGCCTCGGTCGTCGGCTGGAGCGACGGCGGCGAGATCGCGCTCAAGCTCGGCATCCTGTTCCCCGACCGGGTCGATCGGCTGTTCGTGTTCGGCTCGAACTACGACGCCAACGGCTCCAAGTCGCGCACCGGGCGGAGCTCGACGTTCAGCGGCTACTACCTGCGGTGCCGGCGCCAGTACCAGGAGCTGTCGAGCTCCGGGATGTCCTACAAGGGGCTGGTCGAGGCGCTGCGCCCGCTGTGGCATGGCCCGACCGGCATCACCAAGGATCAGCTGCGGGCGATCAAGGCGCCGGTGATGATGGCGGACGGCGATCACGACGAGGTGATCGTGCTCGGCCAGATCCAGGAGATGTCGCGGCTGATCCCGAACGCGCAGCTCACGGTGTTCCACTCGACCAGCCACTTCGCGCTGTGGCAGGACCCCGAGACGTTCAACCAGGCTCTGGTTGGCTTCCTCAGCAAGCAAGCCGACGATCACACCAGCGATCACCCCGGAGATCCACCGCTGCGCACGCACAGTGATGCGGTGATGCGTCGCTGACCCGATTTTGCAGAAATCCTGCTGTGGATGCGGCACGCATCACCGATCACGGTGTGCGCTTGCGACACAGTGAGTCAAGTTTAATAACTGGGGATAGTTACAGCGCCGGCCACGAGCTGCATCATCGTCAGGCCGGATGAACAACTCGCCCGCTCATCTGCACTAACCGGGTACTTCGAATGCCGCGCTTTTTTCGCCGAAGCCTCCAGGTCGTGTTCGACCTCGCGGTGCTGTCTGTTGCCTACTGGCTCGGCTTTCTATTTCGGTTCGAGTTCTCGATTCCGGCCGTGTGGCTGCCGCTCGCGCTCGTCGGCTTGCCGTACGTCATCTTGATCGAGTACGCGCTGCTCAGCGCGCTCGGCGTGCCGCACGATTCGTGGCGCTACATCAGCCTGCGCGAGACCGCGCGGATCGCGGTGGCGACCGCGCTGGCCACCGCGCTGCTCGTCGGGCTCCACGTCGGGCTGCCGCGCACGCTGATGATCGCGCGGCTGCCGTACGGCGTGCTGTGCATGAACTTCTTCCTGTGCTTCGTCGGCCTGGTCGGCGTGCGGGCGACCCGGCGGCTCCACGGCGAGGCCCAGGAGCGCAAGCAGCGCTCGGCGGGCCGCAAGCGCGAGCGCGTGCTGCTGATCGGCGCGGGCCAGGCCGGCGTGGTCGTGGCGCGCGAGATCGCCTCGCGCCGTGACCTCGCGCTGCAGCCGGTCGGGTTCCTCGACGATGATCACCTCAAGATCGGGACCCGGATCGTCGGTCACCCGGTGCTCGGCCGGATCGATCAGGTCGCCGAGATCGCGCAGCGCAAGCGGGTCACCCGCGTGCTGATCACGATCGCCAACGCGACCGGCGCGCAGATCCGAGCGATCACGATGCGGTGCAGCGCCGCCGGGCTCGACACCAAGATCATCCCCGGGATCTACGAGATCGTCGGCGACCGCGTGAACCTGTCGCGGATCCGCGAGGTCGCGATCGAGGACTTGCTCGGCCGCGACCAGGTCCATCTCGACGAAGATCAGGTCAGCGCGTCGATCCGCGGCGCGGTCGTGATGGTCACCGGCGCCGGCGGCAGCATCGGCAGCGAGCTGTGCCGCCAGGTCTGCCGCTACGCGCCGGCGCGGCTGGTGCTGGTCGAGCAGTTCGAGAACGCGCTGTTCGAGATCCACCGCGAGCTGATCGCGCTCTACCCCGAGCTGACGATCGACCCGCAGATCGGCGACGTCACCGACGCGCGCCGGATGGCCGCGGTGTTCGCGCACGCCAGGCCGTCGATCGTGTTCCACGCCGCCGCGCACAAGCACGTGCCGATGATGGAGAGCAACCCCGGCGAGGCGGTCAAGAACAACATCGGCGGCACCCGGCTGATCGCCGAGCTCGCCGACCGCGCCGGGGTCGAGCGCTTCGTGCTGGTGTCGACCGACAAGGCGGTCAACCCCACGTCGGTGATGGGCGCGACCAAGCGGGTCGCCGAGATCTACACCCAGGCGCTCGCGCTGCGCAGCAAGACCCGGTTCGTCACCGTGCGGTTCGGCAACGTGCTCGGCTCGTCGGGCTCGGTCATCCCGATCTTCAAGCAGCAGATCGCGGCGGGCGGGCCGGTCACGGTCACCCACCCGGACATGCAGCGCTACTTCATGACGATCCCCGAGGCGAGCCAGCTGGTGCTGCAGGCCGGCGCGATGGGCTCGGGCGGCGAGATCTTCATCCTCGATATGGGCGAGCCGGTGAAGATCGTCGACCTGGCGCGCGATCTGATCACGCTGTCCGGGTTCCGGCCGGGCATCGACATCGAGATCAAGTTCAACGGCGTGCGGCCGGGCGAGAAGCTGTTCGAGCAGCTGGCGACCGACGCCGAGCACGCCGACAAGACCAAGCACCCCAAGATCTTCATCGGCCGGATCGCCTCGCAAGGCTGGGCCGAGGTCATGTCCGGTCTCGCCGACCTGACCGCGCTGGCCGACTCCGGCGACGCGGTCGGGATCCGCGCCGCGCTGCGCGCGCTGGTCCCCGAGTACACCGGTGGCCTCGCCGAGGCGTCCCTCGCCGAGCCGCGCTCGGCCCCGGCGGCGGTGCCCGATCTCGCCGCGCTGACCGGGCTCGGCGGGCTGGGATCGGCGGTGCCCGATCTGACCGCGTTGACTGGGCTGGGATCGGCGGTGCCCGATCTGACCGCGCTTGCCGGGCTCGGCTCGGCGGTGCCCGAGGTCGTCGACGTCAGCCGTGCACCGGTCGCCGACCTGCCGCCGGTGGCAGCCTCGCCGCCGGTGGTGCCGGTGGTAACCGACGCGCCCGAGCCGGCCAAGCCGCGGCGCGGCGATGGCGGCACCGGCTCGCAGACCGCGATCGCCGTGCAGGGCTGATGGCGCGGCTGTACCTCTCACCACCCGAGCTCACCGGCCGCGAGTTGACCATGCTCGGCGAGGCGGTCGCGTCGGGCTGGATCGCGCCGCTCGGGCCGCACGTCGATGCGTTCGAGGCCGAGACCGCGCGGCGGATCGAGCTGCCGCACGCGCTCGCGCTGTCGAGCGGCACCGCCGCGCTCCACCTCGCGCTGCTGGTGCTCGGCGTCGGCCGCGGCGACCCGGTCTGGACGTCGACCCTGACGTTCGCGGCCACCGCCAACGCGATCGCCTATACCGGCGCGGTCCCGATCTTCCTCGATAGCGACCGCGCGAGCTGGAACCTAGACCCCGGGCTCGTCGCCGAGGAGCTCGACCGCGCGGCGCGCGCCGGCTCGCTGCCCAAGGCGCTGATCGGCGTCGATCTCTACGGCCAGTGCGCCGACTGGGCGCCGATCGCCGCCGCGTGTCGCCGCCACGGGGTCGCGATCATCGAGGACGCCGCCGAGGCGCTCGGCGCGACCTATCACGAGCGCCCGGCGGGCTCGCTGGGCGACCTGTCGATCCTGTCGTTCAACGGCAACAAGATCATCACGACCTCGGGCGGCGGGATGCTGCTCGGCGGCCGCAAGGACTGGATCGATCGCGCGCGCCACCTCGCGACCCAGGCCCGCGAGCCGGTGCGGCACTACGAGCACAACGACATCGGATACAACTACCGGCTCAGCAACCTGCTCGCGGCGGTCGGCCGCGCGCAGCTCGCCGACCTCGATCGCCGGGTCGATGCGCGCCGGGCGATCCAGGCGCGCTACCGCGCCGCGCTCGGCGACCTCCCGGGCTGGTCGTTCATGCCCGAGGCGCCGTTCGGCCGCGCGACGTTCTGGCTGACCTGCGCCACGATCGACCCGACCGCTTTCGGGGCGACGCGCGATCAGATCATCGATCGGCTCGCGGTGCTCGACATCGAAGCCCGCCCGGTCTGGAAGCCGCTCCACCTGCAACCCGCCTTCACCGGCGCCCCGGTGTTCCGCGGCCAGGTCGCCGAGGCGTTGTTCCGCGATGGCCTCTGCCTGCCGAGCGGCTCCTCCCTCACGCCCACCGATCAAGACCGCGTGATCGACGCGATCCGCCGCGCCGCGTAGCCGCCGCACACGTTTCCTACCGGAGCCCACGCCCGGGACCGCTTGGGAGATCACCCACACGCTCGCTCCCTGCCGGAGCCCACGCCCAGGACCGCTTGGGAGATCACCCACACGCTCGCTCCCTGCCGGAGCCCACGCCCGGGACCGCGTGGGAGATCACCCACACGCTCGCTTCGCTACCGCGGGGTCGGACCTCCTGCTTCGGGTGAAAGCGGACCGCCGACGCTCGAACGTCACTCCATACCTAATATTCAGAGCGGCCTGCCCTTGCAGTGGATCTTGTGGAAGCTACCTCCGCAGGAGGCCCGCCCCGCGTCGCTCCGCACGCGTTGACGTGAAGTTGATGCCGAACTTGTCCCTGACCACCGTCTCGAGGCCCGCCCGGCGTCGCTCCGCACGCGTTGACGTGCTGACCAAATGCCCTCGGCTTCACCGCCGATCTCGCCATCGGTGTGGCTGGTTTCCGCGCGCCAGCTTCTCCGCCGACGAGGCGTCACGCGCTGACGTGCCGGCGCGGACTTCTCGACCCGGCCCGCCGACATCGATGCCGGCGCGTAGTCATCACACCTTCGTGCGTGGTAGGTTGCGCGCGTGCAACGGAAGTGGCTACTGGCCTGCATCGCGATCGGTCTCGCCGGGTGCGGTCGTGGTGATCAGCAGCTGGCAGCGACCGGTCAAGAGACCCGGTCGACGACGGTCGTGACGTCGACACCGGAGCCCGCTCGGCCGCCCGGGACGCCGCTGCCCAGCGACTGCACGGGATCGCAAGCAGCCGCCGATCTTGCCGCGGCCGATGCGCCGAGCGCGACGCTCGAGCGGCGGATCGCGAGCGTGGTGCCGACGCCGGCCGAGGAGAAGTTCTTGACGGTGCCCTGGCGCACCAACGTGATGGCCGCGCGCGAAGAAGCGCAACGAGCCGGTAGGCCGCTGTTCCTGTGGATCATGGTGGGCAATCCGCAAGGGTGTACGTGAAACAATGGACAACGTGGCAGGTTGGTCACGTTCAAGGATGACGGCCTGATCCGGCGGCTGACCTCGGAGTTCATTCCGGTGGTCGCGAACACGCAGGACTTGCAATGGCACGAGTCGCCTGCGAGCAGGTTCTTCCTCGGGGTGGTCGAGCGCACGGACAGCGAGACGCTGTCCCGGCAATGGCGCTCGAGTCGTGATCCGCAAGGGATGTACATCCTGGCTCCGGACGGAACTTCGTTTGGGTTCACCAACGACCACGAACCGGTGGACATCCAGCGGTTCATGGACAGAGGCTTGCGCGGCTACCGCAAGACGCAGCCAACGCAGGTCGTGATCGCGGATGCAGACATCGCTGCGTCGTGGTCAGCCAAGCTCGATCCCGCGGGCGCGGTGATCCGGGTGTTCAGCCGCATTCGACCCTTGCCGGCGGACGCGGGCGGTCTCAATCGAGGCGTCGGGCGCGACTTCCTGTGGATCTATCCGGAAGAGATCAAAGCCCTGATCGAGGGCGACTCGTTGCCGCCGGCGCTGGTCGCAAGGATCGTGCGCTTTCATCTGGTCGACGGTGTCCGCGGAACGCCGACGCTCTGGAGTCCACGCGAAGTCCGGCGCGCCGACGCGACGACGGTGGTCACGTCGCGAACACCGGGCGCGAAGACACTCGCGTTCACGATCGAGTTTTCGATGTCCGGCAAACGGCAAGCTGCCCTCGGGGACCACGAGGTGGTTACGCAGGGCTACCGGGGGCGGCTCGAGGGCGAGGTCACGATCGACCTCCAGACCAGGAAGCTGCGCACGTTCCGCGCGTTTGCAGATGGCACGGCGAGGGGAGAAGGCCACTTCACACCCAATCCGCCCGCCGGACACTTCCGGCTGATCGTGGGCATGCTCGAGGCCGTCCCCGGCGACGACGCGGCCGGCGTCGTGCCGCCGGAAGGTGTCGCGACCAAACCGACCGACGCGGAGTATCACGACGCAGTTCTGACGATTCCGAATAGGTGATGCTGGCCAGAAGGACTCGCGGCGCGACGCACCGTGCGGGGCGACGCGCCCCGGACGGGACCGAGGTGATCCGCATCGATATCTCCGGGCCTCGGCCCGAGCGCGCGCATGGTTGCCGTCGGGGCTGGGCTCGCTGGGCTCGCTGGGTTCGCTGGGCTCAGGCGGGGAGCAGGCCGCGATCGGCGAGCGCCTGGAGGATCCGGGCTTCGCAAGTGGCGCGATCTTCGCGGTCGGTGCGGACCTCGACGTCGGGCGCCGTGGGCGCCTCGTAGGGATCCGAGATGCCGGTGAAGCTGGGGATCTCGCCGGCGCGGGCGCGCTCGTAGAGGCCCTTCACGTCGCGCTCGATGACGGTCTCGAGCGGTGCGTGGACGAAGACCTCGACGAAGGCGTGGCCAGCCGCGACCGATCGAGCCTTGAGCTGCGCGCGGGTCTCGGCATAGGGCGAGATCGCGGCGACGAACACGAGGACGCCGTGCTTGGCGAGCAACCGGCCGACGAAGGCGATGCGATGGACGTTGGTGTCGCGGTCGGCGCGCGAGAACCCGAGGCCGGCCGACAAGAACGTCCGGATGTCGTCGCCATCGAGCAATTCGACCGGCCGCACGGCCGCGAGCCGAGCCGAGATCGCCGTGGCCAGCGTGGACTTGCCCGCGCCGGAGAGGCCCGTCAGCCAGACGATTCCGCCGTTCACGGCCCGGACCTTATCCCCGTTCCACGAACAGAGCCAGAGCCAGGCGAGGGCCAGGGCGACGGCCCGCGCCCGCGCCCGGGCAGGCCGAGGCCCGCGCCAGCGGCAGCGGGATTGGTCAGAGCTCGAGGGCGGCGAGGACGCTGGAGGCGACGAGGCGGGCGTCGTAGAGCGCCACGGCGCGGGCGTGGCCGGCGGCGGCGAGCCGGGCGAGCAGCGGAGGAGATTCGAGGAGGCGGATCATGGCGGCAGCGAGCGAGTCGGGGTCGCGGACCGGGACGAGCAGGCCGCTGTCGCCGTCGATGACGGTGTCGCGGCAACCCGGGGCGGTGGTCGTGATGACGGCGCGCGCCATGCTCATCGCCTCGAGCACCGAGCGCGGCGTGCCCTCGCGGTACGACGGCAGCACCAGCACGTGGGCCGCGCCGAGCGCCGGGCGGACGTCATCGGGCGCGCCGAGGTACTCGATGACGCCGTTGGCGACGAGCGCGTCGAGGTCGCGCTGGGTCAGGCTCTCGGGGTTCGGATCGAGCCAGCCGACGATCTGGAACCGCGCCGCCGGGTAGCGCGCGCGGACCTTGCGCGCGGCGGCGACGTACTCGGCGATACCCTTGTCGCGCAGCAGGCGGCCGACGAAGATGAACACCGGCGGCCCGTCCGGCAGCGGCCTAGGCGCGTAGTACGCCAGATCTACGCCGCTACCACGGACGATCGCCACCCGGGCGTCCGGCGGCAGCACGCCGAGCCGCCGCAGCTCATCTCGATCGTCGGTGTTCTGGAAGATCACGGTCTGGCACTGCGCGAGCCCCACGCGATACAGCGTGCGCGCGGTCGCCGCGACCAGCCGCTGCTTGACTGTCCTTTCACTGGTCAACGCCGAGCCCATCCCCGTGATCATCGCGGCCCGGCGCGGCACCCCGGCGAGCCGCGCGGCCACGCTGCCATAGATCACGGGCTTGATCGTGTAGCCGAGCACCAGCTCCGGCCCGAGCTCCCGCAGCCGGCGCACCAGCCCGCGGATCGCGCGCGCGTCCGCCACCGGATCGAGCCCGGTGCGCTCCAGCTCGATCGCCTCGAACGCGACTCCCATCGCCGCGAGCTTCTCCGCGACGCCGCCATGAGGAACCGCCGGCGAGCCACCGAGTTGCTCGCTGTGCTCCGCTGGCGCGATCGCCACGACCTCGTGGCCCCGCGCGACCATCGCCGCGAGCAGCGGCCCACGAAACTTGATCAGCGACGGCGCCCATCCGCCGATGACGACCACACGGGTCATCGCCGGCGCTCCATCGCCGGGCTCGCCAGGCTACGTCTGCCGCTCATGCCGCTCGTGGCCGAGCCTTCCTCGACCAGCCACGTCCGTCAACGCGTCACGACCCCGATCTCGGGGCTCCCACCGCCGGGGCCACCGCGCTGCCTGTGTGAAGCTCGCCTCAATGGACGCGGTCGGGGGCGAGGTCGCTGGGAGCGCGGTCGGGGGCGAGGTCGCTGGGAGCGCGGTCGGGGGCGAGGTCGCTGGGGACGCGGTCGGGGGCGAGGTCGCTGGGAGCGCGGTCGGGGGCGAGGTCGCTGGGAGCGTGGTCGGGGGCGAGGTCGCTGGGAGCGCGGTCGGGGGCGAGGTCGCGCGGGAACCAGCCACATCGATGGCGAGATCGGCGGTGAAGCCGAGGGCATTCGGTCAGCACGTCAACGCGTGCGGAGCGACGCGGGGCGGGCCTCCTGCGGAGGTAGCTTCCACAAGATCCACTGCAAGGGTAGGCCGCTTTGAATATTAGGTATGGAGTGACGTTCGAGCGTCGGCGGTCCGCTTTCACCCGAAGCAGGAGGTCCGACCCCGCGGTAGCGAAGCGAGCGTGTGGGTGATCTCCCAAGCGGTCCCGGGCGTGGGCTCCGGTAGGGAGCGCGCGCGTGGGGAGCGCGCGCGCAGGAGTGTGCGTGGGAGCGAGCGCGCGTGGGAGAGCGAGTGAGCGTAGGAGGGGTGGTTACTCGGGGGCGAGCAGCATGCCGGCGGCGACCGTGTTGTTGGTCACCTCGTCGACGAGGATGAAGGAGCCCGTGGTCCGGTTGCGCCGGTAGGGGTCGTAGAGGATCGGCGTGGTGGTGCGTAGGCGGATCCGGCCGAGGTCGTTGAGCTTCAGCTCGTGGATCGCCTCGTCGCGGTGGCCGGTGTTGACGTCGAGCCGGTAGAGCACGTCGGTGATCATGGCCCGGGTCCAGCGCGTGGTGTGCTTGAGCGCGTAGCGGCCTTTGACCGCGAGCGGCTTGTCGACCATCCAGCAGATCATCGCGTCGAGATCCTGGCCGACCGTGGGCTGGTTGTTCGGCCGGCATAGCAGATCGCCGCGCCCGACGTCGACGTCGTCGGCGAGGTGGATCGTGACGCTCATCGGGGCGAACGCTGCCTCGACCGGCGCGCCCAGCTGCTCGATCCGGGTGATCCTGGTCGCGAGCCCGCTCGGCAGCGCGACGACCTCGTCGCCGACCCGCAGCACCCCGCCGGCGACCTGGCCCGCGTAGCCCCGGTAGTCGGGGTGCTCGGCAGACTGCGGGCGGATCACCCACTGCACCGGGAACCGGACGTCGATCAGGTTGCGGTCGCTCGCGATGTGCACCGTCTCGAGGTGATAGAGCAGGGTCGGCCCGTGGTACCACGGCATCTCGACCGAGCGCTCGACGACGTTCGCGCCGGTCAGCGCCGAGACCGGGATGAACGCGATGTCCTGCACGTCGAGCCGCGCCGCGAAGTTGCGGAACTCGTCCTCGATCATGCGGAACCGGTCCTCGCTCCAGTCGACCAGGTCCATCTTGTTGACCGCGAACACCAGGTGCGGGATCCGCAGCAGCGACGCGATGAACGCGTGGCGCCGGCTCTGCTCGACCAGGCCCTGGCGGGCGTCGACCAGGATGATCGACAGCCCGGCGGTCGACGCGCCGGTCACCATGTTGCGGGTGTACTGGATGTGCCCCGGCGTGTCCGCGATGATGAACTTGCGCCGCTTGGTCGCGAAGTAGCGGTACGCGACGTCGATCGTGATCCCCTGCTCGCGCTCGGCGCGCAGGCCGTCGGTCAACAGCGCCAGGTTGACCCGCTCGTCGCCGCGGCGCCGCGAGACATCCTCGACGTGCTGCAGCTGATCCTCGAACGCGGTCTTGGTGTCGTAGAGCAGCCGGCCGATCAGGGTCGACTTGCCGTCGTCGACCGAGCCCGCGGTCGAGAACCGCAGCAGGTCGGCTTCCTCGTCGAGCCCCGCGCCGCTGCCCCAGCTCGCCGACGTTGGGTTCCGTCCGCTCGCCGAGGCGGGCGCTGGCCCTCCGAGCTCGCTCGCGGACATCAGAAGTAGCCTTCGCGCTTGCGGTCTTCCATGGCAGCCTCGGTGAAGCGATCGTCGGCGCGCGTGGCGCCGCGCTCGGTGAGCCGCGCCGCGGCGACCTCGGCGATCACCGCCTCGAGCGTCCGCGCGTCGGACTTGACGGCGCCGGTGCAGGTCATGTCCCCGATCGTCCGGAACCGCACGACCTCGTCGTGGATCCGCTCGCCCGGCAGCAGGGTCATGAACGCGTTCGCGGCGTACAGCATGCCGTCGCGCTCGAACACGTCGCGGTGGTGCGAGAAGTAGATCGCCGGCAGCGGGATGTCCTCGAGCTCGATGTATTGCCAGACGTCGAGCTCGGTCCAGTTCGACAGCGGGAACACCCGCAGGTGCTCGCCGCGCCGGACCCGGCCGTTGTACAAAGACCACAGCTCGGGCCGCTGGTGCTTGGGGTCCCACTGCCCGAACTCGTCGCGGTGCGAGAAGATCCGTTCTTTGGCCCGGGCGCGCTCCTCGTCGCGGCGCGCGCCGCCGATCGCGGCGTCGAACTGGTGGGCCTCGATCGCGTCGAGCAGCGTCGTGGTCTGCAGCCGGTTGCGCGAGGCGCGCGGCCCGGTCTCCTCGGTGACGCGGCCCTGGTCGATCGAGTCCTGGACGTGCGCGACGATCAGCCGCTCGCCCAGCTCGGCGACCCGCTGGTCGCGGTACTCGAGGGCCTCGGGGAAGTTGTGCCCGGTGTCGACGTGGAGCAGCGGAAACGGAAACCGCGCCGGCCGGAACGCCTTTTCGGCGAGCCGCAGCAGCACGATCGAGTCCTTGCCGCCGGAGAACAGCAGGCACGGCCGCTCGCGCTCGGCCGCGAGCTCGCGCATGATGTGAACAGCTTCGTCTTCGAGCAGCCGCAGGTGCGACCTGCGATACGACCGGATCGTCATGGTGACTTCGGGCGAGAACCTAGCGCGCGTTCCAGCTCTTCGATAGCCTTTTGCTTCGCTTCAGCGGTGCGTTGTTCGGTGACGATCGACAGCCGCTGGGTGACCTCGTAGCGCCGGGTCGGCGCGAGCACCGCGGAGCCGTCGAGCTTGTGCAGGCACTCGAGCGCCGGATCCCACGCGCGCTTCTCGATCTGGGTGTCGCACACGAGCAGCCAGGCGTCGGTCTGTTCGTCGATCCGCCCGGTCCACGACATCACGTCAGCGAGATCGCTCAGGACTTGATCGAACTCTTCGCGCCTGAACATCACTCGCGCCAGCAGCAGCCGCGACGTATGGGTATGCGATTCCGCCATCCGCCGGCGCGCGGCCTGCTCGGCGATCGCCAGATCGTGGTGCGCCATCGCGAGCTGATACAGCTCGTCGATCGCGGTCAGATCGTGCTGCGGGCTCATGATCACGTGCAGCAGCCAGCGCTCGGCGATGTCGTCGTGATCCAGCTCGTGCAGCGAGCGCAGGATCTGCTCGGGGTTGGCGGCGTCGACCGGGAGCGCCGAGCCCGCGAGCTCGACGTCGGGCAGCAGCGTCACGATCTCGGTGATCATCGTCTTGGGAGCGAGCGTGCCGTGCAGCGCGAGCGCGTACTCGACCGCGCCCTGCGAGCGCAGGCCGGCGGCGATCAGGGTCCGCGCGGCGAGCCGGTGCAGCCCGGGGTGGGTCGGGTGCAGCGCGAGCGCGTGGTTCAGGAACTTGCCGGCCTGCGGATCGCCGTTGCGCAGCAGCAGCGCCGCGGCCTTGCCGTACGCGAGGTAGTCGAGCGGGTGGCGCGCCATGACCTCGCGCAGCTGGTCGAGCGTGGCGTCGTCATTGTCGGTCAGCCAGTCGTGATCCTCCTGGATCGACCGCGTGACCGGCAGGAACCCCAGCGCCGCGGCCCCGGCGAGCCCGAGGACCAGCGCGGCCCGTGCGCCGCGCGCCGCGACCGAGCGGGTCTCGCGCACCCCCGGCGTGAGCAAGGTCGTGCCGGCCAGCAGCGCCGGCACCGCGACCCCGAGCAGCTCGACGCTGAAGTCGACGCTGTTCTGGAACATGATCGCCGCGCACGCGCCGATCGCCGCCGCCGCGAGCGGGCCGTCGCGCCAGCGCTTGGCCGCGATCGCGATGCACCATGCCAGCGCGAGCAGGATCGCGATCCCGCCGGGCACCCCCCACTCGACGATCGCCTGGACGTACTCGTTCTCGAGGTGCGAGAACGTGATGTAGGCGCTCGCGTCGTGCACGCGGGTGAACACCGGCTCGAGCGCGCCGCGGCCGATCCCGACCCACGGCGCCTCCTCGACCAGCTGGAACGACGAGCTCCACGCCTGGTACTTGCTGAGCGGCTGGTGCAGCTCGGCGAGCGACGTGTTGTCGAGCTGATCGGCGACCTTGCCGGCGCTGGTGTACACCGCGACCGCGAGGCCGAACGCGATCACGATCGCGATCGGGATGTCGTTCATCAGCGCGCGCCGCGGCCGTGACCCAGCGTCGTCATCGCCGACGCCGAGCCGCGACGCGAACAGTAGCGCGATCGTCGTCGCGACCCCGAGCCCGAGCGCCAGGGTCGCGCCGCGCGACAGCGACGCCATCGCCGTGGCGCTGCAGCCGATCGCCAGCACGATCCACAGCACGCGGAGCTGCGGCGCCTGGCGCTGGTAGAACACCAGCCCGACCGCCAGCACCGCGCCGATCGCCATCAACCCGCCGAGGTGGTTGGGGTTGAGCAGTGGCCCGAGGATCGGCGGCGTCGCATGCAGCGGCGCGTACACGCCGTACAGGCTGTCGAGGTTGAGCAGGGTGTGCAGCCCGGTCACGGCCGCCGCCAGCCCGCACGCGAGCGCGACCCCGGCGAGCACGTAGTAGCGGCCGCGCTCCGAGCTCGCGAGCCGCAAGCCCAGCACCGCCACGCCGAGCAGCGTGACCAGGTAGCCGAGCGCGTGCAGCGTGCCGGCCGAGTCGAGCGTGATCGCGTGCCACGGTGCGGTACCGGCCAGCGCCGCGCCGTCGCTGCGCAGCTCGTTGCCGCGCGCGTTCAGCGCATCGAGCACGCCGTCGGGTAGCGGGATCAGCTGGGCCGCGGTCAGCCCGATCGCGATCAGGAACATCACCACCATCGGCGACGTGCCGACCAGCCGGCGCCGCGAGCCGACCTGCATCACCAGCGCCAGCGCGACGAGGATCGCGACGATGCCCTGGGTCCAGCGCAGCGCGCCGCCGATCACCAGCACGGACACGAGGAGCGCGGCGCCGCCGATCGCGAGCGAGAGTCGATCGCGCGCGCGCACCCTCAGCTCACCACGGCCGCTCGGGCACGAACACCTCGTCGCCGGGCAGCATCGGGAAGTTCGGGCGCTCGCCCTCGGCCATCTTCTCGACCGGCAGCTTGTAGGTCTCCTTGACGCCGTTGAGCGTCCGGGTCACCCGCACCATGTTCTTGCGCGCCATCGGCGTGAACCCGCCGGACTGCGCGATGACCTCGGTGATCGTGATCCCCGGAGTGAACCGCACCGCGCCGGTCTTGGACACCATCCCCGAGATCGAGAGCGTCAGCGAGTTGATCTCCGCGATCGTCAAGGAGACGATCGGATCGTTCAGGAACCCGTCGGCGAGCCGCTTGCGGATGTCCTCGCGCAGCTGCTCGAGCGTCTTGCCGTTGGCGTCGACCGTGCCGATGAACTGAACCGAGATCTGCCCCGAGTTATCCAGCGTGTACGCGGCCGTGAGCGAGTGTGATCCGTAAAATACCGTGAGGTTGAGCTTGTCCCCGGGACCGAGCGCCAGCTTGTTCACGTCGAGCGGCGCGGTGGTCGGGTAGACGACCGGCGGATCGTCGTGCAGGCAGCCGGTCGCACCGGCCATCCCGGCCAGCGTTGCGGCGAACATCGTGAGAACCAAGAGAAATTGGCGCATGAGCAAGATCCGCAGGCCGATCGAAGCACGACCGCCAGCGCGACGGTAAGTTGCCGCGCAGGGTAGCGAGGTTCATCGCAGGATGCATGCAACGCATGAACGATCCGGCGGTCCCCGGCCACCTACTCCACCAGAGATTGACAGCACCGGCAGCCCGACGGTAGGCTGACGACGTTCGTCGGAGAAGCCAATGAAACTACTCGCCAAAATTGGAATGTGGGGGCTCTTGGTCGCCGGCAGCGGCACCGCGCTCCAGGCCGATCCGGCGGGTGGCTGGCTGAGCCCGAACGGAACCGCCGCGGGCAACGTCGGGATCTCCGGCGGCATGCGCGGCGGCCTGACGGGCCGGATGTCCGCGCAGCAGGTCGCCGACGTCCAGGCCCGGATCCATCAGATGCAGGAGCAGACGCGGATCGACGCGCGGCACGTCCAGCACCTGCAGCAGATCGCGCGGCAAGAGAAGAGCGTCATCAAGCTCAACTGCGTCAACGACAAGCTGGTGCAGATCAAGCCGCAGATGAACCTCGCCGACACCGCGGCCGCCGAGCTCGCGGGCGGCACCGACTTCAACCGGGTCGATGCGTTCGACAAGGTCTCGATGGCGACCGAGAACGTCCATCACCTCCGCGAGGAGGCCGATCAGTGCATCGGCGAGCCGATCGCCACCGGCAGCGAGTCGTCCAACTCGTTCAGCGGCCCGTGGGTTCCCGACGATCCGAACCGCGGCTACTCGGGCGGTGGGCTCGAGCCGCCGATCTACGCGTCGCCGTTCAATTGATCCCGGCTCGGCCCGGCTGGATCACACGGCGCGCCACGACGCCGTCAGCACGCCGATGATCGCGCCGAGCCACACCGTGGCGGCGACGACCAGGCCGAGCCCGATCACCACCGGCACCAGCTCGCGCGCCGTCCGCGGATCCCAGAACGCGAGCACGAGCACCAGCGCGAGCGACGCGAGGATGCCGAGCGCGATCCAGTGCTCCTTGACGTCGAACCAGCGCGCGGCGGCGGCGGCGCGGTGCACCAGCCCGCCGGTCTCGCTCGGCGCCGGGACCTCGGCGGCCTCGTGGTGCGCGGCGCGCGCGAGCTGATCTTGCTGCGCGTGCTGCGCGGCGACGATCGCCTCGCGGTTCTCGAGGTACGCGGTGCGGACCTCGACCTTGTACGTCGGGTACATCGCGTTGCCGGCGAGGAACGCGGCGACCTGCAGCGCGAGCGTGAGCCACGCGAACCGCCGCATCGCGCGCAGCCGGCCGAGCTGGCCGCGCCCGAGCGCGCGCGACCACAGCACGAAGTGGGTCGCCGCGCCGACCGCCGCCACGCCGAGCGCGGTGTGGAGCACGAGCAGCCAGCGCGCGGCGCCCTCGGTCAGCATGGCGCGAGCCTACCCCGGCTCACGTGGGGCGCCCTCGGTCAGCATGGGTCGGGGCCGGCCGTCGCGGCGGCGGACGTGCCTGCGGTGGCCTGGGCGCCAGCGTCGGCGGTGGCCTGGGCGCGGGTGCGGCGCAGGAAGTACCGGCCGCTCACCGCGAACCCGAGCGCGCATGCCACGCTGGTGCCGTACGAGAAGTAGCGGAAGAACTGCACCATCGAGGTCTGGGCCTGCGCCAGGTTCTTGTACAGCACCACGACGACCGGCCCCGGGTACGCGATCGCGTCGCTGACGTAGATCAGGAACACCGCGGTCGCCACGGTCTTGAGCGCGGCGATCGTGCGGTCGAACAGCACGCAGCCGTACGGCACGTAGCCGAAGTACAGCCCGAGCCCGACCACCGTGATCCACGCCCGCGGCCCGAGCACGCCGGCGTCGAACAGCAGCGTGCCGGCGCCGATCAGCAGCGCGCCGCTGCCCATGATCACGTAGGTCAAGAGCAGCCCCCGCCGGTTGTCCTTGACCATGTACAGCAGGGTCAGCACCGCCATCACCGACAGCCCGATCGGGATCTCGGTCAGCGTGAACACGCTGGCCCGGTGCTGGTAGCCGAGGTCGTTCCAGATGTTCGACGCGTAGTTGTCTCGGAAGTCGCGGTACGAGGTCAGCAGCAGGTACGTCACCACCAGCGCCGCCAGGCCCGGCAAGTAGCGCTTCACGAACGCCCGGCGCTCGGCCTTGGTCATCGGCTCGCGCTCGGTGCGCGCCGCGATATCGGCCGGCCCCGGCGGCGGGATCAGGCTCAACCCGTAGACCGCGAGCAGGAACACCGGCAGGAACCCCAACCCGGTCACCGCCGGCATCCACGCCTCGCTGATCCCGGCGCCGAGCAGCAGCGAGCCGATCGACTTCACCGCGCCGCTCGCGACCACGTACGCGCAGCTCAGCCCGGCGCCGAGGATCTCCGACGTCCGCCGGCCCTCGAGGAAGCTGAACACGATGCCCCACACCGTGCCGAGCGGCAGGCCGTTCAGGAACAGCGCGATCACCTTGCCCCACGGCGGCAGCACCGCGAACGCCACCAGCGCGGCTTCCGCCCAGACGATCAACGCCACCAGCGCCCACGCCCGCCGCCCCGGCGGCATCTCGGAGTTGAACTTGACCCCGAGCATCTTCGACAGCGCGTAGCCCAGCAGCTGGCTGATCACCAGCGCGCTCTTCAGCTCGAGGCTGCCGATATGATCCTGATCGAACGCCGCGGCCGCGAACGGCTTGCGATAGCTGTACATCGCAAAGTACGTCGAGAACGCCACCAGCGTCGCGTACCCGGCAAACACGCCTGGCGACGCCCGCGCCAGCCAGCGCGTCAGCCGATGACCACCCGGTTCGCTCAGGCCCCTAGGGTTACACGGATCGCTCCAGGTGCACATCGGGCGCCGGGCGCCAGTTGACTCCGAGCCTGCGAGGCGCCGGCCGAAACGACCAGAGGCCGGGCGGGTGCCCAGCCTTCCGGCGGCGCGCCCGGGTGGGCGCCAGGGGAAGCCAAGCGCGGCGGCGTTACTGCTGCGAGGCGTTGTGGCGGCGCAGGAAGGTCGGGACGTCGAGCTCGCTGTCGGTGTCGATCTCGCCCGATAGCACGGTCTTCATGCTCGGCCGCGACTGGGCGCGCTTGCGCTCGGGCTGGACCAGCGGGGTGCCGTCGACCGGGGCCGGGCCGGAGCCCGAGGCCATCCGCGAGTCGGAGTCGGGGACCGGGTCGGCGAGCTCGGCGAGCGCGTGCTCGACCGCGGTCAGCTCGCCGGTGTCGGGGCGGTCCCAGTCGATGTTGATCTCGGGCTCCTCGACGATCGTGGCGGCGCGGCGCTGCACGGTCGCCGGGTACTCCTTGGTGATCTGGCTCGAGATGCTGTACGGCAGCGTGGTCTGCGGGCTCGGGTTGGTCGCCGCGCGGCGGTTGGGGGCGACCGGCGCCGCGACGTGGCGATCGGTGTGCGGCACGATCATCTGGGTCTTGGCGACGTTGTTGAAGCCGGTCGCGATCACGGTGATGCGAACCTCCTCGCTGAGGTTCGGATCGATCACCGAGCCGAAGATGATGTTGGCGTCCTCGTGCGCGGCCTGCTGGATCAGCGACGACGCCTCGTTGACCTCGTGGAGCGTGAGGTCAGGGCCGCCGGTGATGTTGATCAGGATGCCGGTCGCGCCGTCGATGCTGACGTCCTCGAGCAGCGGCGAGCTGATCGCGGTCTCGGCGGCCTCGGTCGCGCGGCGCTTGCCGGTGCCGATCCCGGTGCCCATCAGGGCGCGGCCCATGCCGCTCATGATCGTGCGCACGTCGGCGAAGTCGACGTTGATCAGGCCCGGCACGGTCATCAGGTCGCTGATGCCCTGCACGGCGTTGAGCAGCACCGAATCGGCCTTGCGGAACGCCTCGACCATCGAGGTCTGCGCGCCGACCAGCGCGAGCAGCCGGTTGTTCGGGATGACGATCAGGGTGTCGACCGCGGACTCGAGGCGCTCGATGCCCTCGACCGCCTGGCGCGCGCGCTTCTTGCCCTCGAACCCGAACGGCTTGGTGACCACGCCGACGGTGAGCGCGCCGCAGTCGCGGGCGATCTGGGCGATCACCGGCGCGGCGCCGGTGCCGGTGCCGCCGCCCATCCCGGCGGTGACGAACACCATGTCGGCGCCGGCGATCAGATCGGCGATGGCCTGCATGCTCTCCTCGGCAGAGCGCCGGCCGACGTCGGGGTTGGCGCCGGCGCCCAGGCCCTTGGTGAGCGCGTTGCCGAGCCGGATCTTGTGGGGGGCCATGTTGGCCTCGAGGGCCTGCATGTCCGTGTTGGCGACCACGAACTCGACCCCATCGAGGTTGCCGCTGATCATGGTGTTGACGGCATTGCCGCCGCCACCACCGACGCCGATAACGAGGATCTTCGCGTGACTGACGTCGTCGAATTCGATGAGTGCCATGGTCTCTAAATTCCCCCTGGTAGGCCCATATGAAAGTGGTGGATCCATGCGGGCAACTTTTTCATCGCCGGCGCGGGAGCTTTCTTGCGATCCGCGGTGCGCCGCGCATTTTTCGCGCGCCCGCCACATCGCACGCGCGCGCCGCGCTCAGAACATCTCGGCGAGCCGGCTCCACGCGCGCTTGAACATGCCGGCGCGGTCCTCGCCGCGCGCCGGCATCGGGACCGTCTTGCCCTGCTCGGCGCCGAACATGACCAGGCCCACGCCCGTGGAGTAGGCCGGCGAGCGGACCACGTCGACCAGGCCGCCGATCTTGGTCGGCACGCCCCGGCGGGTCGGCAGGCCGAGGACTTGCTCGGCGATGTCGCTGACGCCTTCCATCGCGGTCGCCCCGCCGGTGAGCACGATGCCCGCCGCCAGGCCGTCGAAGTAGCCCGAGCGCATCAGCTCCTTCTTGACGTGCTCGAAGATCTCCTCGATCCGCGGCTCGATCACCTGGACCAGCTCGCGGCGCGGGATCACCCGCGGCCCGCGGCCGCCGACCGACGGGACCTCCATCTTCTCGGAGTCGTCGATCAGCCCGCGCCACGCGCAGCCGTACTTGCGCTTGATCTTCTCGGCCGAGTCGAGCGGCGTGCGCAGCACGGTGGCGATGTCGTTGGTGACGTGGCCGCCGCCGAGCGGCAGCACCGAGGTGTGGACGATCGCGCCGTCGCTGTAGACCATGACGTCGCAGGTCCCGCCGCCGATGTCGACCAGCGCGACCCCGAGCTCCTTCTCGTCGTCCTCGAGCACCGCCTGCGACGACGCCAGCGACTCGAGCACGATGTCGGCGACCTGCAGGTTGCAGCGGTTCGCGCACTTGATGACGTTCTGCGCCGACGCGACCGCGGTGGTCACGATGTGGACCCGGGCCTCGAGCCGGACCGCCGTCATCCCGAGCGGATCGCGGATCCCGTCCTGATCGTCGACCACGTACTGCTGCGGCAGCACGTGCAGCACCTCGCGGTCCATCGGGATCGCGACCGCCTTGGCCTGCTCGATCACGCGCGCGATGTCGACGTCGCGGACCTCCTTGTCCTTGACCGCGACGATGCCGTGCGAGTTGAGCCCGCGGACGTGGGCGCCCGAGATCGCGGCGTACACCGTCG
This sequence comes from Kofleriaceae bacterium, assembly GCA_036271215.1. Lineage (GTDB taxonomy): Bacteria > Myxococcota_A > Polyangia > Haliangiales > Haliangiaceae > JABFXX01. The sequence goes on along the minus strand of DATBBB010000134.1, from coordinate 4,891 downwards.
AGATCTCGCAGCCCGCCATGTTCTCGGCCTCGTCGACCGCCTGCTGGATCGACGACACCGTGGCGTCGATGTTGACGACGTAGCCGCGCCGCAGGCCCTTGGACGGCGCCGTGCCGATCCCGATGATGTCGACGCCGTCCTCGGTCACCTCGCCGGCGATGCACGCGATCTTGGTGGTACCGATGTCGAGGCCGACGATGATCTCGCTGGTCTTGGGCTTTGCCATGGGGTGCGCTAGTCCTTCGCGAAGGCGACGGTGACGTGATCGGGGCGGGCGTCGAGGTGGATCGCGCGGGCGCGCGCCCGCTCGGCCTCGCTGAGGCTGGCCCAGGCCGCGTCGAAGGTGTACATGCGGCTCGCGAGCTCGGGGCCGAGCGCGCCGAGCTGGATCGCGATCGCCTGGTCGTAGGTGTGGAGCGTCAGCGCGCCGTGCGGGTCGACGTGGACCTCGCCGATCGCCGGGCGGCCGGCGAGCCGCCAGCCATCGAACGCGGCGATCGCCTCGCGCACCATGGTCGCGGTGGCCTCGGGGTTGGCGGCGTAACCGGCGCGGTCGAGCCCGGTGATGATCGGCAGGCCGTCGCCCTCGCCGGTCTCGAGCGCGGCGCGCTTGAACGGGTGGCCGGCCGGATCGACGAGGTAGAGCTCGCCGAGCTCGACGACCGCGGCGGCGGTGTGCTCGTGAAGCTCGATCGCGATCGTGTGCGGCAGCAGCCGGTGGACCTCGACGCCGGCGACCCACGGACTGGCGATCGCGGCGCGGGTGATGCCACCGAGCCCTGCGAACACGCTGTCGCCGGTGTGGATCGGCAGCGCGGCGCGCAGCTGATCGGGATCGACGTGGTGCGCGCCCTGGACGGTGATCGCGGTGATCGCGAACCGCGGTGACGTGGTGATCCAGCGATAGCCGGCCCACAGCCCACCGGTGATCGCGATCCCGGCGGTGACCACGGCCGCCGCGGGCAGCGCGCGCCGCAGGGCGCGGCCACAGGCGTCGGCGATCACGGCCGGCCTGGGCAGCCGCGACCACACGGTGCCGGGGCGGCGTCGGTTGCGCTTTCGAACGGTCAGCCGCGACGAGGCCGGCGGCGCGGTCGCCGGCCGGGTCGTGCTCGCCCCCTCACGGCGGGATCGATCCATCCTCCGCAAATACGCACGCTGAGATCACCGAGGCAATTTTTTGGCACCGCTCCGGAGCGTTGCGCTCACGATGGCCGATCGTCGACGCAACATCAGTTCGGCCACGACTGAACAAACGTGCGGCGCACGACCGCAGCACGGCCGCGCCCCAGCCCGGAGCATTCACCAGATCGCCGAGCGAGACCGAGCAGCTCGAGGCAACTCGGGGCGCACACCCCGGAAGCGCAGCGAGGAGCGTACTGGACTACGCGACGAGCGAGAACCGGCCGTACGCCACGAGTTGCTCGCGATGCGACGGGCGCAGCCGGCGATTCTGGTGAATGTCGGCGCGAGCGCCGGCAGCCCGAGCGCTGGCTTGCCTCGGCGAGGTCTGCAAGCTCGTCGGCCCCATGCCTTGCGCATGACCGGTGACAGCCCCCAGCGTCAGTCGTCGCTGATCTTCACGGTGTCGTCGTCGTCATCGACCACGACGGTGTCTTCGTCATCGTCGCCATGCTTCTTGCGCTTCTTGACCACGTGGTGTGCGGGGGGGCGCGCGGCCTTCTTCGCGGCGGGCGCGGCCGCGGCGAGCTTCTTGGTCGCGGCCGCGGTGGTGACCGGGGCGCTGGCGACCGGCGCGGGTGTGGCGGCGGGCGTGGCAGCAGCCGGGGTGCTGGCGACGGGCGCGGGCGTGGCCGCGGTGCCGGCAACGGCGGCGACGGGCGTGGCAGCGATCGGGGCGCTGGTGACGGGCGCGGGCGCGGCGATCGTCTTGCTGGGCGGCGGCTGCTTGGTGGCCGGGCCGTTGCGCGGCTTGAAGACCTGAGCGTGCGCCGCCGGAATGTCATGGACGCCACGGACGGCGAGCGTCGCGACCAGGCAGGCCAGGACGAGCGTGGGGAGCCGGCGGGACATCAGGACAGTCATCGTGCCATAGCCGCCGGCAAGATCCACGGCAGAGCGACAACCGGCGAAGATCGTTGTCGGGACCGGGAACCTTGCCGTCGGCGCGATCACGGATGAGCGTGATTCGGTTCTGCGCACGGTGGGCGGTCGGCGAGCTCGAGTCGAGTCAGCACGAGCTCGCCAGCGACGCGGGTCCCCGCAAGGGGGGCCCTCGCCGTAGGGTGATTCTGATCCTTGCTTCGCTGCGGACCAGAATCGATCGAATCGGCTCGGGCCCATACGAAGCGGAAATCGCGGTCGTCCGAGCTGCACACCGTGCCGGCGCAGTGCTGCATCGCGTGGACGAGCTCCTCGATCTCGGGGAGCACGGCCTCACCGCGCGCGACGAGCTCGGCGCTGTGGGTCGTGTGCGGGTCGCCGTCGCCGTCGGGGTCGACCTCGGACAGCGCGTCGTAGGTCACGGTGACGCGCTCGAGGCCGCGCGCCGGCAGGTAGCTCGCGAGCAGCGACGGCTCGTCGGTGCGCTGCAGCGCCTCGTAGCTGGCGAGCACGCACATCGAGCGCATCACCGCCGGGATGCTCGACGTCCGCGGCTTGCGCGGCACGAACCGGTGATCGCCGTGCTGGTCGAGCACGCGGGCGGCGGACGCGGCGACCTGGCAGTCCTTCGAACGGGCGGCGGTGACCAGGGCGGCCTGGATGTCGGCGGCGAGCTTGTCGTCGCCGGTCAGCTCGGCGATCGCCTGGATCCGGGCGCGGGTCGCGAGCGCCTCGTCGGTGACGGCGCCGAGGTAGATCGCGCGGTGATCGGTGACCGCGAGCAGCTCGAGCGCGCTGGCGATGTGGTGGTGGCGGACGGCGTCGACCAGGTGCGGATCGTCGAGCTTGCCGATCGCCGACTCGACGACGTCGTGCTGACCGGCGCGCCAGGCGATCGCGAGGATCTCGAGCCGCGCGTCGTACGACGCCTCGGGGATCGCGTGGATCGCCGAGGCGACGAGCTGCGACTCGGGCGGCGGTAGCGCCGCGATCGCCAGCAGCGCGGGGTGCACCGCCGGGACGTCGTCGTCCTCGAGCTGGGCGAGCGCCCACAGCGCGAGCAGCCGGCGCAGGCACGGGTCGTCGAACGTGGCGGTCTCGGCGGGCGCCGGCACATCGTAGAGTGGCTTGGCGCAGGCACCGCTCGGCGCCGTGCCGCACGCGAAGTTGCCGCCGCGCACCACGGCGACGGCGAGCGGGCGCGCCAGCGCGGCCGGGATCTCCTCGATCTTGTCTTCCCAGTCGGCGCCGGTGGGTGCGATGCGGTGCCACAGCGTGATCGCGTCGGCCTCGTCCGTGAGGGTGATCTTCGACCAGTCGAGATCGAGCACGTGGCGCGGCGGCGGGTGGTGCAGATCGGGATCCGGCGCCCGCGGCGCGTCCGGTGGGGCGGCGGCGATCGGTGCCGGCGGGGCGGCAGCCGGGGCGATCGGCGCGCGCCCGGCGCTGGCGCAACCCACCAGGAGCGCCGCAAATAGCCCCGCAGAACGGAGGGTTGTGAGAGTCACGTGGAACAGACGCGCGACCGGCGCCAGGGCTTCCATGCGATCGGCGCGCGGGGATGAATCTCGCATGCGGGGCTACGTCTGAGCGCGGGGCAGGGACGCAACTGCTTTGACGGCCGAGCTTCCGTGGCAACGGAACCCGGCCGCAAAGGATGTGGCGATCGTGCGCTTGGAGTAATAGTGCGCGGGTTTCTACCAGGAGCAACCAGGATGACGACGTTCTCGCGAGTGGCACTTGTGTTGATCGGAACGATGGGCGGAATGACGGCCGGAATGACGGGGATGGCCGCGGCTCAGCCGGCGGCCAGCAAGCCGGCCCCGCCGGCGGCAGGCGCTCCGGCCGCCGCGCCGGCGATGCCGACCCCTCCCAAGGAGCTCGCCGATCACCTGAAGGCGACCGGCGGCACCTGGAAGTGCAAGGGCCAGGGCATGGACAACACCCAGAAGATGGCCGACATGACGGGCACGCTCGTCGTCAAGGCCAGCGCCGACAACTGGTGGATCCAGACCTCGTTCGATTCGAAGATGGGCAAGCAGCCGTTCCACTTCGATTCGTTCTCGACCTACGACGCCACCGCCAAGAAGTGGAAGCAGGTCATGGCGGAGACCGGCGGCGGCTGGAGCACCGGTGAGTCGGACGGCATGAAGGACAACAAGTTCGACTGGACGCTGACCTCGCACCTGCCGGGCGCCGCAGCCGCGATGATGGGCGGCAAGACCGAGATGATGTTCCGCGACCATCAGGATATGACCGACGCCAAGGCCGGCATGAAGATGTCGGGCGAGTTCTCGATGGACGGCAAGACCTGGACGCAGGTCTACACGATGGCCTGCAAGAAGTAGCTCGCGCCCGTCGTCACTGCTGGTGCGAGCCACCAAAGCTCGCGCCGCGCACCGCCGGTGCGAGCCACCAAAGCTCGCGCCGCGCATGGCGACCCGCGCGACCCTTCGAGATCCGACGGCGACGCTAAATCATCGTCGCGGTCTCGAGGATGTGCTCGCACAGCGTCGGGTAGTCCATGCCGACGCTCCTGGCGATCTTGGGCAGGAGGCTCGTGCCGGTCATGCCCGGCAGCGTGTTGACCTCGAGCACGAACACCTCGCCGGTGGTCGAGATCCGCAGGTCGGGGCGCGCGTGGCCGGTGCAGCCGAGCGCGCGGTACGCCGCGAGCGCCAGGTCCTGCGCGCGGGTGACGATCGCGTCCGATAGCTCGGGTGGGATCAGGTACTGCGTGTCGGTGCGCTTGTACTTGGCCTCGTAGTCGTAGAACCGGGTCTTGGGCCGGACCTCGACCGAGCCGAGCACGCGGCCGTTGAGGATG
>DATBBB010000133.1:0-3571 GCA_036271215.1 Kofleriaceae bacterium | reverse complement strand
CGGGACCTACATCCTGGTCGCCATCGACAACGGCAACCCGGCGATCACCCTGCTCGGCAAGGTCAGCGACGCCAAGAAGCTGACCGCGAGCGCCGGCGCCGATCACCTCAAGCTCGGGGCCGGCTGGGCGGCGATCGGCAGCCAGCCGATGCTCGACCGGCTCGCACCGTACGCGCTGGCGGCGCTCACCCCGCTGCCGGTCCCCAAGTCGCCGACCGCCACGGTGTACGTCCCGCAGGTGCTGGCCAAGTTCCAGCCCCAGCTGTCGGCGGTCCGCGCCCAGATGATGACCGCGCTGGTGAAGTCGCGGTCGAGCGCGATGGGCTCGCTGATGACGACCTACATCGACGGCCTGGCGTCGGTCGGCCAGGACACCGAGCGGATGATCGTCACGCTCGACGCCGCACAGGACTCAGCCGCGCTCGATCTGGCGTTCCTGCCGCGCGCCAAATCGCGGCTCGCCACGTTCACCGCGGCGCAGCGCCCGTCCGACTACGCCCTGCTCGGCAAGCTGCCGGCGTCGACCCCGTCGATGCTGGTCGGCGGCCGGGTCGATCTCGGGCCGTACCACGACGGGTTCCTCGCGATGATGGCGGCGGTGCTCGATCCGAGCTCGTCCAAGGATCTGCTCGCGGCGATGGAGCAGCTGCGCAAGGCGATGACCGGTGAGATCGCGATGGCGCTCCAGTTCGCGCCGGACACCGGCATGCAGATGGTCCAGCTGTTCGGTACGGCCGACGCCAAGTCCGCCGATCAGGGGATCTCCCGGATGTTCGATCTGTTCAAGGCCGGGCGCACGGTCACGATCGAGAACATGTCGACCACGACCAAGGCCAACCCCACGCCGATCCCGTACGACGGCGTGGCGCTGCGCAGCTACGACACGACCTACGACCTGTCGAAGGCGACGCCGGAGCAGCGCAAGGCGACCACGATGCTGTCGCCGTCGGGGGCCCAGCACGCGATGATCGCCACGTTCGACGCGGTGACCCTGGTCATGGTGTCGCCCGACGTCCTGAACGACGCCAAGAAGGCGGTCGACGCCGCGCGCGGCAAGGCCTCCGGGCTCGCCCAGACCCCGGCGATCCGGGACCTGCTCGCCGCGTCGCGCGCCCGCAAGGACAGCCTCGCTGCGATCCTCGATCTCGGCCGGTTCGTGGCCGCGTTCGCGCCCGGGATGAACCTCGGCAACCAGCCGATGGTGATGTCGTTCGGCGCGGCCGACCACAATGCGCACATCCGGATCGCGCTGCCCGCCGCCACATTGCGCGCTGCGGCGAACATGAAGCCGTAGTAGGCTCGCTGCCGTGAGGCTGAGGGCGACGATCCTGGTCAAGCTGCTCGTCGCGCTGGTCGTGCCGGTCGTCGCGCTGTTCACGCTGTTCGCGTTCGTCGCCTACGAGTACAGCCGGTACGATCTCGACCGCGAGCTCGGCAAGCGGCTCGAGGCGATCGCCGCCTCGGCTGCGACCGAGGTCCGCGGCAAGTACCTGATCGACCTCGCGCCCGGCGACGAGACCGAGCGCGGCTACCTGAACGTGAACCAGAAGCTCAAGAAGATCGCCGAGGTGACCGGCGTGCACCTGTTCGCGTTCGACCAGCACTATAACTCGCGGGCCGACACCAAGCCCGGGGTCTCGATCGGCACCCAGTACCACCGGGCCGAGCTCGATCGCGCCGAGCTCGAGCACGTGTTCCTCGCCAACCTGCCCGCGTCGTCGGTCACGTTCACCGACAACACCGGCGAGATCTACAAGACCGGCTACGCGCCGGTCCGCGCCTCGGACTCCGACCCGCAGGTCGTGCTCGCGCTCGGCGCCCAGGCCCCGGCGTTCTACTTCGCGCGGCTCGCCGATCTCCGCGATCGGCTGTTCGCGTGGGGCACCGGGCTGCTCGTGGTCAGCGTGTCGGCCGCGTTCGCAGCGACGCTGCTCATCACGCGCAACATCCGGCGCCTGGTGGTCGCCGCCGAGCGGATCGGCAGCGGCGACCTCGGCGAGCCGGTGCGGATCGCGAGCTACGACGAGATCGGCATGCTCGGCCAGACCATGGAGCACATGCGCCAGCAGCTCGCCGAGCGCGACGCGCGGACCCAGCAAATGCTCGCCGGGATCGCCCACGAGGTCCGCAACCCGCTCGCCGGGATGACCCTGTTCACCGGGATCCTCAGCGAGGAGCTGTCCGACCAGGACGAGCGGCGCGGCCACGTCCACAAGATCGGCCGCGAGCTGCGCTACCTCGAGCGCGTGGTCAACGACTTCCTCGACTACGCGCGGCGGCCGCGGCCCGAGCTCGCCGACGTGCCGTGCGAGCCGCTGTTGACCGAGGTCGCCCAGCTGATGACGACCGACGACATCAAGCTCGACGTCGAGCCGTGCCCGGCGCTGATCGTGCGCGCCGATCGCCTGCAGCTGCGCCGCGCGCTGATGAACCTCGCCAAGAACGCGGTCCAGGCCGCGACCGAGGCCGACCACCGCGGCCGCGGCGCGGTCCGGCTCTCGGCGCGCCGGATCGGCGACGACGTCGCGCTCGGGGTGTGGAACCGCGGCAAGGACATCTCGCCCGAGCTGCGGGCGCGGCTGTTCGAGCCGTTCTTCACCACCCGCGAGAAGGGCACCGGCCTGGGCCTGGCGTTCGTCCGCGAGATCGCGGCCGACCACGGCGGCCGCGTCGAGGTCGGCAGCGCAGGGGGGGAAACTACGTTCACCATCCTCCTGCCGCTGCCCGGCTGGTCGTCGCGGTTCCTCGCAGTTCCTCGTAGCAGCTGACCATCCCGGAGATCGCGGGGCGGTGTACGATGCGCGCGCGGTATGCCGACGATCCTGATCATCGATGACAACGAGACGATCCGCGATGGTCTCGCGCACACGGTCAGGAAGCTCGGCCACGAGGTCGTCGCCGCGGCGAGCGGGGCCGCCGGGATCGAGGCGTTCCGAGCGCGGCGCGCCGACTTCGTGATCACCGATCTCAAGATGGACGGCGCCTCCGGCGTCGACGTCCTGCGCACGATCAGCGCGGTCGACCCCGACGTGCCGATCATGATCATCACCGGGTTCGGCTCGGTCGAGACCGCGGTCGAGGCGATGAAGCTCGGCGCGTTCGACTTCATCACCAAGCCGATCCAGCCCGAGGTCGTGCGGCTCAAGACCGAGCGCGCGCTCGAGCTGTGCGCGGCGCGGCGCGGCCGGCGCAAGGCCGACGCGATGACCGACTACCTGACCGCCGAGGCCGAGGGTCACTTCCCCGAGCTGGTCGGCGGCGGCGAGCGCATGCTCGCGGTGCGGCGCACCGTGGAGAAGGTCGCGGCGAGCGAGACCACGGTGTTCATCGCCGGCGAGAGCGGCACCGGCAAGGAGCTGGTCGCGCGTGCGATCCACCGGCTGAGCAAGCGCGCCGCCGGGCCGTTCATCAAGGTCAACTGCGGCGCGCTGACCGAGACCTTGCTCGAGAGCGAGCTGTTCGGCCACGAGAAGGGCGCGTTCACCGGCGCGATCAAGCAGAAGCTCGGCCGGTTCGAGCTCGCCGACAACGGCACGCTGTTCCTCGACGAGGTCGGCGACGTGCCGCCCGC
>DATBBB010000132.1:0-18465 GCA_036271215.1 Kofleriaceae bacterium | reverse complement strand
GCTCGGCCTGGCTGCCGCGGTCGCGTACTTCCTGGCCCGCACCCGGCGCGGCTTCGAATGGCGCGCCGTCGGGTACAACCCGCGCGCCGCGCAGAACGGCGGCGTGCAGATCGCGGGCGTCGTGATCGGCGCCATGGCGGTCTCCGGCGCGCTCGCCGGCGCGGGGGGCGCGAACTACGTGCTGGGCTACAAGCACTACTACGAACATGGGATCGGCAGCGGCGTCGGGTTCATGGGCATCGCCGTCGCGCTCCTGGGGCGTAACCATCCCGCCGGGATCGTCGTGGCCGCGCTGCTGATGGGCACGTTACAGCATGGCGGCCTGGCCATGGCCGAACAGGTCCCCAAGGAGATCATCCAGATCCTGCAAGCCATCATCATCCTGACCGTGGCAAGTGCGTCCGTGTATCGCGGGCGCGCGATCAAGCGCAGCAAGGCCGTCGCGACCGTGCAGCCGTTGCCAGCCAGCGGCACCGCGCGCGGTCCCGAGGAGCCCGGCGATGGCTGAGCTGTTGATCAACCTCCTGTCGTTATCGTTTCTCACGCAGGTGCTGCGCATCACGATGCCGTACGCGCTCGCCGCGATGGGCGGGGTCGTCTCCGAGCGTTCGGGAGTCATCAATATCGCGCTCGAGGGCATCCTGCTCATGGGGGCGTTCGGCGCCGCGGTGGGTGCCTACGACACCGGCGGCAGCGTGTTCGTGGCGCTGCTCTACGGGGTCGGCGCGGGCGTGGCGACCGCGGCGCTCTACGCGCTCGTGGTGGTGACGTTTCAAGCCAATCAGATCGTGTCCGGGGTGGCCATCAATATGCTGGCCTATGGGATCACGCCGTATCTGCTCAAGGCGTTCTACAACTCGTCCTCCAATTCACCGACGATCCAGGGGTTTGGCGGCAGGCTGTTCAGCAATCCCGTGTTCTGGTTGGCGCTGGCCCTGGTCGTCGTCGTCCAGGTGGTCGTGACTCGCACGCGATGGGGGTTACGGGTCCGCGCCGTCGGCGATAACCCGCATGCAGCACATACCCTGGGCGTGACGGTGAACGCGATCCGCTGGCAAGCGGTGCTGGCCTCGGGGGTCCTCGCCGGGCTCGGCGGCTGCTGGCTCGCCCTGTCGGGAAGCGGGTTTGTGGCCGAGATGTCGGCGGGCCGGGGTTACATCGCGCTCGCGGCGGTGATCATGGGGAGCTGGCGGCCGGTGTGGGCGTGCGCGGCGAGCCTGTTGTTTGGCTTCTCCGAGGCCTTGGTTGTCAATCTGCAGACATTTGCGATAGGCATTCCAAACGCGCTCACCCAGACGCTTCCATATGTGCTTACCATGATCACCCTGGCCGGCTTCATCGGTCGATCGCGAGCACCTGCGGACCTGGGACGACCGTTTTCAGCACATTAGCCAGCATCAGATTAGACGGCATCGGACGACATCGGCGGTGGCGGCGGCATCGGCGATCCGGGCCACATCGTACTCCATCTCACAGAGGGCATTCATGAAGCGCGCGCTACCTGTTCTATTGTTGCTAGTAATCCTGACACGTTCCTCGCCTGCCGCCGCGGGCTTCTGGCTGGAGTTGCTCCGCGCACCGTGCTGGACCGGAGACGCATCGAAGCCCGAAAACAACGGCAAGATCAAAGGCTCCATCGACTGCTTCAACAAAGACTTCAACGGTGCCCCCGCGCGAACCGTGCTGTCGCTCAAGGGCTTTCAACCCTGGGAATACGGTTTCGTATTCTTCTACTACGACATCACAGGGCCGTTCAACGATGCAGGTCAGAAGCTGACCATCGACGAGAAAGGTGGCTTCTTCGGCGGCACGACGATCGCGATCTCGCCGAAGAAGATCGCCGAGAAGAACGCCGGCCACCCGTTCGACTGGGGGCCGATCGCCGACGTCTCCGTCAAGTACGAGATGGAGCACGTCTCGAAGCTCGGGATGCTGAATTACTACGGGTTGAACTGGGACCTGAAGTTGGACTTCATGGACTTCGCCTCGGTGACCACGGTGATTCGTGATGATCGCTCGCTGTCCGGCGTCGACCTGCAGCTCGGGGCCGCGTGGCAGAAGTCGTTCTCGCTCGGCGGCCAGGACTTCATGTTCCTCGGGTTCTTCCAGTGGGGCGTGTTCGGTGAAGGTACCGGACATCAGTACATCGTCGACGAGACCGCGGCGCCCGGCGGCGGCGTGGAACGGATTCAAGTCAACGGCAACTCGTTCTTTCTGTCCCAGCCCGAGTTCTTGTGGGACTTTGGCAAGCTGGTGCACTTCACCCCCGCGAAGCTCTACCTGGGCTTCGAATACCAGCTGGCCTATCACCGCTACCTGATCCCGGACAAGACCGAGAACGTGCTGCAGGGCATGGTGCGCTGGAACATTTGACGACCTGCCCTGCGGGCTCGTCCGGCGGTGCGGATTCCGGTCGCCCTCAACGCCCAGGTCATGGGACTCCGCGATCCACTGCAGCTCCGCTCGACTGAGTTGCTGCAAGACGTTGAGCTTCGTAGCCATCGGTCCGAGAAACTCGACAACCGGAAGACGCGCGCGTGAAGCGAACCAAGCGCTGACGTGGTATGCCGCATACGTGGCGCGCACCGTCATCGTCGGCGATATCCACGGCTGCTACCAGGAGCTAGTCCAGCTGCTCGAGGTGGCTGGCGTACGCGACGAGGATCTGCTGGTCAGCGTCGGGGACCTCGTCGATCGTGGGCCGCGGCCACTCGAAGTGATCGAGCTATTTCGCACGCGGCCGCACTCGCGGGTGCTCATGGGCAACCACGAGCGCAAGCACGTGCGCGAGGTGTTCTCGTACGCGCAGCAAATCACGCGGCTGCAGCTCGGCGCCCGCTATGCCGAGTGCGTGGCGTGGATGAAGACCCTGCCGTACTACTACGAGACTCCGGAGGTCCGCGTCGTCCACGCGGCGATGGTACCCGGGATCCCGCTTGCCGAGCAGGACGAGGACGTGCTCGCCGGGACGACCTCAGGAGAGCACAAGCTCAAGGCGCAGCTCGCGAGCGGGTATTGGCACGAGCACTACCATGACGCGATCCCGATCGTGTTCGGGCACCACGTCGTCGGTCGCGACGCGCTCGTGACCGAGAACCATGTGTACGGCATCGACACAGGTGCGTGCCATGGTGGACGACTCACCGCACTGAGCGTCCCGGACTTCACGCTGTATACGGTCGACGCCCGGGTCGACTACTGGGCGGTCGCCAAGCGCAAGTGGCAGTTGCCGGTGCTCCAAGCCAGGCCGTGGCTCACCCTGAGCTGGGCGGACTTCGACGCGGACATCGCGCGATTTCACGGCTCGACCAGCGGCGCCGCCCACGACTATGTGGTCGCGCTCGACACGTGGGCGAAAGCGCTGCGCAAGCGCACCGACGACGTGCTCGCCGCGGCCCGCGCCATGTCCGAGCGGATCTTCGCCGAGGTCGGTCCCGAGGGGTTCACGGCCGCCGCGCGGGCGCACATGGTGGGTCCGCTGTTGTTCCAGGCTCGCTCGGGTCGGCTCGATTCGACGGCGATCCATCGCGCGTGCTCCACGCCCAGCAAGACGCTCGAGATCGCCCTCCAGCTCGGCGTCGCGGTCGATGATCCGCCACCGCATGGGTAAGCCGAACGCGCCCCGGGTTCAGGCGTCCTGGGTGTTCAGAACCGTCCCATCGGGCGCGTGGGTCACCAACTCGAGGAGGTGGCCGTCGCGGTCGTAGTGATAAATAGTGTGGGTGATCACTGTACCGTCGGGGCTGCGCAACGTCGAGCGCACGCGACGGCCGTCTGCGGCGAATTCGGGTTCTAGGATCTTGGTCACGTTGCGTTGTGGGTCGAGGTACCAGGTCCGCCACCGGCGGCCGCCGTGATCCAGTCGTTCAACCGTCGAGTGGATCTCCGCGCAGACCGTCGCGCCGAGGTGTTCGAAGTCGGCGAGCGGTACGGCCGGCTCATCCCATCCCGCGTAGATGATGCTGTCGAGCTGGTGGTCGATGATCCGAAGATATCGTCGCAACGCAGGTTCATCCTCAACGGCGTACGTCCCCAGCTCGCGCGCTGCGGCCTCGCTCAGTTCGTCCATGGGGTCAGCGTTGTAGAACGACTCGAAATAGCGCTTCATAGGAACGGTCCGAGGTCAAAGTCGGAGCCTTTGACGATCAGCGTAGCTTGGACATCCAGCGGCTTACCATCTGCGGCTTGTGTGAACTTCTTCGCTGCGCTGGCAATGGATGGATCCTGCTGGGGATAGAACTCGTACGAGGGGATCTTGTTCTTCTTGATGCTCACCTTGAGCGCATCCTTGGCTCGCTTGTCCGTCGCGTTCGCAAGAAACCGATTTGCAAGCCGATCGAACTCCGCCTGATCGACGACGATCTCCATGTCGATGTCGCCTGGGGTCTTGCTGTGCATCGCACTGCCCTGGACCTTGGCCTTGCCCTTGATGCCGCGCGACGCGACCTCCGAATCCACGGTGCTGATGAACTGCTCGTACTGGGCCTTGTCCTTGAAGCCGAACGGATGGCCCTGCTTGCGCGCCTGCGCGAGGTTATCGAGCGACTCCTCTACGCGACTGCCGACATCGTCGGACATCTCGAGGCCGCTGGTCACGCCCTTGCGCGCTTTCTTCTGGGCCTTGTACATGTACGACCGGAGGATGTCCTCGACCTCCTTGGGGTTCGCCGAGCTTTCGAACGCCTTCACGACCGTCTCGACCTCCTGCTTGCTCGCACTCTCGAGAGCGCGCAGGGCATCCGGGTGACGCCTGACCAGTGCATCCATCGAGGTCTTCGGGATGTCGGGGAACTTGTTCGCAAGAGCCTCGCCCGGATTGCGCATGAACGGTAGATCGGACAGCCCGTGCTGGTGCGCGATCGCGGCGCGCAACTCGTCGCGCGTGCCGGCCCCGACGCCAGCGATCTTATCGAACTCGGCCTGCGCCGACGCGAGCTTGCCCAGATCGGCCTCGCCCGGACCGAAGCCCTGACGCGCCTCGGCGATCATGCGATCGCCATTGCCGAGGGCCTTGACGTCGGCGTCTGTGAGCTTCGCGAGATCGGCCGCCGCAATGCCGGACTTGTCGGCGGCCGGCGCGATACGCACAGGACTGACCTTCAGCTCGCTGAGCCGCCCGGTGAACAGCGCGTTGTCGAGCTCGCGGACGGTCTGCGCCTTCTTGAGCGCGCCGTAGGGGTTGTTCGCCTTCGCCAGCCGCTCCGCCAGCGAGGGGTCCTCGACAAGGAGCTTGCCGAGCCGATCGAGATCGGCGGCATCAGCAGCCTTGAGCTTCGGCAGCACACCCTTATCGAGCTTGTCGAGCATGACCAGGCTCGGCCCTGACACCTCGTTGACGTGCGGCAGCACTGCCGACAGCGACTTCTTGAGCTCGGCGATCTTCTCGGCGTTCGGTGCGAGCTCGCTCGCAGCGGCGTCGACCGCCTTGATCCCGTCTTCCCAGGCCTGCTTGGCCCTGGCGAGCTCCTCGGGCGACATCTCGCCGAGCTTGGCTGCGACGCGCGCCTTCTTGAGCTCATCGAGCCACACGAGGCCATTGTTGCCGATTTCCTTGAACTTCGACGACGCCATCTTGACCAGCTGCTTGTAGACGTCGGGATCCGTGAACGGACCGGGGAACGAGTACGTGCGGCCCGCCAGGATCTTGGTGAGCTCGCCAGACGCCTCTGCAAAGCGTGCTCGCGCGCCGGCCGCGCGCTCGGCCGCGCGGGCGATCCGGGAGTCGATCTCTCCGGCTTCCTCGAGAGCTCGCACCGCCTTGTTGAACTGGCTGAGCTCCCCGGTGGCGTTGAGCACCTTGGCCGCGCCGCCGAGGCCCTTGATCGCCTTGGCCGCGGCACCCATATCGGCTGCGGCGCCCGTGATCGCGACGACGAGCCAGATCACCGAGGGATCATCAACGTAGCCCACACCGGCGAGCTTGTGGTCCTCGCTGTACTCCTTGTACTCCTCGTAGGCTTGGAAGGCACTGATCCCGAACGCACCGGCGGCTGCACCGGTAGCGACCAGCGCGGGCGTCGCCGTACCGAGCGACACCACGGTCAGCGCGATCGCGACGATCGCGAGCACGATCCCGACAACGATCTTCTTGATCCGGTCTTCCTGCAGCTTGTCTTGAATGATCAGGTCGTGGATCGAACCTGGCTGGACGCCTTGCTGCGCGTAGAACTGGGGCATCAGCTTGTCCATCCGATAGATGAGCTCGGGCTTGTCATCGAGCTCGTCGCCCGCCTCCTTGATCGCCTCATTGCGCCTGGCGACATAACCGAGCAGGACGCCCTGCAGCGAAGTCTCGGTGGCCGTCGCGAGCGCGACCTTGTCGATGCGCTTGTCGAGCGGCAGTGCGTCGTCGTTCTGGAAGATCGGGTGGTCGTGCTCGAGGCCCTTGATCTCGGCCTTTGCGGCCTCTCGCGCCGCGAAGCCGTCCTTCTCGGCTTGCTTGAAGCGCGGAGTCGGCTCTGGCGTCGTGACGCCGTTGCCAGGCAAGCGCGAGCGATCGCGCTCCGCGTCCTGTTTGTGATACTCCTCATTCATGATCTTGTTCTTGTCTTCGACGATCGCGTAATTCGTGCGAACGCCGCCGAGCTTGCCGTGGAGCGCTGATACCTCCTTGGGATCCTGGTATCGCTCTCCCTCTCGATACATCCGGCCTGCGTACTTCTTCAATAGATCGGCAACGAGCTTGGCAGATGCAGATTCGAATCCCGACAGGAATTTCTTGACGTAGGTCTCGAATTCGGGAACCCCGCCCTTAAAGTCATGGGCCTTGAGCGCGGCCTCGAGCTCGGTCTTCAAATCGCTACCTGCGCCAGGCGCCACGGCCTCGAGCGCCTGCCAGATCCGGAATTTCTGATAGACCTCCTCGAGCCCGGACAGCTTGGTCATCGTCTGGTTGTGCTGTTCGGAGTCCTTCGTGCGGGTGGCCATCTCGGCGACGTAGCGATCGAGGGAGGCCTCGAACGCGCCGAGGTCCGTCGTGTTCGCGGTGACCTTGCTCGCGTAGTCCGCGGCCTGGCCCTGGGGCATGCCTGCGATCTTCTTGGCGACGCGAAACAGCTGATCGTAGTCAGCGGGCGTGAGCTGACGACCCTTGGTGGAGAACCGGATCAGCTGCTTCACGCTCTCTGGCAGGCTCGCGATGTACTGGTGCTGGAACAGCACCTCGTCGCGGATCGAGTTCCACAGCGCCTGGTTCGCGGTCTCGCCGGGCTTGATCTGCGCGCTGTCGGGCGTGCCGGTCGCAGCGTGGTAGCGCCGATCGATCTCCTTCATCAGCGTCGACTTGTCGTCGGAGCCGGGCTGGGCGAGGAAGTCCTTGGCGCGCGCGTCGGCGCCAGCGACCTTGCCCTTGTCGTCGACGTCGATGCCCTTGCTCCCGGCAGCGGCGCCTCGCATACGCCGCAGCAGCGACGCCTCGACGTCGAGGTTGACCGGACTATCGGCCGGTCCGTAGTGGTCCTTGACGTTGTGCCACTCGGAATTGACCGACGGGACGCCGAACACCTGGAGGTTCGCGGCGGTCTTGAACTCCTCGCCGGTCATCTCGCGGCTGACGGCGATCTTGAACGACACGTACTCGCACTTCTTCGGCCTGGTCGGCGCGCGCTGGATCGGCGAACCGCTCTCCACGTCGGCGGGCGCCCCGCCGGCATCGGCGTCCTCGAGCTCGTCGAGGTACGCGCCGGCCGGCGGCGCATCGTGGTCCGCCTCGGGCGCAGGTTTGAGCTGCGCCGGGCCGTGCAGATCGAGCGCCGAGGCGTGAGTCGGGCCGGCGTCGGAGTGGGACGGGTCGGTGCCGGCATGCGGTTGCGGTGCGGGCGCACTTGCGGCCTTTGCGCCGAGCTCGTCCGCCTCCTGCTCGAGCGACGCGTCGGTGTTCGCGGGCGCGCCGCCGATCTTGGCGTTCACCGCCACGCGGCCTTGCGCCTGCTGGACGACGTGCGTGAGCTCGTGGCCGATGAGCTGCAGGCCCTGCGGGCTCGTCGGGTCGTAGGCACCCGGCGCGAAGAATACGTCAGTGCCGCGAGTGAACGCGCGCGCACCGATCGCGTCGGCGTACGCGCTGATGTGGACGCGCACCCCCGCGAACTTGCCGCCGAGTACTCGCTCCATCCGCACGCGAACATCGGGTGGCAAAGGCGTGCCGCCGCCGCCAGCCGGCGGAGGTTCCTCACCTCCCGCGTCGTTGAGCGCGTCGCTGCGAAACTGAAGAGGGATGAGCTGCTCGGTGAGCGTACGCTTGTTGGGCTCGGTCGGCTGCGGCGCGTTCGGGCCGAAGCGGAGCTGGATCAGCGAAACCTTCCCGACCCGTGACGCCTCGCGCGTCGGTCTGGCGTCGTGCCCGCTCGCCCCTCCACCCGTGCCGGGAAACCGATCGTCGTGCGTCGACATACGTACCCCCCTCCTTCGGCGCCGTACACCGCCCGATCCGAGCTTACCAGCCGCGCGGCGGCAGGATAGGGCAAACTACAGGTCGCTCGCGTACGCGACTTCGATGGCTGCTGGCGTTTGCTGGCCGACTTAGGTCCGGACCCAGACGAGGGTAGAGTCGCCGGCATGCGCCCCCGACTCGTCGTGACCCTCGCCAGTGTCGTCCTGCTTGCCGCGCCCGCGTGGGCCGACGCCCCGGCCGGCCCGCCGGCCAAGACCGCGTCGCGCGCCGGGTTGCCCTACAAGCCCGACAGCGACCAGGCCGGCCCCAAGGACCTGGTCGACGCGATCCGCGCACGCCGGGCCGGCGGCAAGCTGCTCAACCTCGATCGCATGCTGCTCAACAGCCCCGCGTTCGCCCGGGGCTGGAACACCATGTTCGGGGCGATCCGCGGCCAGCTGGCCGTGCCGGCCAGGCTGCGCGAGCTGTGCATCATGACGATCGGGACCTTGAACCAGGCCGACTACGAGTGGGCGCAGCACGAGAAGGAATTCCTCGCTGCCGGCGGCAACAAGGACCAGCTCGCGGCGCTCAAGAACGTCGCCGCGGCGCTCAAGAACACCCAGCTGTTCGACGAGCCCGAGCGCGCCACCCTCGCGCTGACCGACGAGATGACCCGGTCGATCAAGGTCTCGGCCGCCACCATGCGGCGGATCCGCAAGGTCTTGCCCGACGATCAGGTCGTCGAGCTGATCGGCACGATCGCCGGCTACAACATGGTGTCGCGGTTCGTCGTCGCCACCGGCGTCGAGCTCGAGTAACCACGGGGCGGACCGACTCCGCCCATCGCGCACGTCACACCATCACGGCAGGAAGCGCTTGCGCTGGTCGGGGGTGGCGAGACCGCAGGCGTCGGCGTGGCCCCAGATCCGGTAGCGCACGGCGGCGACGATGCGGTAGCCGAGGTCGAGCAGCGGAGCCGGCAGCCAGCGCATGCCGTAGCCCCAGCGCCACGGGGCGCGCAGGTGGCCGGCGACGTGGAGGATGGCCTTGCTGCGCAGGTAGGCGCGGCGACCGGCGGGGTCACCCTCGGGGCTGCGCGAGATGAACACGACCGAGTCGATCGAGGCGGGGATGTGAGGGAACCGCGCGCGGGCCAGTGCAGCCGTGTCGCCCTGGAGCGGCGCAAACAGGATGTCGTGGTCGCGCTCGTGGGCGAGGATCCAGCGGACCAGGGCGGCGCACAGGCCGCACACGCCGTCGTAGAACACGATCGGCGCGTCGGGGAGCGCATCGGGTCCATCCCCGACGCCGCGATCGTTTGCGGCGGGCGCCGGCGGGATCGCGGTCGAGACCGGAGGCGTGGCGGACAGCGGAGGAGCGGACATCTGGGCGTGGGATGCCGCAGATGCCGCGAGCGGCTCGTGCGGTGCGGCGGCCGGCCCCGGCGCGCGGCGCCCGTCACGATCGGCACCGACGGCGTCACCGGCTGGCATCCGCGAGAGCATGCCGCGTCTTGCACGGGCCGCAAGCGCGGCGCGCGCGGAGTTGGCTGCTATCATGGTGCGTGATCGCGACGATCGTCCGGACCTTCCTCGGCAGCATGGTGTCGGGCGGGATCCATCTCTACTTGTGGGCCCGGCTGGTCCGGCCGGCGAACCTGCCTCGGCGCTGGCATCGCGTGGCCACGATCGGCCTGGTGCTGATGTACCTGTCGATCCCGCTGACCACGGCGAGCCGGATGTTCGCGCCGGGGCTCGCCGCGACGTTGGGCTGGGTGTCGCTGCCGTGGATGGCGCTCGCCGGGCTGACGTTCGTGGTGCTGGTCGCGCGCGACGTGGTCCGGCTCGTCGTGTGGGCCGGCCGCAAGCTCGCGCGCCGCGCACCGGCGGCGCCGTCGCTGTCGCGCCGCCAGTTCCTGACCCGGGTCACCGGCGGGGCCGCGCTCGCGGTCGGCGGTGGTAGCGTCGCAGCCGGGATGTTCGAGGCCCGCGGCGACCACGAGGTCGTCGATGTCGAGGTCACGCTCGCCAAGCTGCCGCGCGCGCTCGACGGGTTCACGATCGTGCAGCTGACCGATCTGCACGTCGGCATGACGATCGGTCGCGCGTTCGTCCAGCGCGTGGTCGACCGCGCGAACCAGCTCGACCCGGACCTGATCGCGCTGACCGGCGATCTGATCGACGGCAAGGTCGAGGATCTGCGCGACGAGGTCGCCCCGCTCGGCCAGCTGCGCGCCCGCCACGGCGTGTTCGCGACGACCGGCAACCACGAGTACTACGCCGGGGTCGATCCATGGATCGCCGAGATCACCCGGCTCGGCGCGCGCTACCTGCGCAACCAGCGGGTCACGATCGGCGATGGCACCGCGAGCTTCGAGCTCGCCGGCGTCGACGACTACAGCGCCTCGGACTACCCCGGCCACGGCGAGGATCTCGCCGCCGCGACCGCCGGCCGCGATCCGGGCCGCGCGCTGGTGCTGATGGCGCACCAGCCGCGCCAGGTCAAGCACGCGGCGCTCCACGGCGTGGACTTGCAGCTGTCGGGACACACCCACGGCGGCCAGGTCTGGCCGTGGCATTATCTCGTGCGGCTCCAGCAGGGCGGCCTGCTCGCCGGGCGCTACCAGCACGGGGACACGCAGCTCTATGTGTCGCGCGGCTGCGGCTACTGGGGCCCGCCGGTCCGGCTGCTCGCGCCGCTCGAGATCACGCGGATCATCTTGCGCGCCGCCTGACCGGTTGCATCGCCCTGACCGGCTGCGCGCCGCTCGAGATCACGCGGATCATCTTGCGCGCCGCCTGACCGGCTGCATCGCCCTGACCGGCTGCGCGCCACTCGAGATCACGCGGATCATCTTGCGCGCCACCTGACATGGGCTGCGTGCCGCTTGCCCCCTGCCGCGCACCGCCAGACCGGCCACCCGTCACCTGCCCCGGCTGCACGCCCTGACCCGGCGTAGGGCAAGGTGCCTCCGGCCGCGCTTGACCGCCGCCGCGCACCGGCCAGGGAGCCGGCGGCGTAGTACAACGCGGGCCATGCGGTCGGTCGCGATCTTTGTCCTCGTGCTGTCGAGCCTCGCCCTCCACGTGCCGGCGGCCCTCGCCGCGCCTCCCAAGCTCACGCTCGAGCAGGTGATCGCGAAGGCGCTCGCGGGCCCCAAGGCGCAGATGGCGGCGAGCGATCGCGACGCCGCCGAGGCCCGGGTCGACGAGGCCGACGCCGCACGGCTGCCCAGGGGCAAGGTGACCGCGTTCGCGACGATCAGCCCCGAGATCCACTGCGACAACGCCGACTGCACCCAGACCGACCCGAAGAACTTCGCGTTCCGGTTCTCCGGCCTGTTCGGCAGCGCGCAGCTCGACATCACGCAGCCGCTCTACACGTTCGGCAAGATCGCGCACGCGCGCGGCGCCGCGCGCGCCGGGCTCGACGCGCAGCGCGCCCTCGCCGACGAGGCCGCCGGCGACCTCGCGGTCGACGCCGCGAAGGCGTACTGGGGGGTCAAGACCGCGCGCGAGCTCGGCGGCATGCTCGACGACGGGATCGACGAGATCGCCAAGGCGCTGACCGAGATCGAGGAGCGCGCCGGCGGCAAGGGTAAGCCCGACGTCTCGATCCAGGACCGCCAGCGGGTCGCGGTGCTGCTCGCCGAGGCCAAGGTCCAGCGCGCCGACGCGCTCCAGGCCGAGGCCGAGGCGCTCGCCGGGTTGCGCGCGGTGACCGGGCTCGCCGAGGTCGAGCTCGACGACACCGAGCTCATGGCGGTCGATCACGCGATCCCCGGCCGCGCACCGTCGGAGCACCGGCCGCAGGCGATGGCGGCCCGGACCGGCGCGCTCGCCGCCGACGAGCTGGCCGCGATGGCGACCAGCCAGTTCTTCCCGGACATCGCGCTGGTCGCGTCCGGCGTGATCGCGAGCGCGCAGGGCGCCGACGATCCGCCGAGCGCGTTCGCCAACGATCCGTACAACCGCAGCGGTGCCGGGCTGGTCGTCGGACTGCAATGGCAGATCGAGCCCTGGACGACCGCCGCGCGGGCCGCCCGGGCGCGCGCCGACGCCCACAAGGCGCACGCGCTGTCCGAGCTCGCCGCGCTCGGCGCGCGCTACGACGCCGACAACGCGCTCGCCGACGCGATCGCCGCGCACGACAAGGTCGGCGCCGCGTCGGAGGGCGAGAAGGCCGCGCGGACCTGGCTGGCCTCGGTGCTGCAGGCCGAGGCGATCGGCACCGCCGAGTCCAAGGATCTGGCCGACGCGTACATCGCGTGGTTCCAGATGCGGGCGCGCTGGGCGCAGGCGGTGTTCCAGTGGAACGTCGCCGTGGTACGCCTCGATCGCGCCGCCGGTGAATTCCACGCCGGCGGCCGCCGTCCATAGCGCGAGCATGCGAGCGCGTCCGATCCGTATAGCCGAGCGTTCGCGAGGCGATCGAAGCGACGGAGTTCGTATGCCATACGAACTCCTGGCCCGTAGCAGTTGCCACCGCGCCGGGTTCGGGTCATCTCAGAGGAGTCATGATGCGTCGCCTATCGCTTGCCCTCCCGCTTCTGTTCGTGGCCTCGGTCGCCGCGGCCGACCCCACCCCGGCCGCGCCGCCCGCGGCCCCTGCGGCGCCCGCTGCTCCCGCCGGGCCCGCCGGCAAGGACACCGCCGCCGGCAAGGCCGGCCCCGGGACCCAGGCGGTCAAGACCGCGAACGATACGATCGCGTCGCTGCTCAAGCAGAAGGTCGCCGCCGGCTCCAAGGAAGAGAAGGACCTGGCCGCCAAGGTCACCACGAGCGTGCGCGGCTTCCTCGACATCGACCAGCTCGGCAAGCGCGCGATGGTCGACAACTGGCCCAAGCTCAGCAAGGCCCAGCAGGATCAGTTCCTCGGCCTGCTCCGCGAGCTGATCGAGGACAACTACGTGCGCGGCCTGCGCGCGAACCTCGAGTACCAGATCGATTACACCGGCGAGTCGTCCGACAAGGACGGTAACACCACCGTCGCCACGAAGATCAACACCAAGCGCAAGGGCCGGCCGTACGTCATCCAGGTCGACTACGTGCTGGTCAAGGACGGCGACAAGCTGCGCGCGTGGGACGTCAAGACCGACGGCGTCGGCCTGGTCGAGAACTACCGCACCATGTTCGACAAGATCATGGACAAGGACGGGTTCGACGGCCTGATCGGCAAGATGAAGAAGAAGCAGTCCGGCTCGGGCTCGTAGCGCAGCCGGCGAGGTTCGCCGCGCCGAGGGCTACCCGGCACGCGCTTGGGCCGGCGAGGTGTACCTTCGGGTGATGTCGCAGACCGCTTCTCCCCGCGCGCTCGCCGAGGCCTGGCTCGCCGAGGACTCCGATCCGACCACCGTGGCCGAGCTGCGCGCGATGATCGCGGCCGCCGATGCCGGCGACGCCGCAGCCCAGGCCGACCTCGCCGAGCGGTTCACCGGCACGCTCGAGTTCGGCACCGCCGGGCTGCGCGGCATCCTCGGCGCCGGGCCGCAGCGGATGAACCGCGTGCTGGTCCGCAAGGTCAGCGCCGGGCTCGCCGCGTACCTGATCGAGCACGTCCCCGATGCCCGCCAGCGCGGGGTCGTGATCGGCCACGATGCGCGCCACAACTCGCGCGCGTTCGCCGAGGACACCGCGCGCGTGCTCGGCGGCGCCGGGATCACGAGCTACCTCGCGCACCGGCCGTGGCCGACGCCGACCACCGCGTGGGCCACCGAGCACCAGCGCGCCTGCGCCGGCGTGATGGTCACCGCGTCGCACAACCCGCCCGCGTACAACGGCTACAAGGTCTACTGGGGCAACGGCGCGCAGATCATCCCGCCGCACGACGCCGGGATCGCCGCCGCGATCGCCAAGATCGGCCGCAGCGATCAGCTCGCGATGCCCGCGCTCGACGAGCTGCGCCGCGCCGGCACCGTGGTCGATCTGACCGAGGCGCTGCACGACGCCTACGTCACCGAGGTGCTCAAGCTGCGCGCCAGCCCCGGCGTCACCGGCGAGGATCTCGTGATCGCGTACACACCGTTGCACGGCGTCGGCGCGCTGTCGGTCGAGGCGACGATGGCGCGCGCCGGGTTCCCCCAGCTCCACACCGAGCCGAGCCAGCGCGAGCCCGACCCGGCGTTCCCGACCGTGGCGTTCCCCAACCCCGAGGAGAAGGGCGCGATGGATCGCGTGCTCGCGCTCGCGGCCAAGGTCTCCGCCGGCCTCGTGCTCGCCAACGATCCCGACGCCGACCGGCTGTGCATCGCGGTGCCCGACGCCGCGAGCGCCACCGGCTACCGCGTGCTGACCGGCGATCAGTTCGGCGCCCTGCTCGCCGATTACCTGCTCGAGGTCGGACCGCGCGATCGCCGGATGGTCGCGACGACGATCGTGTCGTCGCAGCTGCTCGGGTTCCTCGCCAAGGCGGCCGGCGCCGCCTACCGCGAGACCCTGACCGGCTTCAAGTGGATCGCCAACGCCGCGCTCGACTACGAGCGCACCGAGCGCGGCCGGTTCGTCATGGGCTACGAGGAGGCGCTCGGCTACAGCGTGGGCCCGCTGGTCCGCGACAAGGACGGCGTCTCGGCCGCGCTGATCGCCGCCGAGCTCGCGGCGTGGAACCGCGCGCGCGGCAAGTCGATGCTCGATCACCTCGATGACATCTATCGCAAGGTCGGGCTGTTCGTGACCGAGCAAGTCTCCCTGACCAAGCCCGGCGCCGAGGGCCTCGCCCAGATCCGCGCCGCGATGGCCCGGTTCCGCGCCACGCCGCCAACCGCGCTCGCCGGCCACGCGATCGACGAGGTCGTCGACCTGGCGCGCGGTGAAGGCGGGCTACCGCCATCGGACGTCCTGGTGTTCAAGCTCGCCGGCGGCCGCCGCGTGATCATGCGGCCGAGCGGCACCGAGCCCAAGCTCAAGAGCTACTACGAGGTCCGGACCGAGGTCGCCGCCGGCGAGCCGATCGCCACCGCCCGCACGCGTGGCCTCGCCGAGCTCGCGGCGCTGCGCGACGCGCACCAGCACCTGCTCGCCTGACGCGCGGCCTCGCGCAGGCCCACACACTTCAGGAGAGCTCATGTTTGACCACGTCAAGTTTCGGAGTCAGCGACTATGCAGCGAGCAAAGCGTTCTTCCTCAAGGCACTCGAACCGCGCCAGCACCGCTGCGACCTCCGCCGGCTCGATCGCCGCGTCGAGCGTCACCACCAGCCACGCAAGGGACCGAGATGGGTGTTATAGTGACCCGGGTTCATGGGACATCCCATCGCCGGTGAGCTGTTTGCGCAGCGTTTCCTGGTCGAGGAGCGGATCGCTACTGGTGGGATGGGCGCGATCTTCCGCGCGATCGATCAACAGACCGGGCGACCGGTCGCACTCAAGCTCTTGCTGGCGCACGACTCCGCGAGTGGCGTCCAGCGCTTTATGCGCGAGGCCCACATCCTCGGCGAGTTGCACCACCCTCACATCGTCCGCTACGTGGCGCATGGGGTTGTTGCTGCCGCGGACCCGCCCTACCTGGCGATGGAGTGGCTCGAGGGCGAGAACCTGGCCGAGCGCATCCATCGCGGACCGCTCGGCCTGCGCGACACCGCGGCGGTGGCGCGCGGCGTGGGCGCGGCGCTCGCCGAGGCGCACGAGCGCGGCGTCATCCATCGCGATCTCAAGCCGTCAAACCTCTTCCTCCCCGGCCGCGATCCGGCCCGCATCGTCGTGCTCGACTTCGGGATCGCGCGCCGCATGCTGCGCATGGGGGCCGTGACGCGCACGGGCGTCGTCATCGGCACACCCCAGTACATGTCGCCCGAGCAGGCACGCGGCGAGCGCGAGATCGGCCCGCCGACCGACATCTTCTCTCTCGGCTGCGTCCTGTACGAGTGCCTCGCTGGCACGCCCGCCTTCTTCGGCGAGCACGCGGTCGCGATCCTGATCAAGGTCCTGTTGGACAACCCGAGGTCGATCCGGACGTGGCGCCCCGACGTCCCGGAGGTGTTCGCCAGCCTGATCGATCGGATGTTGCGCAAGGAGTCTCGCGCACGGTTCCCGAATGGCCTTGCCCTGTGCGAGGCGCTTCGCCACCTCGAGCTGCCGGCGGAGGATTCGGCCCCTATCATGACGCCGACGATGCGCATGAGTCCGCTGCTGACACCCCAGGAGCAGCGCGCGCAGCTCCCGCACGATCAGGTCGCACACGAAGCGCGCCACCACCCGGAGCTATCAACGGAGGAGTCGCCCCAGACCGTGACGCTGGCGGCGAGTGTGATGCCGCAGCTGACGATTCAAGAGCAGCGGATCGTCAGCCTGGCCATCGCCGTGCCGAGGAGCGACGAGCACGAGCGCACCACCGCGCTCGTGGGCGACAGCGGCACACCGCCCACGCTCTCGCAGTCCCTCGAGCACGAGCTGCTTCAGCTGGGCGCGATCGTCGAGGTCCTCGCCGACGGCACGGTCATGGTGACGATGCCCCCCTCGGCGAGCGCTTCGGATCAGGCCTTCCTGGCGGTGCGCTGCGGGCTGATCCTCGCGGAGCATCTGCCGGACGTCGAGGTCGCGGTGACCACCGGCCGCGGCCGCCTGCAGGGCCAGCAGCCCATCGGCGAGGCTATCGATCGCGCATTCGAGCTGCTCAAGGACTCCCCCCGCGCACGGGCACCCGAGGCGCCGTGCAACGTGTGGCTCGACACCCTCACCGAGGATCTGCTCGCCGGCCGCCTTCAGATCGAGCACGAGGACGGTCGGGCGCACGCCGGACGCGCACAAGATCCCGCGATGGGCGAAGACGTGCGTCGCCTGCTCGGCCAGCCCACGCCGTGCGTCGGTCGAGAGCAGGAGCTGGCGACGCTGGAGTCGACCCTCTCGACCTGCATCGCCGACTCGGTGGCGCGCGCGGCGGGCGTGGTGGCGCCGCCAGGCATGGGCAAGTCCCGCCTGCGCCACGAGTTCCTGCGGCGCGCGGCGCAGCGTCACCCGGAGCTGCTGGTGCTCCTCGGGCGCGGCGAGATCATGAACGCCGGAGCGCCCTACGGGATGCTGGGCCAGGCGCTGCGCCGGCTGTGCGGCCTCGCCGGCGGCGAGCCCGACGCAGTGCGGACCGAGCGGCTGCGCGAGCGGCTCGGGCTTCACCTGGCGGAGGCATCAGCGGCGCAGGTCGTCGCCTTCCTCGGTGAGCTATGCGGTGTCCGCTTTCCCGACGAGGGGAGCTCCGCGATGCACGCCGCGCGCAGCGATCCTCGCATGATGCACGAGCACGTGAAGCTGGCGTTTCTCGCCTGGCTGCGTGCCGAGTGCCAGGCCGGGCCGGTGCTGCTCGTCCTGGAAGACTTGCACTGGGGTGACGCGCTCACCGTGCAGCTCCTCGAGCAGGCGCTGCGCGAGCTCGCGGAGTTGCCGCTGTTCGTCCTCACGCTGGCGCGGCCCGAGGCGCAGCCGCAGTTCCCCGCGTTCTGGGCTTCGTCCAACCTCCAGGTGCTACCGCTGCAGGCGCTCACGCGGCGGGCGTGCGAACAGCTGGCGCAGGAGGTGCTGCAGTACGCCCTCGGCCACGTCCCCGACGCCGAGGCGGTGGCCCGCGTGGTCGCGCAATCGGCGGGCCACCCGTTCTACCTGGAGGAGCTGATCCGCGCCGTCGTCGAGGGAAGCTGCGACACGTTACCGGAGACGGTCCTGGCGATGTTGATGGCCCGCCTGTCGCAGCTCGACGCTTACGCCCGTCGGGTACTGCACGCGGCGAGTGTGTTCGGGGAGACGTTCACGCGCGGCGGGCTGGCGGCGCTCCTGCGCAACGAGCAGCGCACGGTGGACGTGGACGCGACGCTGGCGATGCTGGTGCGCACCGAGTTCATCGAGCCGCAGCGGGAGGGGTGGGGAACAGCCCAGGAGCGGTTCAAGTTCCGCCATGCCCTGGTGCGCGACGCGGCCTACAGCCTCCTCACCGAGGACAACCGCGTCGTCTCGCACCGCCTGGCGTGCGCCCACCTCGAGCAAGCGGGCGGCGCCGATCCGGCGGTGCTGGCGGAGCACGCCT
Organism: Kofleriaceae bacterium; assembly: GCA_036271215.1. Lineage (GTDB taxonomy): Bacteria > Myxococcota_A > Polyangia > Haliangiales > Haliangiaceae > JABFXX01. The sequence continues at coordinate 84 of DATBBB010000132.1, read as the reverse complement.
ACCAGGGCAACGCGCTCGAACTGGCGGCACGGTTTTCCATCGAGGCCGGCCAGCGGGCGCTCTCGAGCTTCGACCTCGACGCGG
>DATBBB010000131.1:0-38360 GCA_036271215.1 Kofleriaceae bacterium | reverse complement strand
ACCGCGAAGAACACGAGGGTGACGAGCACGAACAGGAGGTCGGTCATAGCTTCACCATCAAGGCGAGTGTGAACCGTGGCTCGTTCTTGACCAGATCAGGTTTCCAGGTCGTACCGTCGGCGTTGGTGACCACCGAGCCGGGCGCGCCCTGGTTACCGCCCGGTGGTGTAATTCCATCCGGGCCACTGAAGTACGGCACGTTGGCGTGGCGATAGGTAAATTCGCCTCGCAATGTAATGTACTGACTCGGCATGTAATCGAACGTCAGCTGGGTATCCCAGGCCTTGAATGGATCGCCCGGGTTCGCGGTGAAGTAAGGTGTGGCTCCCGAGAACGCGGTCGCGCCGTTGATCGGCGGCACCAGCACCAGGTATCGGCCCGGGTTGTCGATCGCGCCGCCGCCGCCGGTCAGCGCGAACCGATCGTGATCGAACCACACGCGGGCGTACGCCATGAAGCCGACGAAGAACTGCGAGGGCGCCGCCGCGTTGCCGCCGACGCACGACACGCCGCCGCCGGACTCGCAGCCGGCGTCGAGCGTGAGCGTGGTGGCGAGCTTGCTGATCGTCCGGGTCTGGTCCTCGTACCACTTGACCTGGATCGAGTCGTCGGTGTGGACGCGCTTGCGGTCCGGGTTGCCGAGCGTATCTTCGCCGAGAAAATACTGATTAGCGATAAGGATGATATTTCCGGTGGGCGTGTAGCGAACCTGGCCGCCGAACCCGGGGATGTTGTTGAACCGGGCGTACGACTGCCAGCCGTTGATGATCCACGGCTCGATCTTGAGCTTGTCACTCGGGAACCACTGCAGTCGCACGCCGTTGAAGAACCACGGCGTGTTCGACGACACGTACGACGGCTGGTAGGTCCAGTTGTCGAAGTTGTAGTAGCTCCACAGGCCGATGTAGCTCATGAAGATGCCGGCCTGCAGGTTGACGCCGCGGTGCGGATCGCCGAAGTGGTAGCCGCCGTAGGCCTCCGAGATGTAGCGGTAGGCGTCGTCGAGCTGCCACTGGCCGCGCGCGGGGCTGGGGTCGTTGCGCGGCGTGGTGGTCGCGAGCTGGCCGAACTGGGTCATCATCCGGCCCTGGACGTTGTCCCAGTGGAAGTCGCCGCCGAACCCGAGCTGGGTGACCTGGTTCTCGGCGTGGCGCCACGCCTCGGTCGAGCCCGAGATCGTGTCGTCCTTGGGTCGGTTCAGGCTGTAGTGGAACACGTCGTCGAGCCGGAACTCGCCGGTGAAGTACTTGTTGCCGAGCACCGAGTCCTTGGTGCGCGCGTTGCCCGACTGCCACGTGAAGTCGGCGAACGTGAACGGATCGAGCTCTTCGTCGCCGGTGGCGGGCGCGATGGTGGGAGCGGTGGTGGGAGCGCCGGCGGGCGCGGCGGCAGGCGGCGAGGCTGGCGCGGGCGCGGAAGAAGAAGTCGCAGGCGGTGACGGGGGCGAGGTCGCGGGCGCCGGGTCCGACGCGGGCGCGGAGTCCGCGGGCTGCGCGTACGCGCTCGCAGATGCCAGCAGCACGCTGCCGGCCGCGACCAGTTTCGAAATCTTCATGGCCGCCGCGTGTGCAGCGGATGTGCCGGCGCGCAACGTCGCGATTTGTATTTGCGCGCAGTTAGCCGGCCTTGCATTTCGCCCGATCGCCGGCTGGGCCCTGCACGACGGTGCGGCCGGCACGGTCGGTACGGTCGGATCTTCGACGGGACCTGCGAGTGTTCTCGAGCCATGCAAAATGCCCGGCACTCGCTGCCGCGCCGGGCGTGCAAGCTGCCCACGCGGCGCGCCGTGACCTTGCAAAATGCCATGCACGAGCACCTCACGCCGTGAGGGTTCGCGGGTCTATGCGGGGCACGGCCGGTGCATCACTGGCTAGTCTATGAACCTTGCTGTCCTGCGCCGTGCGGCAGCGGCAGACAACCTGCCGGTGCTCCCCACAGCCACCGCCCGAGCGGCGGCCATCGCGACCACTCGAGCGACGGCCGGAGCGACCCGAGCGACCCGAGCGACGGCCCGAGCGAACGCCAGCCAAGGAGCAGACATGCGATCGATGGACCCGGCTCGCTGGGATGACTGCGTCCTGGCGTTCGTGCTGCTGCTGGTCGCGGTGCCGCGCGCCGCGCTCGCCTTGCTGCACGACCGCCCGCTCGGGGTCGAGGGCACGCTGTCGCTGCTGTTCATCGGCTTCGCGCTGGTCCTCGTGATCGGCCGCCGCCGGTAGTCAGCCGGTCGCGTGCAATGTGCCGGGCGCGAAGCGACCCGTCGTGCACGCTGCATGAGCCCGCGCCGCCAGGTGCCGGAACCCAAGGGTCTCGCCGCGTGGCATCCAACGTGAAATGAGTCCTCGCAGCCGAGCTGTCTCGGTGTTCCTCGTGATCGATCCTGCGATCTCCAGCCCGCGCCTCGAGCATCGCCTGATCAGCGTCGCCGACGCTCTCTACGAGTCCGCGCATCCGGTGCGATCGATGCGGTGATCTCCAGCCTTGGCGTCCGGCGGCGGCGAGAGCTGTGCACGCACCATGCGCGCGTCGGGTGCGGTAAAGTACCAGCTCAACCGCCATGCTTCCCGTCGCCCGAAATCGGCCGCCGAACATTTGCTCGGGGAACCTCCCGTGGCTCAACATCGGGCGCGCGTGGCGGACTCAACAGGTGGCGTTCCGTGGCCGGTCGAGGGTCGGCGAGCCGATCCGCGTGCGATCCGGCAGCTGGAAGACAGCTATTGTGGCTGCGCCTGTGCCCTGATGCTCATGCAGATGCTCGGAATCAAGCCGCTACCCACCCAGGACGAGCTCTCCCGGCTCGGTGAGGGCATGTACTTCAGCGTCGAGTCGCTCAGGGAAGCGCTGAACGAGCTCTGCGCGCACACCGAGTACGCGAACACATGGAGGGGTGGATGGGTGGCGGATCCCGGAACTTCCGCGGAGCAATGGAGCATGGCTCGACGTTTGTCGACACCTGGGCCGTGGATCGCCAATTTCTGGCTACCCCGCGAGCCTGTGGGGCACTTCCTGGTTGTCACTGGCGTCGATCAAGAGCGTCTCGAAATCCTCGATCCTCGGCCGGGCGAGTGCTACTGGATGAGCCGTAGCGATTTCTCATCGTACTGGAATGGTCAGGCGGTATTTTCGTTCCGGAGGACCGTATGAGCATCCAGCTCCGTCGCGTCGCGGCCACGAGCGAGCCGCACACGTACCAGGTCCTGCTGGAGGTGGGCTTGCGCACGTATGTGTACGTCGTGCATGTCGAACGCGAGCCGATTCCGAATGTGAGCGCTCCGCACCCGTTCTGGATGCTCTGCGAGTCGAATCACGTGGATCCTGGGCAGCTGCTGGCGGTCGTCAAGCGCGTGGACTCCGGAGATCAGCTGGAATTTCCGATCGAGATCGAGGCGATCTCGGAGGTCTCCAAGCCGACAGCAAGCGACGCTCGTTCGTGGCGACTGAAGTCCGGCGCGTACCTTTCGGCGACGGCGCTGAACCACGCCGTGTCCTATTTCTCGACGCGCGCGGACACCTCGCTGTTTCCGAGGCCCTTCGAATACTCCGTGATGGCATCCGTGTGGGATGCGCTCGGACCGCTGGCGCAACAGATCGATCTGTCGGAACACAGCCTCGGTCCGACACGCGCATATCTGGCGCCGAAATCGGCAGGCGGCAGCCGGAACGCGACGCAGCTGGATCCACTCGATACGCTGTTGCTGACCGCGGCGGTGTTCGAGCTCGGACCTGCTGCAGAGCAGGCCCGGGTACCCGTCGCGGAAGGCGTCGTGCATAGTTTTCGGTTCAGCGGGACCGAGGAGCTATGGGACCCGACCATCGGCTACGCGTCATTTCAGGAGCGCAGCCGCGCGCTCCTGGATGAGTACTCGGCCGGCTTTGTGGCCGAGACCGACATCAGCTCATTTTATCATCGGATCCCGGTGGACGTGGTGGCCGCGGCCCTGGAGCGGTCGGGCGGCGATCGCCGGCTGATCGAAGGGGTCCGGCGGTTGCTGTGCTCGTTTGCTGCAGTCGGCCTGCCGGTCGGACCGACTCCTTCGGCGTTCTTTGCCGAGGTGGTGCTCAACGAGGTCGACGCCGCGCTACTCGCGGCCGGTGCGCGCTTCATTCGATTCAATGATGACTACCGATTCTTCTGCAAGACTGAAGCTGAGGCCCGGCTCCGCGTCGAGCTACTGGCAAGCCTCTTGTGGCAAACGGCCGGGCTCTCGATCCAGGAGGCCAAGACCAAGATCTTTGCGGCGGGGAACTATCGAGAGTGTATCGCGGCGCGCTACCCGGCCGCCTGGCTCAAGCACATGAGCTTGGGGCTCGCAGATCTGGATCCGTACGCCGATCCTGCGCCGGTGGAGCTGACCGATCAGGATCGCGAGCGGATCGATAGGACGCGCCATCGCTTGCTGGAGGCGATCGGGACGCAGCACCTGGCATGGATCAAGACCTCCCAGAAGGCGCTGGCCGCACTGCCGTTGCGGGAACGTGTGGGGGTGATCCCGCGGCTGCTCGATCAGCTGGCGAGGTTGAAGGCGATCGCGCGCGATATCTCTGCGTCGATTGCCGCGTGCGGGCTGAAGTTTCCGGAGGAACGCAGCGCGCTGCTGGGTATGGTCGTGCATAGCGTTCGTGACGACCCTGCCTTCCTGCGTGGCCCGGACTATTCTCGGACCTGGTTGATGCGTGCGTTCAATCGCGCGGATTGGCCGGATGTCGATCAGCTACTGGGGGTTGCCGAGCGATGGCCATCCGATCATCTCGCCAAGCGAGAGATCATCCTGGCGCTTCGCGGATCGGCCGATCTATTGAAGCACCTCGACGTCGACATGGACGATCCATGGTTGCGGCGTGCGATGGTGGCCGCGTCCGGAAAGCAGACAGCACAGCGTGGATCCCGATCGGGGGCGAGCGGGGAGAAATGGGACAGGGCGCTGGATGCGCTGGTGGCCGGCGCGTTTGTCGCGGACGCGTGAGCCGAGCGGCCCTGCCACGCAGCGTCCTGGGGCGCCGACACCATCGGGTGACGCGCATGCCGGTGGCGCAGTCGATGTCAACGGCGGGTCACAGCCGGAGGGAATCTCCACAGCGAGCCGTGGTCAGTTCTTGATCCGCGACATGTCCGTACGGCATCTCGCTTGCGATGCGCAGGCGCATGAGAACATTCCAGTGCGCACTCCTGTGTGCAGCCGCGCTCGCCGGCTGCGCCACCGATCATGATGAGGCCTCGCCGGCGGCCGGCGGGACCGATACCGCCGGCGGGACCGACACCGGGGCCACGGCTGCTGGGGCGGACACGACGGCGGCCGCCGCGGTGTCGGCCGGGTTCGTGCACCGCAGCGGCGGTACACTGATCGGCAACGATGGCAAGCCGCTGGTGATGACCGGCGTCAACCTCGGTGGCTGGCTGCTGTGGGAGGGCTGGATCATGGGCGGCCAGATCGGGCTCGACCTGAGCCGCAACGCGGAGACCCAGGTCTATGCCGGGCTGGTCGATCTGCTCGGGGCCGATGCCGCGGCCGCGTTCCGCGAGCAGTTTCGCGATGCGTACATCACGGAGGCCGACATCGCCCGGATCGCGCAGCTCGGGCTCAACAGCGTGCGTGTGCCGTTCAATCATTCGCTGATCGAGACCGACGATCAGCCGTTCCAGTACAGCGAGGCTGGGTTCGCGCGGCTCGACGACGTGGTCGCGTGGGGCGAGGCGCACCATGTCTATGTCGTGCTCGATCTGCACGCCGCGCCCGCCGGGCAGTGCGACGAGTTCCCCGATGATCCCGACAGCACGCTATTGTGGAGCAAGCCGCTCGCGCAGTGGCGGACGACCGCGCTGTGGAAGGCGGTCGCGGCGCGCTACAAGGATCGCAAGTGGGTCGCCGGCTATGACCTGCTCAACGAGCCGTGCAACGCCACCGGCGATCAGCTGCGCACGATGGATCAGCAGATCACCAGCGCGATCCGCCAGGTCGATCCCCACCACCTCGTGATCGTCGAGGGCAACTCCGCCGCGACCGACTTCACCGGGTTCACCCAGCTGCTCGACGCGAACCAGGCGTACAGCTTCCACACCTACAACTTCTTCGGCGACGACCGCGCCACGAAGTTCCCGGTGTACGCGCAGCTGGCGGCGGCGCAGCAGGTGCCGCTGTGGGCCGGCGAGTTCGGCGAGGCCAGCGAGGACTACATTCACTCGACGGTCGAGATGTTCCACGACCCGCAGTACCGGGTGACCGCCGGCTACGCGCTGTGGACGTGGAAGCGCGCCCCGAACGCGAGCCCGACGATGCAGACCGTCGCGGTGCCGGCGGCGTGGAGCAAGGTGATGAAGTGGATCACCGCGCCGCTGCTCAACGCGCGACCGAGCGCGGCCGACGCGGCCATCGGCGCCGCCCAGTACCTGGCCGCGGTGGCGCTCGCTCGCTGCAGCCAGGACGACTCGCTCGCCGCCGCTCTGCAGCCGTGACCGGCGCGCCGCGCCGGCTGGTGACCGATGCCTACGGGATCCAGTGGATGTTCAATTGCGAGGTCAAGAAGGCGTGAGATGCGGTGTCGTGCGCGAGTCGCAGCGGCCAAGATGGTTGTCGACCAGGATGCCTGTCTAAGAAGATTCCCTTGTCTAAGAAGATCCCTTATTTAAGAAGATTCCCTTGTCTAAGAAGGTTCCCTATTGCGAGATCGCGCGATTCCATCTACATTAGTGGTGCGATGTTTGCGTCACGGCGCCTCACGACGACGACCACGAGCTCCTACGGGCTTGTGGTCGTGCGCGCCGGTTGACAGCCGCAAACACGATTCACGCCCGCCACCCGGCCGGGCGTTTGTCATGATTGATCGCGTCCCGGTTCTGGTGGTTCCCCTTGGACCCCGAACCCTGGAGACGACGATGCCTGCGCGCGACAAATCACCGTCTGAATCACCTCACGAATCACCATCACAATCCCCGTCTGAAGTGGCATCAGAGCCGCTGCTGCCATCCGACGACCATCGGGCGCTGATGGCTCGGCTGGATCTTTGCCATTTTCAGGATGAGGCGCCTGCGATGGTGTTCTGGCACCCGCGGGGCTGGACGCTGTACCAGTTACTGGAAAATTCCGCCCGTGCGCAAGTTGCCGAGGGCGGGTATCGCGAAGTCCGGACTCCCCAGCTGATGCGGCGCCCGGTCTGGGAGCGTAGCGGCCACTGGGGCGCGTTCCACGACGGCATGTTCGCGTTCGGCCACGCCGCCGACGAGTCGGCGCTCAAGCCGGTCAGCTGCCCGGGCCATATCCAGCTGGTCCGCAAGCAGGCGCCGTCGTGGCGCGATCTACCGATACGGATTGCTGAATTCGGGTTGGTCCACCGCAACGAGGCGACCGGTTCGCTGCATGGGCTGTTCCGGCTGCGCCAGTTCACCCAGGATGATGGCCACATCTTCTGCACCGAGGACCAGGTCGCCGGCGAGGTCGCGCGGTTCTGTCGCGAGTTGCCCGCGTTCTACCGCCGGTTCGGGTTCACCGACGTGTCGGTTGCGCTGTCGCTGCGGCCAGATAATCGGCTCGGCGACGACGCATGGTGGGACCGCGCCGAGCGCGAGCTGGGCGACGTCGCGGCCGGGCTCGGTATTCCGTGCGAGGTTCAACCCGGCGGCGGCGCGATCTACGGGCCCAAGCTCGAGTTCCTGCTGCGCGACCGGCGAGGCCGACCGTGGCAATGCGGGACCATCCAGCTAGACTTCGTGATGCCGCAGCGGTTCGACGTCCGCTACGTCGACTCGCTCGGTGAGCGGCGTCACGTCGTGATGTTGCATCGCGCGCTGTTCGGCTCGATCGAGCGCTTCCTCGGCATCCTGCTCGAGCACCACGGCGCCGCGCTGCCGGCGTGGCTGGCACCCGATCAGGTCGCCGTCGTCCCGGTGTCGGCGAGCCAGCGCGGCCATGCGGCCGACATCGCGGCCCGGCTCACCGCGGTCGGGCTGCGCTGCCGGCTCGACGCCGACGGCGGGACCGTGTCGCGCCGCATCGCGTTGGCCCATCACGACGGCGTGCCGTTCGTGGTGGTGATCGGCGACCGTGAGGTCAATGCCGGGACACTCGCGGTCCGGGCGCGCGACGGCCAGTGGAGCAGTCCGGCTGGCGACGCGATTACCGAGCTCATACGACGGGCGTCGGTGCAAAATTGTAGGTCGGAGCACACGCCATGCACAGCGTGACTGCGGTGAATTAGCTCACACGTGAAGTCGATATTTCACGTCTCCGGAATCGATTGTTCCGATCATGGGTAGTACTGATGCGGAGTCTGTGTCAGGGTAGTCGTATGGTGGTTCGCCGGATCGCGATTATCGGATCGGGGCAGGCCGCACTGCTCGCAGCACACGGGCTAGTGCAGGACGGTCACGACGTCACGCTGTACTCTGATCGGACCGCGGACCGCTGGCTGCACGGCTCGCGGCCGACCGGAGCGGCGGCTCGGTTCAAGCTCGCGCTCGACTATGAACGCGAGCTTGGCCTTGCGCACTGGGAGCACGTCGCGCCCAAGGGCCGCGGCGTGTACCTGACGTTCTGTCCGACCCGCGGCAACCGGCTGGTCACGATGACCGGCCGGGCGGCGAGTCACTTTCAGGCCATCGATCTGCGGCTGCAGAGCCATCGCTGGATGACCGACCTCGAGGCGGCGGGTGGCCGGCTCATCGTCGAGGCCGTGGATCCCGAGCGGCTCGACGCGATCGCCGCGCAGTACGATCTGGTGCTCGTGGCGTCCGGCCGCGCCGGGCTCGCGAACCTGTTCCCGCGTCACGCGCAGCGCAGCGTGTATGATACGCCACAGCGTAAACTGGCAATGATGGTGGTGCGCGGGGCACCGGACTCGGTCGACGGAGTGCCGTTCTTGCCAGTACGTTTCAACTTCTTCGCTCCGTATGGAGAAGTGTTCTGGATGCCTTACTACCACCGTGACTGTGGGTTCACGTGGTGCATGTTGTTCGAGGCCAAGGCCGGCGGACCGATGGATCGGTTCGATGGCTGCACGACCGGCGCGCAGGCGGTGGCGACCGCCAAGGCGGTGATCCGCGAGCTGATGCCGTGGGATGTTGCGTGGGCCTCCCACATCGAGATCGCCGACCCCGATGGCTGGCTGCTCGGCAGCGTGACCCCCACCGTGCGCCAGCCGGTCGGGCGGCTGCCGTCGGGCCGCGTGGTGATGCCGATCGGCGACACCGCGATCTCGCTCGATCCGATCGCGGGGCAGGGCGCGAACCTCGGCAACAAGATGGTGCGCCACGTCGTGCAGGCGGTCGCGGCGTCGGAGCTGGCGCCGGGTCAGGCGTTCGACGCGGCGTGGATGACGCGCACGTTCGAGGCATTCTGGGCCGACCACGGCGCGCCGACCGTGGCGTTCAACAACGTGTTCCTCGAGCCGCTGACCGGGGCGGGCAAGCTGCTGCTGATCTCGCAATACGGCAGCGACGGCGTGACCGACTCGCCCAAGCAGCGGATCGCCGACGCGGTGGTCGAGAACTTCGCCGACCCGCGCCGGACCACCGACGCCTTCGTCTCGCCGCGCGCCGCGCGCCACCTGATCGGCGAGCTGGCCGGCCACGCGTGGACCCGCGAGCTGCTGAGCGGCGCGCTGCGGGTCGGTGCGAGCCAGCTCGGCCGCGTGTTCCACACCGGGCCGTCGTACGTGACCCCGCTGACCGCGATCTGAGCCGCGCGCCGCGACTCGAAGCTGCGACGGCTCGCGTCATAGTGAGACGCATGCGGTGCCGCCGGCGTCGGACGACGAGGCGCGCCGGATCATCGGCGCGGTGGTCGCCGGGGCGCCTTGATCTGTGGGCCGGCGTGGCCGAGCGTGTCCTCGAGCCGGCGCACCACGGTCGCCAGCCGGGGCCGGACCTCGTCGAGCAGGAACGCGCGCGGCAGGCTGAACGATGGGCCGCCGCAGTTGAGCGCCATGATCGGCAGGCCGCCGCCGGGGTGAAACCCGATCGCGATGCCGTTGACGTCGGATTGCCAGTCGCCAAACGAGCTGCAACACCCGATCTTGCGGTGCTGGTCGGCCGCGGCGTCGAGCGCGCGGCGGTGGCGCTGCCAGGCCGGCTCGTCGTCGGTGCGCAGCTGGCGCACGATGGCCTCGCGCTCGTCGCCGGGCGCGGCCGCGAAGTACGCGCGGCCGATCGCGGTGGTCGCCAGCGGCACCCGCGAGCCGACGTCGAGCGGCAAGGTGATCGCGGCCTTGTTGCGGCAGACCTCGACATAGATGATGCCGAGGCCGACCCGGACGCCAAGCGCGACCACCGACTGCGAGAAGTCGGCGACCTCCTGCATCATCGGCCGCGCGAGCTGGCGGACGCCGAGCCCCGACAGCACCGTGCTGCCGAGCCCGAGCGTGGCGCTGCCGAGCCGGTACTTCGCGACGTCGTCGATGTAGCGCAGGTAGCCGAGCCGCTCGAGCGTGCCCGACAGCCGCGACACGGTCGATTTCGGCAGCCCGCAGCGCTCGGCGAGATCGCCGTTGCCGAGCATCGCATCGCCGGACCGGAAGCACGCCAGGACCTCGAGCCCGCGGGCGAGCGCGGTCACGAAGTGGCGGTCGGCCTTCGCGCGCGGCGAGCGGACCTGCGGCTTCGTGCGGGGCTTGCCGCGCGGTGCCTGGGGCCGGCGTAATGACACGGGCATGCTCGAGATCGATTATCGCGGCGCGACGCGTCGCGGCGCAATGCGTACGGCGTCACGATCCGCTTGACCCCCTGCATGCGCTCGTCTAGCTTCGGGGCGCTTGGAATGCAGAACGTGATTCTGCATTGCAGAACGGTGTTTTTCACGCAACAAGGACAGGGCCTGTGATGTGACGGCCGAGCTCGCTGCGAACCTCGCGGTACCCCTGCTCCGGATCGCCGGCGTGACGGTTCGGTTCGGCGCGATCGTCGCACTGAACGACATCTCGTTCGATGTCCGGCCGCGCGAGATCCTCGGCTTGATCGGCCCCAACGGCGCGGGCAAGACCACGCTGTTCAACTGCCTGAGCCGGCTGTGCGAGGTCGAGCGCGGTCGGATCGAGCTCGAGGGCCGGTCGCTGCTCGCGATCCCGCGCCATGGCGTCGCCCGCGTCGGGATCGGCCGCACGTTCCAGCACCTCGCGCTGTTCGATTCGCTGTCGGTGCTCGACAACGTGATGGCCGGCGCGTTCGTGCGCGGCCGCGGCGGGTTCCTCGCCGATACGTTTCGCACGCCCAGCCTGGTGCGCGGCGAGCACCAGGCGGCCGACCAGGCGCGCGCGCTGCTCGAGCGGCTCGAGCTCACCGCGGTCGCCGGCGTGCCGGTCGGCGGGCTGTCATTCGCGGTCAAGAAGCGGGTCGAGCTGGCGCGCGCGCTCGCCGGCGAGCCCAAGCTGTTGCTGCTCGACGAACCGGCCGGCGGGCTCAACCACGAGGAGGTCGACCGGCTCGGCGCGCTGGTCCGCAGCGTGCGCGATGAGCTCGGCGTGACGATCCTGATGGTCGAGCACCACCTGAGCTTCGTCATGCGGATCTCGGACCGCGTGGTCGCGCTCGACTTCGGCCGCACGCTCGCCGAGGGCACGCCGGCCGAGATGCAGGCTCACCCCGAGGTGATCCGCGCGTACCTCGGCACGCCGGACGCGGCAGCCACGCCCGCCGGAGGCCCCGCGTGACCGCGCTGCTCGAGCTGCGCGGGGTCGACGCCGCGTACGGCGCGGTCTCGGTCCTGCGCGGCGTGGCGCTCGAGGTCGAGGATGGCGGCATGGTCGCGCTGCTCGGCGCCAACGGCGCGGGCAAGACGACCACGCTGCGCGCGATCTGCCAGATGGCGGTCAAGACCCGCGGCGAGATCCGGTTCGCCGGCGAACGGATCGATCGCCTGGCGACCGAGGCGATCGTGCGCCGCGGCATCGGCCACGTCCCCGAGGGCCGCGGCACGTTCGCGAGCCTGTCGGTCGAGGACAACCTGCGGCTCGGCGCCTACCTGCGGCGCGACCCGGCGGATCGCGGCGGCCGCCGGGTCGCCGACGACACCGAGCGGATGTTCGGCTACTTCCCGGTGCTGCGCGACCGGCTGCACCAGCAGGCCGGCACGCTGAGCGGCGGCGAGCAACAGATGCTCGCGATCGCCCGCGCGCTGATGGCGCGGCCGCGCCTGCTGCTGCTCGACGAGCCGTCGTTCGGGCTCGCGCCGATCATCGTGCAGGACATCTTCGCGATCCTGCGCGTGATCAACCGCGAGCAGCGCACCAGCATCCTGATCGTGGAGCAGAACGCCCGGCTCGCGCTCGCGCTGGTCGATCGGGTCTACCTGCTCGAGACCGGGCGGGTCGTCACCAGCGGCCCGCCGCAGCAGATCGCCGCCGACGCGGCGGTGCGCCGCGCGTACCTGGGGCAATAGCGATGCAGGCCCTGTTGCATCAGCTGCTGTCCGGGCTCGCCAACGGCGCGATCTACGCCAGCGTGGCGCTCGCGCTGGTGATGATCTTCAAGGCGACCCACCAGGTGAACTTCGCGCAGGGCGAGCTCGCGATGTGCGCGACCTACGTCGCGTCGTCGCTGATCCAAGCCGGCGTGCCGTACTGGGCGGCGTTCGCGCTCACCGTGGCGATCTCGTTCGTCGCCGGCGTGGTGATCGAGCGCGCCGTGATGCGCCAGTTCCAGCACGCCTCGGTGCTGACCCAGGTGATCGTGTTCATCGGGTTCCTGATCCTGTTCAACAGCCTCGCCGGCTGGATCTTCGGGCCGACCTTGCGGTCGTTCCCGAGCCCGTTCGATCCGCACGCCTGGTACGGCTCGACCTACCTGTCGCCGCACGAGGTCGGGATGATCGGCGTGACGCTGATCGTGCTTTCGATCGTGTTCGTGTTCTTCCGCTACACCCGGCTCGGGCTGGCGATGCGCGCCGCGGCCGAGAACCCGCAGTCGAGCCGGCTGGTCGGGATCCGGGTCGGCTGGATGCTCGCGCTCGGCTGGGGGCTCGCCAGCGTGCTCGGCGCGGTCGCCGGGATGATGGCGGCGCCGATCGTGTCGCTCGAGCCCAACATGATGAGCGGCGTGATCCTCTACGGGTTCGCCGCCGCGCTGCTCGGCGGGATCGATAACCCGTGGGGCGCGCCGATCGGTGGGTTCCTGGTCGGCATGCTCGAGAACCTCGCCGGCGCGTACCTGGTCGGCAGCACGCTGAAGCTCGCGCTCGCGCTGTTCGTGATCGTCGGGGTGCTGGTGCTCCGGCCGAGCGGGCTGTTCGGTCGCACCGTGGTGGTGCGGGTATGATGCGCGCCCCGCTCGGGCTCGCCGCGGTGCTCGCGGCCGCGATCGTGCTGCCGTTCCTGGTCAGCGGGTTCCACGCGTTCCAGCTCACCCAGCTCGTGGTCTACGCGATCGCGATCCTCGGGCTGAATCTATTGACCGGGTTCAGCGGCCAGATCTCGCTCGGCAACGGCGCGTTCTACGCGCTCGGCGCCTACGTCGCGGCCGCGCTGATCGTCCACGCCGGCGTGCCGTACTGGCTGGCCCCACCGCTCGCCGGCGCGGTGTGCTTCGTCGCCGGCTACCTGTTCGGCCTGCCGGCGGCGCGGCTCGAGGGCCTGTACCTGGCGCTCGCGACGTTCGCGCTCGCGGTGGTGATGCCGCAGCTGCTCAAGCTCGACGCGCTGGCGCGCTGGACCGGCGGCAGCCAGGGCGTGCTGCTCGACAAGCCGCGCTCGCCGTGGCCGGCGGTGATCGACGACGATCGCTGGCTCTACCTGTTCTGCCTCGCGGTCGCGGTCGCGATGTTCGCGGCGGCGTGGAACCTCGTGCGCGGCCGCACCGGGCGCGCGCTGATCGCGCTGCGCGATCACCCGATCGCCGCCGGCGCGATGGGGATCGACATCGCGTCGTACAAGGCGACCGCGTTCGGCGTCAGCTCGATGTACACCGGCGTGGCCGGCGCGCTCGGCGCGATCATCGTCGGGTTCATCTCGCCGGACAGCTTCACGTTCGTGCTGTCGATCCAGTTCCTGGTCGGCGGCGTGGTCGGCGGCATCGCGTCGATCGGCGGCACGCTGTTCGGCGCCGGGTTCATCGAGCTGGTGCCCAACCTCGCCAAGCACCTGTCCGACGACGCGCCGGGCGTGATCTACGGCGTTCTCCTGATCGTCTGCATGAAGCTCATGCCGGGCGGGCTGGCGGGGCTCGTTCGCTCGGCGCGCCGCGGGTTCGCCGGTCCTGCAGTTCCCCACACCAGATCTTGACGGAGGTTACATGTCGCTACGCAACGGATGGGTCGTCACGGGGTTGGCCGGCGCGGTGGTCGTCGCCGGCTGCGGCGGCAAGAAGTCAGCCGACGAGGCGGCCGCCGGCACGCCCGGGGTCACCGCGACCGAGATCAAGATCGGCCAGACCATGCCGTACAGCGGCCCGGCGTCGGCGTATGCCGCGATCGGCAAGGCCGATGTCGCGTACCTCAAGATGATCAACGACAAGGGCGGGATCAACGGTCGCAAGATCACGCTGATCAGCCTCGACGACGCGTACGCCGCGCCCAAGACGGTCGAGCTCACCCGCAAGCTGGTCGAGGACGACGGCGTGGCGTTCATCTTCAACAGCCTCGGCACCGCCGCCAACACGGCGATCCAGCGCTACCTGAACGACAAGAAGATCCCCCAGCTGTTCGTCGCGACCGGCGCCGACAAGTGGGCCGATCCGGCGAAGTACCCGTGGACGATGGGCTGGCAGCCGAGCTATCGCACCGAGGCCAAGATCTACGCCCGCTACCTGCTCAAGGAGACGCCGGGCGCGAAGGTCTGCGTGCTGTTCCAGAATGACGATTTCGGCAAGGACTACCTCGCCGGCCTGAAGGACGGATTCGGCGACCAGTACGACAAGCTGGTCGTCAAGACCGAGTCGTACGAGGTCACCGATCCGACCGTCGACTCGCAGATCGTCGCGCTGCAGGCGGCGGGCTGCGATACCGAGATCACCGCGGCGACCCCCAAGGCGGCGGCCGGCGCGATCCGCAAGATGTTCGACATCGGCTGGAAGCCGCGGCACCTGCTGACCAACGTATCGGTGTCGATCACGACGGTGCTGCGGCCCGCCGGGATCGAGAAGAGCACCGGGATCATCACCGCCGCGTACCTCAAGGATCCGAGCGATCCGGCGATGGCCAGCGATCCGGGGCTCGCCGAGTACCGCGCGTTCATGAAGCAGTACCTGCCGGACCTCGATCCGAGCGACGTCAGCACGGTCTACGCCTACGGCGTGACGATGACCCTGGTCAAGGTCCTCACCCAGTGCGGCAACGACCTGTCGCGCGCGAACATCATGAAGCAGGCGGCGAACCTGAGCCACCTGAGCCTGCCGGTCGCGACCCCGGGCATCGAGGTCAACACCGGCGCCGGTGACTTCAAGCCGTTCTCGCAGATGAAGCTGGCGAAGTTCAACGGCACCAGCTTCGAGACCTTCGGCGACGTGATCAGCGCCGACTGATCGTGGCGAGCGAGGCTCGTCCGCCGCGCTGCGACCGGGCGCTGTCGCAGACCGCGCGCTGGGGCGCCGGTGGGCTGCCGCACGCGCGTCGCAAGCTGTCTCGCCGGGCTCAGCAGCCGCAGTATGTCGATATGGATTGCGCCCACTCGGTACATGCGTTCTGATTGCTATCGAAGCACACGCGGAACGCGTCATACGTATCCCTGCCGCGCAGCGAGGACGGGTCATCGGGGCCACAGTCGATCACCGGCTTGCAGATGCACACGCCGGGGCCGCACTGCGAGCCGCACAGGGTGTAGGTCGACCACGTCGAGCATGATGCATATTGCGGCGGACAGGTCACCGCGGCCTGGCACGTGGTCTGGGTCGCCACCGCGTCGCGCATCGCGTCGGGGTTGTTGGCGAGCGCGGCCTGGAGCATCGCCGGGCTGGGCGGCATGACGGCGCGCGCGAGGTAGACCGTGGCGCCGTCGTCGGTGGTCAGCGCGCTGACGGTGGTGGCGGTTGCGGGCGCGGCCGGCGCGGCCGCCGCGGGTGGTGACTCGGGTGGTGACACGCTGGACGTGCAGGCCGCCAGGCCGGTCGCGATCAAGAAGGCAAGTCCGGGGATCGTGAGTCGCATGCGATGTTCTCCTGTGGTGGTCGTGATGCGCCCGCGCCGTGCGGGCCCAGCGAACACTAGGCGAGCCGGTCGGGACCCCGGTGGCCAATCGCCGGACCGCGTCTGCCAATCCGCATGTCGCTTTGTAGTCCGTGAAATTGTGAGTCTGGTCTTATCGGTTCACGGCGCAAGTCCTGCCTGTCGCGCTGAAAGTCGGTGTTGGGATCGACATGCAGAGTCGGCGCGCGGCGGCGTGATATGCAGGTCCATCGTGTCGTTCGAGGCGTCGGAGTCTGTCGCGGCGGTCCGTCACCTGATCCGGACGGCGGGGCGGTACGGGGTCGCGCTCGACGAGGGGCCGACCGCGTGCGAGCCGGTGTTCTCGTCGCGGATCGCGCCGGCCGCCGCCGAGCGGCTGTGGGCGCGCGCGGCGCACGCGCTGGGGCCGTCGCTGCCGCTCGTGGTCGCGGCGTCGCCCGATGACCACACGAGCCTGATGCTGCTCGCGGCGATGGCGTGCCGGACGATCGGCGAGGCGCTGCAGCTCACGGTGGCGCGCTGGCGCTACATCACCGATGCGTTCGCCGTGCGCCTGGTGCACACCGACGGCGACGTCGAGTTGCGGCTCGAGCGGTCCGAGCGGTCCGGCGCGCCGGCGCCGCTGTCGCCGGCGTTGTCGCCGCCGCTACCGCCGCTCGGGGCCCGGGTCGCGACCGAGTACCTGCTGGCATCGCTCGTGCGCGGCGGGGCCTGGCTGTCGGGCGGCGCGTGGCGGCCGGCGGCGATCGTGCTCGGCCATCGCCCGCCGATCGCGCTCGAGCGCTGGGCGGCGGCGTGCGGGGCGCCGGTGCGGGTCGAGCTCGGCGCGCCGGGGCTCGTGATCGCCGCGGAGTCGCTCGCGCTGCCGGTGCGCGGCGGGCTGTCGCGCGCGGCGGGCCGCTGCTTCCTCGAGCTGCTCGACTGGTACACGCCGCGGCAGCGGGCAGCGGGCAGCGTGGCCGAGCGGGTGACCGCGGCGCTCGCGCGCGACCTGAGCGCGGTGGCCCCGACCGTCGATCAGCTCGCCGCCGAGCTCGCGCTGAGCTCGCGCTCGCTGCACCGCCAGCTCGCCGCCGAGGGCACGAGCTACCAGCGCCTGCTCGACGGCCTGCGCTGCGATGCGGCGATCCGCCAGACGCTGGAGGAGCAGCGGCCGTTCAAGGCGATCGCCGCCGCGGTCGGGTTCGCGGACCCGCGGGCGTTCCGGCGCGCCTTCAAGCGCTGGACCGGCAGCACGCCGCAGGCGTTCCGGCTGCGCCGGCTCGGGGGCGCGGGGCCGCTGAGCTCGGTCAGCGAGTCCTCGAGCTGACGATCGTTTCCATGCAGGCGCGGCCGGCAGCATGCCGGCAAGCCGATCGACAAGCGTGGCGAACGAAGGCTCGGCAGCTCTTGCGCCGGGCCGGCTGCCCGCAGATGGTCCGGTGCGGGACCACGGGTGAGGCCGGAGCCTCCGGTGCGGCGCGGTCGCCGGGCGCGCAAAATCACATGGATGGCGGGGCGCGGAGCCGCCGCGTGGGATGGCCCGGCGGTTGAACGGAGCCGGTGGGTCGATGGGGATACCGCTCCACAAGAGTTACGCTCACGGAATGCCGACCCTCGCCGTGCGCGCCCGGAGCTTGCTGATCCGGCAGTTCGAGGTCACCGTGGTCGATGGTCCGGGCCGCGGCACCCGCGTGCAGTCGCAAGGCGACGAGCTGTCGATCGGCACCAGCGAGGGCAACGATCTGCGCTTGGCCGACCCGGCGGTGTCGCGCCACCACTGCGCGCTGCGCGCCACCGAGCGCGGGCTCGAGTTGCGCGATCTCGGCAGCCGCAACGGCACGTTCGTCGGCGAGGTCGAGCTCAGCGCCGGGTTCGTGCGGTCCGGCGCGCAGCTGCGGATCGGCACCACGACGATCGCGCTGCGCGTGCTCGACCACGATCTCGAGCAGCCGCTGGCGGCGGACAGCCAGCTCGGGCCGATCCTCGGCGCCAGCGTCGCGATGCGCCGGCTGTACCCGATGATCGAGACCTGCGGCCGGAGCACGGCGACCGTGCTGATCCACGGCGAGACCGGCACCGGCAAGGAGCTGATCGCCGAGGCGATCCACGACGCCAGCGACCGCCGCCACCAGCCGTTCATCGTGATCGACTGCAGCGCGCTGTCGCACGACCTCGCCGAGTCCGAGCTGTTCGGCCACGAGCGCGGCGCGTTCACCGGCGCCGAGACCCGGCGGATCGGCGCGTTCGAGAGCGCGCACGGCGGCACGATCTTCCTCGACGAGATCGGCGAGCTGCCGCTGGCGCTCCAGCCGCTGCTGCTGCGCGCGCTCGAGAACCGGACGATCCGGCGGGTCGGCGGCAACGAGCAGCGCGCGGTCGACGTCCGCGTGGTCGCGGCGAGCCACCGCGAGCTGCGCTCGCTGGTCAACGACAAGCGGTTCCGCGCCGACCTGTTCTACCGGCTCAACGTGATCCGGATCGCGGTGCCGCCGCTGCGCGAGCGCGCCGGCGACGTCGAGGTCCTCGCCGCGCACTTCTGGTCGACGTTTCGCCCCGACCAGGCGTTGCCGCCGGCGCTGCTCGAGCACCTCGCGGCGCAGAGCTGGCCGGGCAACGTGCGCGAGCTGCGCAACGCCGTCGAGCGCGCGGCGCTGCTCGGGTTCTCGCCCGCGGCGGCCGAGGCGCGGGTGGCCGCCGCCGAGCCGCACAGCTACCAGGACGCCAAGGAGCGCGCGGTGATCGCGTGGGAGCGCACGTGGATCGTGGAGCTGGTGCGCGCGCACGACGGCAACCTGTCGCGGGCGGCGCGGGCGGCGAAGATGGGCCGCAGCCACCTGCGCGAGCTCGCGCGGCGCCACGGCGTCGCCGCGCCGGCGGCCGGGGAGCATGACGACGCTGACTGACGGCATGCGCGACGGCCGGCGGATGGTGGTGGATCGTGTCACCAGGCCGCGCCGGTGGGTCGACTCGCGGCGTATCATGCGGGCTCAGGCGATGACGCCGCGGCGAATTCAGCGGTTCGAGGTGCTCGGCGAGCTCGGCAGCGGCGGGATGGGCACGGTGTACCGCGCGCACGATCCGCAGCTCGAGCGCGAGGTCGCGATCAAGGTCCTGTCCCAGCCGATGCAGGCGGCGATGCCGGCGCTGTCGCCGACCGATACGATCGATCTGCGGCACGGCGGGCCGAGCACGCCCGACGATCTGCTGCGCGAGGCGCGGATGATGGCGCGGCTGTCGCATCCCAACGTGCTGCCGGTGTACGAGGTCGGGCTGTCCGATGGCGCGGTGTTCGTGGTCATGGAGTACATCGCCGGCTCGGACCTCGCGCGCTGGCTCGCCGCGCCGCGGACGACCGAGCAGATCCTCGCGGTGTTCGCGCAAGCGGCGCACGGGCTCGCGGCGGCGCACGCCCACGGCATCGTGCACCGCGACTTCAAGCCGGCGAACGTGCTGCTCGGCGGCGATGGCCGGGTCCGGGTCGCGGACTTCGGGCTGTCGCGGCTGACCGCCGGCACCGGATCGATGGTCCAGCTCGACGATGGCCACGGCACGCCGCGCTACATGGCGCCCGAGCTGTGGCGCGGGACCGTCGCGTCGCCGGCGTCCGATGTGTTTGCGCTGTGCGCGGCGGTGATCGACGCGCTCGGCGGCGATCACGATTCGCCGGCCGCGGCCCAGGCGTGGCGCGATCGCAAGCTGGCGCCCGAGCTGCGCGCGGCGCTGGCGCGCGGGATCGCCGATGACCCGGCGGCGCGCCCGGCGCTCGCCGAGCTGATCGCGCTGCTCGAGCCGCGGCCGGTGCGCCGGCGCTGGCTGGCGGTGAGCGCGGTGGTCGGTGTGCTCGCGGTCGGCGGTGGCATCGCCGCGGCGCTCGCGGTCACGCCCGGCCGCGATGGCGCGGAGCTCGCGTGCCAGGCCGATCCGGCGCTGTTCGTCGGGCGCTGGGATCCGGCGCGGCGCGCGCAGGTGATCGCCCGGCTATCCGCCAGCCCGGCGCCCGACGTGATCGGCGTGCTCGGCGCGCTCGACGAGCGCCAGCGCGCCGTCGAGGATCAGCTCGCGGCCGGCTGCGTGGCGGCGAGCACCGGCCAGCTCGTCGCGCGCGACGTCGAGGTCCGCACGTCGTGCCTCGAGCGCCGCGCGTTCCAGATCGGTGCCATGGCCGAGCGGGTGATCGTCGGCATGCCGAGCGCGCCGCGCGCGATCCTCGCCGGGCTCGCGCGCGACCGGATCGAGGCGCTGTCCGATGCCGCGGAGTGCGTCGAGGTCACCGCGCCCGCGCTGGTGGGCCCGCGCGGCCCGGTGATCGCGCTGTACGACCGCTGGTTCGCGGCCGCCGAGCTGGCGATCTCGGCCGCCGACACGCCGGCCCACCTCGCGGCGCTGACCTCGATCGAGCATGACGCCGGGGCGCTCGGCGAGCGCGAGCTGGCGACCCGCGCGGCGTACGTGCTGGGCGTCGCGCTGCAGTTCGACGACAAGCTCACCGAGGCCGACGTCGCCGAGCAGCGCGCGTACCGCGAGGCGCTCGAGCTCCACGCGACCAACCTGATCGTCAACGTGCTGGTGGAGCGCGGCGCGAGCGCCACGCTGCGCGGCGACACCAAGGCGGCGTCCCAGCTCGCGCAGCTCGCACAGGACACCGCCGCCCACCCGACGACCTCGGTGCGGACCCACGCGCGGCTGCAGGTCTCGCTCGGCCGCACCGCGCTCGAGCGCGGCGACTACAAGGCCGCGATCGCGGCGATCGAGGACGGGCTCGCGCTGATCGCCCGGACCGGCGGGGCGCTGCCCGGCATCGAGGGCGAGCTGCGGTTCGACCTGACCAACGCGCTGATCCGCGCCGGGCGCGCCGCGGACTCGGTGCGCGTCGCGCGCGAGAACGTCGAGAACCACCGGCGCCAGGTCGGCGAGGACGATCCCAACTACGGGGTCGCGCTCAACATGCTCGCGTTCGCGCTGGGCAACGCCGACCAGCCCGCGGAGGCCGCGGCCGTCCGGCGCCAGGCGCTCGCCGTGATGCAGGCGACCCAGCCCGCCAACAGCTCGCACATCGTGCTGCAGCGCGCCGACGTCGCCAGCGATCTGTCCGCGCTCGGCGAGCTCGAGGCCGCGCACCGCGAGATGGTCGAGGTCGTCAAGCTGACCGAGCAGAACCAGACGCTCGCCGGCTACCGCGCCGATCTGCTGCAGCAGTTCGCGGTCTCGACGTTCGAGGTCGGCCGGTTCGACGACGGGATGCGGCTGATCGACGAGGCGCTCGAGTCGACGCTCGCGAAGTTCGGCAAGGACCACCAGAGCACGTGCGACGTGCGCGAGACGCTGCTCGACTTCGCGCGCGAGCTGGGCAAGCCCGAGCTCGCCCAGCGCCAGCTCACCGCGCTCGAGGCGAGCTATCGCGCGCAGAACGACGCCGCGCGGCTCGCGTTCACCACCGGCGCGCTCGGCAGCGAGCTGGCGACCGACCGCGGCAAGCCGGTCGCCGCCGAGCGGGCGAGCCGCGACGCGCTGACCGCGCTGGACGAGCTCCACGGCAAGGCCAGCCAGCGCTCGGCCGTGTACCACGCGCTCGGCGAGGCGCTGATCGCGCAGCACCGGTGGGCCGATGCGCGCGACGCGCTCGACCACGCGCTCGCCTTGGCGCGCACCAGCCAGGCGCGCGCCGACACGCTGGCCGAGATCGACATCGACATCGCGCGGGTCGACAGCGGCCTGGGCCACCGCGCCGCGGCGCATGCGCGCGCGATCCGCGCACGGGCGGTGCTGGACAAGTTCCCGGCGGCGCTGCGCGCGCGCAAGCGGGTCGAGCCGTTGCTCCGGTAGCGCGCCCCGAGCCGCGCGCTACCTGCCACGAAGTTGCGAGCGCGCTCGGCGCGCCGGCAGGTCGGTTGGCCTCGGCGAGCATGGCTTGGGGCCGCGTTGCACAGGGTGGCGCGGCGGCGGCGGCTCGGTTCACGGACCGAAGGCCCCGATCCGGCGCATCGGCGCGAGGTGGCGACCGGTCAAGCGAGGTTGGTGTAGACGTTCTGGACGTCGTCGTCGCCGTCGAGCCCGGCGACCATCTCCATGACCTCGTCGAGCTTGTCCTCGGGCAGCTCGGTGAGGGTCTGGGCGACGTACTCGGATTGCGACGAGATCGGGGTCAGGCTGCGGGCCTCGATCGCGTGCTGCATGGTGCCAAAGTCATTGAACGCGCAGCGCACGATCAGCTCGGCCTCGCCCTTGTCGCTCTCGCCGTCCTCGAGCGCGACCAGGCCATGATCGATCAGCGCGAGCTCGAGCTCGTCGCGATCGATGCCCTTGGGGCTCAGCCGGAACGCGGCCTGGCGCTGGAACATGAACGCGACGCTACCGGTGGTGCCCATGTTGCCGCCGTGCGCCTTGAAGTGATGGCGGACGTTGGCGACGGTGCGCGTGACGTTGTCGGTCGCGGCCTCGACGAGCACCGGGATACCGTGCGGACCGTAGCCCTCATAGAGGATGATGTCGTAGTTGGCCGCGCCCTGGCCGCTGGCCTTCTTGATCGCGGCCTCGACCTTTTCCTTCGGCATGTTGAGCGCGCGGGCGTTCTGCAGCGCGCGGCGCAACGCCGGGTTGCCGTCGGGGCTCGTGCCGCCGCTCTTCACGGCGATCG
This sequence comes from Kofleriaceae bacterium, assembly GCA_036271215.1. GTDB lineage: Bacteria > Myxococcota_A > Polyangia > Haliangiales > Haliangiaceae > JABFXX01. The sequence goes on along the minus strand of DATBBB010000131.1, from coordinate 15,668 downwards.
CGATGTCCTTGCCGACCTTGGTGAACTGCTTCGCGACGCGATCCATGCGCGCGAAGATCGTGTGCTTGCGTTTCTCGAAGGCGCGACCCACGACCCTACCTTACAATAACTACAGCCCGTGTGAAATCCGGATCGGCGCCGGATGGAGGTCCTCGCGGCCGGCCTTCACGTGCGCTTCGAGCGGCGCTCAGTTGTGGCGTTCTTGCCGGTCCTGGCCCGTCTGGCCGGCGTCCGGCTCGTCGGCTCGTCGGCTCGTCGGCTCGTCGGCTCGTCGCGGGGCTTCGTGCCCGGCTTGCACCCGGACTTGTCGACGGCGCATGGGGAGCTTGGCGGGCCGAGCGCCGCCGCCCATCGTGCAAAGCGAGAAGACTTCACCGTGGCTGGATCGCAGCGCGCACAGACAACGCACGACGTGTGTGTTGCGTTGCCGGCGATGATTTTACACGGCGAATGATCTCGTCACCGACGACGAAGATGGGTGAGTTGAAAAATCACGACCGGACTGCAGCGACGACGAACAAAGCATCTCAAATGCAATATCGACGGTGCTTGTTGACTCAGTTCGTGCGAGGATCCTTGAAGTAGTCACCTCGGAGGATAGCCGTGAACTCTGGGCAGTTCATTCAATGGCACGATCTGTTCGTCGTCATCGACGATGGTCTGATACCGATCAAGCGCTACGAGCTGATCGAATCAGCCATGCGCGAGCAGGCGAAACTGTATCCGCAAGGGCTCGGATGTCTGGTGATCCTGCCACCCGACGCGAGGCCACCGTCCGACGAGATCAAGCGCGCGGTGAAGGGCTTGCTGAGCAAGCTCGCGTCGTCGCTGTCGAGCCTCGGCTACATCGTCGAGGGCACCGGGTTCAAGGGCGTGGCGGCGCGCGCGGCGCTGGTCGGCATGAAGATCTTCGCGTCGCGGCCGTACCCGATCTATGTCGAGACCTCGATTCGCGAGGTGCTGAGCAAGATGCTGCCGCACCTCGCCGATGGTCAGACCGTCACCCAGGATGTCAAGGTGATCATGAACGTGATCTCCGATGCCCGGATGACGTGGATCCCCCCCCCACCACCGACTCGGGTGAGCATCACCGCCAAGTAGGTTCGCCGCCGGCATCAGACCGGCAGCATCTGGGGAACGAGCGAGCGATAGCTGCCGCTCGTGAAGTAGGCGCCCTCGAGGATCTGGAACCGCTTGCTGCTCTGCTCGAGCTGCTTCAGGTTGCGGTCACCTTGGCGGACGTGCTCGATGTCGAGCACGCCGTGGTGCTGGAAGAACTCGGTCGCGTGCTCGGCGTTGGGGATCTCGCTCTCGACCAGCCCGCGCACGATGTCATCGGACACCCGGAGCGAGAACCGCTCGAGCACGCCCTTGGCGCCGAGGATCGCGTACGGGTGACGCGCGACGTGATCGATGAAGTACATGCCGTAGAGCACCGCGTGCGGGTGGGGCGGGGTATCGAGCAGTGCGTCGGAGGCGCCGAGCGCCTTCATGTCATTACGCGCCCAGACGTGGTGGCCGTAGTCCTCGACCTCGTCGGTCTCGCCGTTCGCATAGTCGAGGAATACCGCGCTCCACCGGCGGTCTTCGTCATCGCCGTCGCGCAGCGCCTCGCCGGCCGCGCGCAGCGCCGGTACGGTGTACTGCACGTAGTCCGCCTTCAGCTTTAGAAGCTGCAGGTAGGCTTGTGTCAGTGCGCTGGTGTTCACGCCGTGGAAGTCGCGGGTGAACAGCGGCCGCAGGCGAGGGTGTTGGCGCAGCATGGTATCCAGGCCGCGACTTTCAACCTCGAAGACACTGGTCAGTTGCTTGATGTCCATATCTCACCTACCATTCCATGGTGCGCCGCCGTCCCCGGTGCGGGGCGGCGATGGGAAAGAGGGCTTGCGAGCCGCAGCCGAGCTCGCGGATGTGTTCCAGGGCTCCCGCCTTGATACTGCTCAGCAGGTCGTGGGTATTGGTCAGGGTCGGATCCGGCAATTTGTCGGTGCGGCACACAACGACATGGGCGTTCTGGCCGAGGCGCTCGAAGTGGTTTAATTCGGTATCAGGCAATTTCTGATATCCATATCTGGCATACATCCCGAGGTGGATCGATTGGCAGCCACCGACCAGGAACACCGGGCCATCCTGCATCGCGTAAGCGAGTCCGAGCTCCATGAGACCGCGGCCCAGGCCCGAGCCACGGTGGTCGGGGTGGGTGATGCTGCGGCTGAGCTCGCGCAGGGGGAACCCCTCGATATTACAGGCGTCGATCTGGCGCGCGATCTGCTCTGACAGGATCGAGGGCAGCCGCTCGCGGGGCGGGCCGAACACGCGCTCGGCGAGCCGGGCGTCGCCGAAATCTTCGACGATGCGGTGGACCAGGGCCTCGTAGCCGGGCTGCGGCTCGTTCGACAAGAGGCGGATCGTCCCGACCATGTCACCGGTCGCGAGGTCGAACGCACCGAACGGAATCGCCCCGACGTCGTGCTCGTCGATCTCGAGCCCCGAGACCAGCGGATGGCGCAGATAGCCGAGGGCTCCGTAAACTTCGTAGCGCAGCCGGTACGACTCGATCAGCTCATGTGCCGAGTCGAGAATCCGGATCTCGTAGACGGTTGGTGTGTGCGGAGCTGTGGTGAACTCCGGTAGATGGGAAGCGATCGAGTCGGACATCACCGCGCCTCCTGACACCAGCCGGGGGCGGCGAACGCCATCCCGACAGGTCGAATGGAAAAATCTAGCCCTGTGCAGAAACACCTTGAGGACTGTAATTTGTGCACCTGAGTCATATCGCTTATTGGCAGTAAGCAGTCAAACGAAAATTGCTCGCGCTATCGTAGATTCTTCTACTACAGTATTCCTTAAGCGATATTTCAGTGCTTCTAGATCATATTCCAGTAGCGATGTGTTGAATCCGCTAAGTCTGAAATTCTGTTTCAGAGGTATTGGAATTGACGCAATCGGGCACCCGCAGTGATGCGCGAGGACTGCAACACACGAGTAGCGCGCCGTCATGCTTTGTCAGACGTGCACTCCGCGTACCGCCTAGTAGTCCTGTGTATGGCTCACTCAGGACTGTAGTGTGTGACTCACACAGGACTGTATTCGTGGGTCTGTGTGTCTGATCTATGTCTGTTACACAGTTAGCTGTACACGTGGTCAGGACTCGCGCGTGTCGAGACGGTGATTAACACAGGCGATCTTGAGTCGGCCCGCCGGCCGTGGCACGCGCGCGAGGCGGCGAGCGTACGGCGCGGCTTGCTGAGCGCGCCGAGCTTGGCGCGCGTGAAAGATCGTCAGCTCGAGGACTCGCTGGCTCAGCGCGACTTGCCGGAGCGCTGATCCGAGGGCTTGTTCTCGCTCCTGAGGTTGTGCGCGGTGGTGACCAGCGCAACGTGCGAGAACGCCTGCGGGAAGTTGCCGGCCTGGCGGCGCGCCCCGACGTCGTATTCCTCGGCGAGCAGGCCGACGTCGTTGCGCAGCGCGAGCAGCCGATCGAACAGCGCGCGGCCCTCGTCGCGGCGGCCGAGCATGAGCAGCGCGTCGGCGAGCCAGAAGCTGCACGCGAGGAACGCGCCCTCGCCATGCGCCAGCCCGGTCTCGACCTCGGCCGGGTCGTGGCGCATCACCAGGCCGTCGACGACGAGCCGGTGCTCGATCGCGCGCACCGTGCCCGCGATCCGCGGGTCGTCGATCGGCAGGAACCCGGTGGTCGGGATCAGCAGCAGGCTGCCGTCGAGCAACGCCGAGCCGTAGGCCTGGACGAAGCTGCCGAGCTGGGGGTTATACGCGTGCTGGCAGATGCTGGCGTGGATCTCGGCGGCGACCGCGCGCCAGTGGTCGACCGGGCCGGGCATGCTGGCCTCCTCGGCGAGCTTGATGCCGCGATCGAACGCGACCCACGCCATCACCTTGCTGTAGGTGTAGTGGCGGGGCTCGCCGCGGCTCTCCCAGATCCCGCGATCCGGCAGCTGCCAGATCGTCTCGAGGTGGGCGAGCAGCTTCTGCTGCATCGACCATGCGTCGGAGCTGTTGGCGACCCCGCCGTGGTGCGCTTGATACAGCGCGTCCATCACCTCGCCGTAGACGTCGAGCTGGAGCTGGCCGTGCGCGGCGTTGCCGATCCGCACCGGTCGCGCGCCCTCGTAGCCCGGCAACCAGTCGAGCTCGTACTCGGTCAGGCGGTGCTCACCGGCGACGCCGTACATGATCTGCGCCTGCGACGGCGTACCGGCGACCGCGCGCAGGAGCCAGTCGCGCCACGCACCGGCCTCCTCGAAGTACCCGGCGTTCATCAGCGCGAGCAGCGATAGCGTGGCGTCGCGCAGCCAGCAGAACCGATAGTCCCAGTTGCGCGCACCGCCGAACGTCTCCGGCAGGCTGGTGGTCGGCGCGGCGACGATGCCGCCGGTCGGCGCATAGGTCAGCGCCTTCAGCGTGATCAGCGAGCGCATGATCAGCCCGCGCTCCTCGGCGTCGATCGCGCGCGCGCGGCTCGCCCACGCGTCCCAGTACGCTTCGGCATCGGCGAGCCCGGCGTACGGATCGGTAGGCGGCGGTGGTGGCAGGTGCGACGGCCCATAGATCATGACGAACGGCACCGAGTCGCCGGCAGCCACGGTGAACCTGCCCACGGTCCGCGTGCCGACGCCCTCGAGCGCGACCGGCGTGCGCAGCACCAGCTGGTCGGGGCCGGCGATCGCGCGTAGCCCACCGTCGGGCAGCCGGGTGACCCACGGCGTGCGGGCGCCGTACCCGAACCGGATCACGAGGTCGGTACGCATCTCCATCGTGCCGCGCTCACCCACGACGATCCGCACCAGATCGACGGTGCTGTCGCGCGGCGGCATGACGTCGATCACGACCACCGCGCCGGTCGGCGATTCGAACCGGGTCTCGAGGATCATCGAGTCGCCGCGGTAGCGTCGCGACGTCGCGCGCGCCACCGCCGGATCCGCGGGGCCAATGAGCCAGCGCCCGTGATCCTCGCTGCCGATCAGCGCTGCGAAGCACGCGTCGGAGTCGAACCGCGGCCAGCACAGCCAGTCGATCGAGCCATCGCGGCCCACGAGCGCCGCGGTCTCACAATCGGCAATCAGCGCGTAATCTTCGATCCGGAGGGCCATGATCGAGCGTAGCGACTCGAGCGGGTGCGGCAACACCGCGCGGCCTGTTGTCGCCGCCGTGGCCGGCGGCACTGCGCGTCGCTGCCGCGCGTGCGCGCTGGCTGCAGCAGCCTCGCTCGCGCAGACCCGGCTAGCTCACGATCGCGTGCGTGACGTGACCCCACGCTCGCCGAGCTCGCGCGAAGGCCGGGCTCACCGCGAGGCATGCGAACCTGAGCGCCGCGGCGCCCCCGGGCGCGCCAGGACCGGAGACCGCGAACCGCGGCGGCACCACCCCGTGCGCGGGCGCGCACTGCGATGCACGGTGCCGACTGCTTGTGATACGCCACGACTGCTTCTATGGTGCGGAGATTCAACTCACATCTATCGATGTGAATAACTTTTAAGGCGCAGATTCCTATGCAAAACAAATTGCTATTTCTGGCCCCGCTGGCCCTCGCGTTCTCGCTCCCCGCGGCCGCCGCACCCACGCCCACGGTCGTCCGCCATGCCCCGCCGCGTCCGGCGGCGCCGCCGCGCGGCAAGGAAGCCGGCGCGCGCGTCGTCGGTACCCACGTCGTGCCGCATCCGGATCGCCCGATGCACCCGACCACCAACCCTCCGCACCAGGTCGTCTATCACAACGCGAAGACCAACAAGGACGAGAACCACGTCGTGGTCGTCGATCGCCGCCCGGCGCACGTGATCGATCACGACGCGCGGATCCGCGTGGTCCGCCGCGGCTATCACTCGCCGCACAACTGGGAGCACTTCCACCAGGCGCGGGGCGGCTGGTGGCACGCGTGGGGCATCACCAGCTGGGACACCGTCGGCACGGTGACCTGCGAAGCCGCGAACGAGACCACCGGCGAGCTGTTCCCGGTGTCCGAGGATCGCGACGAGGTCGCGTGGGACGACACCACGGTCAACTCGGTCCTCGACCAGGCGCTCGACGATTGCATGACCGAGGCGGGCGGAGCGCAGTGCTCGCCTGCCACGCCGTCCTGTACGTTCCAGGGCTACTGACGCGGCGAGCGCGGGGCTACACGTAGCCCTTGATCCGCAGGAAGATCGGCAGCACGAACAGCGCGTAGGCTCCACATATGATCACGATGATCGCCAGATCGCGCCAGGTCAGCTCGATCCGGAACGCGGGCCAGTGATATCGGATCGCCGAGCACCAGGCGCCGACCAGGCCGAAGAAGATCCACAGGACGGAGTGATAGGCGAAGGACAGCGTGTTGATCTGGAACAGGATGCCCGCCATCGAGGCGAGCAGCGACATGCCCCACACGGTGGCCGCCGCGGTGCCCGGGATGTGCTGGAGCTCGCGCAGGCCGACGACCAGCGACTTGAACGTCAGGTAGACGATCGCGACGAACATCACCATGCCGGGGAACCCGAGCTCGGCCAGGGTCAGCACGAACGAGTTGTGGGCGGTCAGGAAGTGGTGCTCGCCGAACTGGCGCGCGCCGACCCCGAACAGCGGACTGTGGTGGAACATGTCGAGCCCGGTCGCCCACGCCTCGTAGCGCAGCTGGGTCGAGAGCTCGGCGTCCTCGCCGCTGCGGCCGCCGAGCATCATCAGCGGCAGCGCGACCAGCGCCGCCGGCAGCAGCGACTTCAGGCCGTAGCGGCGCACCACGTAGACGCCCGGCACCAGCATCGCGGCGACCAGCCCACCGCGCGACTGGGTCTGGTACACGGTGAGCAGCGCGATCAGCGCACCGGTGCCGTACAGGATCACGCTGCCCGGCGTGCGCTTGCGCATCGCGAAGCCGATCAGCAGCGACATCGCCCCGGCGCTGATCATCAGCGCGACCTCGTTGGGGTCCTGGAGCTCGCCGCGATAGCGCACGCGCTCGGCGATCGAGTAGGTGCCGAGCAGCCCGACGTGCTCGCAGTGGTACTCGCGCCCGGGCTCGGCCTCGGGGCCACGGCACTCGGTGTTGTTCGCGCACTCGCGGCCGTCCGGGATGCCGGTGATCTCCTCGGCGTCGGCGTCCTCGTCACCGCTGATGCACTGCAGCGACGACAGCCCCTGGTGGAAGCACACCAGCGTGATGAACATGCAGGTCGTGGCGAGCGCGCCGGCGACGACGTGGAAGGTCCGGAAGCGCTGGACACCGTGCGCGATCGTCCCGTACAGCACGAACAGGCTCGCCGTCTCGACCAGCCGATCGAACAGCTGCTCGGGCGCCACGACGACCGTGCCGACGATGATCCACAGGAACAGCCCGATCACCCACGGCAGGGTCGGCGTCGGGATCGGTTGCAGCCGGCGCAGCCGGACGTCGATCACCCAGCCGAACACCGCCAGCACGGTGAACAGGTGCAGGAACGGCACCCGCTGGAGCAGGGGGAAGGACTCTTGCGGTCGCGCCAGAACGAAGAAGATCAGGGCGACGATTCCCGGGATAGCGAACAAGCACGCTCACAATACCATCTGTGACAACCGCAGTCGCGGGACAGATCGCTCTCACGTGGGGTCACGGATCCCGCCGGACGGATCGCGCGCCGTCAGTCGCGGTCAGTCGATGATCGCACCGTAGACGATCGACTTGAGCTGGCCGCGCAGGTCGTAGGTCGATGATGGCACGAGCTGGGTCAAGAGGACCACGACGAGCTGCTCGGCCGGGTTGATCCAGAACGCCGTTGAGGCCATCCCACCCCAGCTGTACTCGCCGGCCGACGTGGGGACCTGCGCGCGCACCGGATCGATGACCACCGCGAACCCGAGGCCGAACCCCATGCCGTCGAACCGGGTCTCGCTGAAGCTGCCCGGCGTGGCCAGGGTGGTCAGCTCCTGACCGTCCGGCAGGTGGTTGGTCGCCATGTAGGCGATGGTCCGCGGGCCGAGGATCCGCACGCCGTCGAGCTCGCCGCCGCGCCGCAGCATCTCGGCGAACCGGGCGTAGTCGGTGGCGGTCGACACCAGCCCGCCGCCGCCGGACAGGTATGGCTTGGGCTGCGCGAACGTGCTGGCCATCGGATCGTCCATCAGCGTCGCCTCGGTCGCGCCCGGCAGCCGCACGTAGTTGGCGGCGAACCGCGCGAGCTTGTCGGCGGGCACGGTGAACCCGGTGTCGACCATGCCGAGCGGGTCGAAGATGTGGGTGCGGAGGTAGTCGTCGAGTCGTTCGCCCGACATGACCTCGATCAGGTGGCCCAGGATGTCGGTCGCCGCCGAGTAGCCCCACCGCGTGCCGGGCGAGAACTCGAGTGGCAACGTCGCGAGCTTGTCGACCATCTCGCGCAAGGTCCCACCGCCGGTCCCGACCCCGAGCTGGCGATACGCCTCGTCGACCGGTGTGCGATCGGCGATATGATACGACAGCCCCGAGGTGTGCGTGAGCAGATCGCGCACCGTCATCGGCCGCGCGGCCGGTTCGGTCACGAAGTGCGGATAGCGGCCGTAGCGATACACCCGCAGGTGCTCCCACGCGGGGATGAAGCGATGCACCGGATCCGACAGCGAGAACACGCCGCGTTCGTGAAGCATCATCAGCGCGACCGACGTGATCGGCTTGGTCATCGAGTAAATGCGAAAAATTGTGTCGGGCCGCATCGGCGTCTTGCGCTCGCGGTCCGCGAGCCCGAGCGGCGATAGCCACGCGATCTCGCCGCGGCGGGCCACCAGGGTCAGCGCGCCTGCGAGCTTTCCGGAATCGATGTAGCGCGACTGCAGATGATGATCGACGCGCCGGAGGCCTTCGCTCGCCAGGCCGACGCTCTCGGGGGCAACGCTGCGCATGCCGCAGTGTCGCTCCGCGCGAGACTCAGTACCAGCGGTGCGCCTGCCAGAAGGTCTGGGCCTGGTTCCAGCCGCCGTAGCGCTGGTCGACGTACTTGGTCGCCGCGGCGTACTGCTTGTTGATGTCGGTCGACTGGTAGTCCGCACCCATGTACTGCTTGCGGGTCGCCTGGGTCATCTGGAACGCGCCGAACGCCGACGACTGGTTGCCCGGCGTACCGTCGCCGCGGCCCTGTGAGTAGAGGTGCCCCGCCGTCGCGCTGCCGCCCGACTCGTGCTGCATGATCCACTGCGCCGCCGGGGGCATGGCGAGCCCGCCGTTGGCGGTGAGGAGCTGATCGGAGGTGAGCGTCGCGAGCATATCGGTCTTCATGGCAATTCCTTTGTGCAGCCGCGATGCCGCGCGCCGGCTGATTCCGGCGGGAGACAATGCGTAACCCACCGTCGACAGCGCGATGCGCTTGCCGTGCGCGCAGACTGTCATCGCGCTCGCGAATCGCGTGATCCGGCGAGCCGCAACACCGTCGCGCGGCGCGGTGAATCAGATCGTCGATCCGCGGGATGGCTCGCGCACCAGCCGCTGGCGTGGTGGCCATGGCTAGTCGACTGACCGATCGCAGCGCGATCGCGGAGCCCAGAGCGTGGAGCGTTGGTGCAGATCGCATCGGATCGATCGGGACCGATCGGGACCGATCGGGACCGATCGAGATCGATCGACGATCCGGATCGATCGGGATCGGTGATCGCCGGTCATATAGATAGCGGGTGCCTGGCAGGCTGATCGATCGGCGGGTGAAGCCGCGGTCGCCGGCTAGTCGGGTGACCGTGTGGCTGCTCGGCTGACCGCTGCGCGCAGCTTTCGGACATCGCGCGGGCGTCGCGCGATCGTGGTCCAGATCGCCGGCGCGCGCGGTTCGCGAGACCGATGACAGTCTGCGCGCACGCCAAGCGCATCGCGGTGTCGACCATGGGATGCGCGGTGTATCCCGCGGGAATCAAGTCATTCCTGGCACTTCGACTGCACAAGGGGTTCTCGTCCAACGAACTTCCCAACCAAAGGAATTGCCATGAAGACCGATACGCTCGCGACGCTCACCTCCGACCAGCTCCTCACCGCCAACGGCGGCCTCGCCATGCCGGCCGCGGCGCAATGGGTCATGCAGCACGAGTCGGGCGGCAGCGCGACGGCCGGCCACCTGTACTCGCAGGGCCGCGGTGACGGCACGCCGGGCAACCAGTCGTCGGCGTTCGGCGCGTTCCAGATGATCCAGTCGACGCGCAAGGCCTACATGGGCAAGGACTACCAGTCGACCGACATCAACAAGCAGTACGCCGCGGCGACCAAGTACGTCGACCAGCGCTACGGCGGGTGGAGCCAGGCCAAGACGTTCTGGCAGGGCCATCACTGGTACTGATCCGAACGCGCGCGGCGCGCGGCCATGCTCGCCGCTCGGTGCGATCGCGTGCGCGCCGGGCTGCCGCGCCACCATGCTCGCCGCTCGGGGCGCTCACGCTCGCGATCGGCTGGGCTGTGGTCGTACATCCTACGGGCGTTTGTGGCGGCGCAGATGGGACACCCGGTGCGGCGCGCTGGATACTGGCGGAGACGCCGCCAGCGCCTATGTGTTGGGTAGTGCGCTGACAGCGATGCGTCGCGGAGGCCAACGGATGAACAAGGGGATGCTCCAGGCCGCGCTCGCGGTGGTCGCCAGCGTGCTGTGCGGGATCGCCTGCTCGTTGGCGCCGACGCCGGCGCCGATGTCGTCGGGGCCGACGCCGGCCCAGCCGCCGGCCCCGGCGTCGTCGAGCTCACCGGCGGCGTGCGTGACCGCGCAGGCCAAGCCGCCGCCGGTGCTGCCGTGGAACAACGTCGAGGCGCTGTGTGCGGCGCCGCATGGGACGGCCTGGCATCCGCCGCGCTTCGAGCACCTCGACCAGGCGGCGCTCGACGTCCGGACGTTCGTGCGCGACGAGTCCTACAAGCAGCTCGGTTGGCTGCACGACGCCGACTGGCGGCTGACCGGGCCGTTCGACGGCTGCGCGTGCCCGAACGGCACCGCCGGCGGCTGCGTCGAGGGCGTGAACAAGGGGCCGCACCCCGCGGTGAAGATCTACTACTCGCCGGAGGTGATCGACTGGATGTGCAAGTACCGGCGCGGCAAGGACGAGCTGCCGAACGCACCGGCGATGCCCGACGGCGCGATGATCATCAAGGAGATGCTGTCGCCGGCCGCGACCCAGCTCGCGCTGGTCCCGGGCTCGAACCGGCTGTGGATCGCACCGATCCCGGACAAGCCGGCGGATTACTACGATCACGCGTATGGCTCGTGGACGATCTTGATCAAGGATCAGGCGCAGTCGGCCGATGGCTGGTACTGGGCGTTCTACGACAAGACCAGCCCCGGTAATCCGCCGCTGTGGGACCGCTGTGCGTTCACCGAGCGGCCGTATCCCGGCATGGACGGCGCGCCGGTGACCTCGCCGCCGCCCTGCCAGTGGCTGCCGACCTACGGAGACTACGCGGTAGGCGATCAGCAGTATCCGAACGCGCAGTTTGGTAACTATTGCGTGTATTGCCATGCATCGGCGCAGGGCCAGGCGACGTTCGCGAGCTTCACCAACCTGATGGGCAAGGAGATCGCGTATCCGTGGAGCCCCAGCGCCGCAGGGGAGACCGAGGTCGACGCTCACACGCACGCCCTGCCGCACCTGCTGCACCTGCGCAAGGTGGCCGGCGAGTCGCGCGCCCCGGCGACGCACCTGCGCGCGCAGGACAGCGGCGGTGGCCTCGGCGCCGGCAGCAGCGCCGGCAGCCCCGGCGCCGGGACCGGCAGCGCCGCCAACCAGTGCCCGGAGAACCCGTTCCCGCTGCCGGATGCCGACGCGCTACCCGGCTGGCGCGCGGCGTTCCCCGAGCTCGATCTGAGCTACGCCGAGATCTGGAGCTCGCGGCTGCCGTCACACACCTACGATCATGCGGTGTCCAAGCTCGGCGTCCCCGGCGCGCCGCCGGTCGCCAGCGAGTTCGTGACCTCCGACCAGTGCGAGGGCTGCCACGAGGCCGGCGGCGCCGGCCAGCTCGCCACGCCGAACATGATCGAGCGAGTCGGCGCGCAGCAGATCGATCTGACACCGTGGGCCGAGTGGAGCGTGTCGCCGATGGGGCTCGCCGGCCGCGATCCGGTGTTCCACTCGCAGCTCGAGCTCGAGCGCAACGTCGCCCGCGGCGAGCCCGGGCTCGCGAACATCCGCGACTGCATCGACAACACCTGTCTGCACTGCCACGGAGGGCCGGGCGCGCGGCAATTCAACATCGATACCGCCGGGCAGGGTCCCAAGGGCGATCCGTGCAAGGCGTTCCTGCCGCCGCCTGCCGAGCGGCCGGCGGCCAACTACGACGGCAAGCTGTTCACCGAGCGCATGGTGACCGCGTGGCGCGACGAGGATCCCGGCAACGCGAAGTACGGCGCGCTCGCGCGCGACGGCATCGACTGCGCGTTCTGCCACCACATCGCCGACAAGGATCTCGACCTGCCGAACCTGGCCAAGACGTTCACCGGCAACTTCCGGATCGGCTCGCCGTTCCGGCTGTTCGGGCCGTTTCCGGACGAGGCGTCGAACGACGAGGTCCGGACCAAGCCGATGGTGAACGCCCTGGGGATCACGCCCGAGCTCGGCAAGCAGATCGCCGGGTCCGAGATGTGCGGCACCTGCCACACGGTGGTCCTGCCGGTGTTCGACGACGCCGGCGTGCTCGCCGGCACCGCGTTCGAGCAGACCACCTATCTCGAGTGGCTGCTGAGCAACATGAGCACGTGGCGCCCCGGCAACCCACCGGGCCGGAGCTGCCAGGATTGCCATATGCCGCACGACTATCGCGGCAAGCCGCTCGACACCGGGATTGCCAATGTCCAGGGCACGGCCTATCCCGAGGCCGACTTCGTGTTACCCAAGAAGGATGTCGATCTCCCGAACCGACAATACCATCGTCACAAGCTCTATGGCCTCAATGTCTTCCTCACGGCCTATGCCCAGCAGTATCCGTTGCTGCTCGGGGTTCGCCAGCAGGACTACATGAACCCCAACGTGACGGCGCCGCTGGTCACCGGGCTGTCAGCGGCGCTCGAGGTCGCGAGCCAGGAGACCGCCGAGGTCGCGGTCGGCGCGCTCGGGTGGAACGGCGACGAGCTGTCGGCGCCGGTGACCGTGCGCAACCTCGGCGGCCACGCGCTGCCGAGCGGCGTCGGGTTTCGCCGGCTATTCCTCGAGGTGGAAGTCCTCGGGCCGCGGGACGAGATCCTGTGGGCGTCGGGCCGGACCAACGAGATCGGCATGATCCTCAAGGGCACGACCGGCGAGCCGCTGGCGACCGAGACGTTCCATGCCGGGCGCGATGGCCTGCCGTTCCAGCCTCACCGCCAGGTCATCACCGACGAGGATCAGGCGCAGATCTACGAGGAGCTGGTCCAGTCGTCGTCGCTGCAGTTCACCACCAGCTTCTTGCACCGCTACTGGATCATCAAGGACAACCGGCTGCGCCCGCCGGGCTGGAACCCGAGCAACGTCACCGATCCGGCGCAGCGCACCGAGTACACCGCCGCGACCCAGCCCGGTACCGGCCCCGAGCGCAACTGGTGGCCGGCGCCGCCGCCCGTCGCGTACAAGAACCCGGCGTTCCCCGCGATCGACCGCTACACCGACACGCGCGGCGACCCCGACTACACGATCACCGCACACCCGACCACCGGGCTGCCGGGCACCGACCAGGTGACCTACCGGATGCGGTTGTCACCGGCGGCGAAGCAGGTCGCGCGGCGCGTGCGCGTGACGCTGTACTCGCAGAGCACGCCGCCGTACTTCTTCGACCAGCGGTTCGCCGCGGCTGCCAAGGCCGGCGCCGAGCGCGTCGCGGCCCAGCGCATGTATTACATGGCCGGCCACCTCAACACGTCGGCGCCAGCGCCGGATGGCAAGCCCTACCTCGCCGGCTACCGGCTCCAGGTCGGCCGCGCCGTGTTCGGTGCCGTCCCGGCGCGCTGATCGCGCGAGCCGCGAGCTTCGTTCGCGGGCTTCGCTCGTCGCTCGCTTGTCGCTCGCTCGTCGCTCGCTCAGGGTACGAGCACCGCGCGGAACCGGACCTTGTTCTCCAGCATCTTCGCGATCGCCTCGCTGGCCTGCGCGAGCTTGAACGTCTCGGTCCGCGGCCGCACGCCGGTCAGCGCGCTGAACGCCATCGTGTCCTCCGAATCGATCGCGGAGCCGCTCGGCCAGCCGGCGATCGTCTTGCCGCTGAGCAGCGGAAACGCCGAGATCGACATCGGCTCGAACGGGGCCGCCACGATCAGCAGCTTGCCGCGCGGCTTGAGGCCATTGATCGTCGACTGGATCGCCTCGGCGTGGGGCGCGGTGGCGAGCACGAGATCCGCGCCGCCGAGCGCGTTCAGGCCCTCGGCCGCCGAGACCTGCTTGGTGTCGATGTACTCGTGCGCGCCGAGCTCGCGCGCGAGCTTGGCCTTGTCGGCGCCGCTCGAGATCGCCACGGTGCGGAACCCCATGCGCGCCGCGTACTGGATGCCGAGGTGGCCGAGCCCGCCGATCCCCTGCACCGCGACGGTCTGGCCGGGCCGCGCGCCGCTGTTCCGCAGCGCGTTGTACGTCGTCACGCCCGCGCACAGCAGCGGCCCGGCGTCGACCGCGGATAGCCCGTCCGGGATCCGCGCGACCGACTCGCTCGGAACAACCGCGTACTCCGCGTAACCACCATCGTGGCTGATCCCGGTGATCTTCGCGTTCGTGCAGTTGAGGAACAGGCCGCGGCGGCACGCCTCGCACTGGAAGCAGTTGCCGCCGTGCCAGCCGACGCCGACCCGATCGCCGACCTTCCACGCCGTGACACCCGCGCCGACCGCGTCGACCTTGCCCGCGATCTCGTGACCGGGGATCCGCGGCAGCGCCAGGCCGGGGAACCCGCCGGTGGTCACGAAGTTGTCGCTGTGGCACACGCCGCACGCCTCGACCTTGATGCGGACCTGGTTCGCGGCGGGATCCGGGATCTCGCGCTCCACAACGTCGAGCACATTAGGTTTCGTGACCTGGACGGCTGTCATCTTGGGCATGGCGAGACGATCCGCAATTCGCGCAAGCCCGACAAGCCGAGCGCCCCAAATTTTCGGGCAGGTCCAGATCCGGAGTCGACGACGGCGCCGGCCTCCGGCCATCATCCGACAGCTCGGTGCTGCACCGACCTTACGATGATTCGTGGGACTCGATGCCGCGCAGCACCGGATTGACGCCATCGATCCAGATCTCGAGCTCCCAGCAGTTGGTGTCGGCGTCCTGCAGATAGAACGAGTACGAGCCGTGCTGGTGAGTCGCCGAGAATACCTTCTTGATCCCGAGCTCGTCCGCGTGGGCGCTGATCCGAGCGTGCAGCGCATCGATGACGTCGGGTCCGCCCGACAGCGTGATGCCGTGGTGATTGGCCACGCCCTGCGGGACCAGCCGATCGCCGACCTCGACCACGATCATGCGCACCACGCCTGCCGGGTCGGTCACCAAGCAATAATGCGGCGCAGGCTGCGCGACGTGCAGCCCCAGGGCGTCGCAGTAGAACCGCATGCTGACCTCCAATGACCGGCTCTCGAGCATGACGTAGCTGATCGGCCCTGCCGGCACGATGCTGTCGCGTGGCAGCGCGTCGCGTGGCAGCTCCACCGGCCCGAACGGTCCGCGATTGTCCTCGACGCGCCACCGGCTGCCGTCGAGATCCGTCACGTAGAAGCCATAGCTGGCGACCCCGAACCGATTCGCGTCTTCGTGCTCGG
>DATBBB010000130.1:0-30974 GCA_036271215.1 Kofleriaceae bacterium | reverse complement strand
GCGAACTTCGCGGAACCTGGACCGACACCGTCGTCGACGGCGGTCGGCCCGACACGCTGATCCTCAACTTCACGGCGTGGCTCGAAGACGACCGGCTCGTCGGCTGGCAGGTCGAGCTCCGCACCGATCGGAGCGCGAGCCCGGTCCGGATCGGGCCGACGTCCGCCAGCGAGCCCCTGACCTTCGACCAGCGGTTCAGCAGCAACCTGGTTGCCCGCGGCGTGCTGCGTTGCCTGAGCCTGTCCCCTCACACCGCCTTCGTCGAGGCGGCGCAGTTCAGCTACGGGTTCGAGGACGCCCCGATGCGCACCCTGCTCGGAAGGCTGGCGAAGCTCCACGCCGCGCAGTCCAGCAGCGAGCCGGCGCCCGTCGATACCTCGATCATCGGGCCGCCGGTGACCGAGCCGCCGCCGCTGGTGCCCGGCCCCGAGCGTGCGCTGGCGCGACCGGCACGCACGCCGGCGTCGATCATCGAGCCCGCCGCGACCCGCAGCGGCGAGCTGTTCCCCTACGTCTACATGAGCCTGTGGCCCGCGCCCGCCCCGGCGGAGCTGGCGCTGGGCTTCGTGCGCTACCCCTACCCGCTCGACGCCGCGCCGTCGGGCGCGCTGGTCCAGGCGCTGGCCGGGCTGCGCCTGGCCGGCGGCCCCGAGGCGCGCGGCGAGATGGAGCGAGCGGCCGTCGCGTACATCGCGAGCGACGCGTTCGTGCGCCCGCTCGACGCGCTACCCGCGGCGATGCAGGTCTACGGCGAGCTCCACCGGCTCGCGTCCGAGGCCGCCGGCTGCGATCCCGGCGCCGTCGCGTCCGAGATCTTCGAGCTCCTGGGCATGGACCCCGCGACCGCCGGCGCCTGGCTCGACTCGCCGGCGTACATCGCCGAGCTCGCCCGGGTCTGGCAGAGCTGGTTCGCGCTCGTGATCGAGCTCGGCTACGACGCGCCGCTGCGCGACGCGCTGGCGCGGGTGCTGGTGGTCGATCACCTGCTGCGCGACCTCGCCGGCCGCGGCGACGCGCCCCCGACCGTCGCGGCGCTGGTCGCGCTCGCGCGCGCCACCCTGGTCTTGCCCGGCGGCATCTTCCCGCTACCGCCGGCCGGCACCGCGCCGAGCCTGTCGCCGCCGAGCCTGTCGCCGAGCCTGTCGCCGCCCGGCGGGACGCGGATCGCGCCCTACGCGATCGGCGATCTCCAGATGGTGCAGCAGCGCCTCGTGGGCTATGCGCTCGGCGACATCGCCCGCGTCGAGAGCGTGATGGCCGGCGAGCGCCGCGAGTCGATCCACCGCAGGAAGACCAGCGTCTCGCAGAGCGTCAGCCGCGAGACCACCGACGACACCCGGCGCAAGTCCACGGGCCGCTCGCTCGCCATGACCAGCGAGCTGTCGCGCGCGATCGCCGACGTGCTCCAGACGACGTCCTACATCGACAACGGGCTCAGCGTCTCCTACAACACCGGCACCCAGCCGAGCACCACGCTGACCGGCGGCTGGTCGGTCGAGACCCAGCCCGGCCCGAACGGCCCGTCGCAGAGCGAGGTGACGCGGGCGGTGCGGCGGGTGGTCGAGCGAGCGGCCGATCGCGTCGCCCGGCGGGTGATCGAGACCCGCACCACGAGCCGCGTCGAGTCCACCGAGGACGAGGCGACCAGCGTGCTCGACAACACCGCCGGCAGCGCGCCGCGGCGCGGGATCTGGCGCTGGCTCGACGAGGTCTACCAGGCCACGATCGTCCGCTACGGCAACCGCCTGGTGTTCGAGCTGCTCGTCGCCGACCCGGCCGCCGGCTACACGACCCGCGAGCCCGACCTGCCGCACAGCGCCTACCCGCCGATCCCACCGCCCGAGTCGTTCGAGCACATCACGCGGCGCGGCTTCCCGTGGCTCGCCGCGCGCTACCCGAGCGAGGCGCTGGTGCTGCCGCCGCCGGTGCGCCGCACGGTGTCGGGCTGGGCGCGGAGCGGGGCACCGCTCACGCTCACCGTCCCCGACGGCTACGCCGCGCGCAGCGCCGTGGTGTCGTACGTGGTGGCGCCCGGCGGAGGCACGCTCGAGATCCGCGGCGTGGTCGGCAACGCGACGGTCGAGCTCGACGTCACGGCGACCGGGACCACGACCTTGCCGCTCGCCGGCGAGCTGGGCGCGGTGCAGGTGCTGCTGCTGACCTGCGGGCCGCTGTGCTCGCCGCCGGTGGAGCTCGAGCCGGTCCAGCTCTCGGTCGAGATCACCGCCGAGCTGAGCACCACCGCGATGGACACCTGGCGGCTCCGCACCTACCAGGCGATCCAGGCCGCCTATGGCGCGCAGATCGAGGCGTGGCACGGCCACGGCGGGGTCGACGGGGCCCCGGGTGGATCGGTGCAGCCGCGGTTCGGCTGGCGCGCGGTCGAGCGTCGCGAGCTCTTGCGCGGCGGCCTCGATCTCCTGTTCCAGACCCTGCACGATCACACCGGCGGCGACGACGGCCCGTCCGGGCTGCCGCGCGGCGTCGACTTCGCGCTGCCGCGCCAGCTGCAGTTCTTCGAGCGCTGCTTCGAGTGGCGCGAGCTGTCGTACCGGTTCTTCCAGGCCGGACCCAGGCGCGGCCGCGCCGCGGCGCGGCTCGGCGGGCTGGGCGACGACCGGTTCCACGAGTTCCTCGAGGCGGACTGGGCCCAGCTGCTGGTCCCGGTCAGCCCGTCCGAGGCGATGGCGGTATTGTACTTCCTCGCGTCCGGCATGCTGTGGGACGGCGACGCGGCGCGGCTCCCGGCGCACGAGGCCGACGTGGCGCTGGTCAGCGAGCTCAAGAAGCTGCGCCCCGGGCCGAACGACCTGCGCGCCGTGGGCGAGCCCTGGGAGGTCGTGGTGCCGACGACGATCTCGGTGCTGCAGGACGGCGGCGGCACGGTCGCCGAGCTGTGCGCGCCGCCCAAGGCGCCCCAGACGTCCCAGGCGTCCCAGGCGTCCCAGGCGTCATCAACGGAACAGGAGCGCTGAGATGTTCAAGCTGTTCCCACCCATGCCGCCGCTGCCGTTCATGCGGCCGGCCGGCCCCCCCAAGGACGACGACGACGACGACGCGCCGGTCGGCGTGCCGGTCGGCACCGTGCTGCCGTTCGCCGGCGAGCTCAGCCAGCAGGTGACGCCGCTGTTCGCCCAGGGCTACCTGCCGTGCGACGGCCGCCAGCTGGCGATCGGCGAGTACCACGAGCTGTTCCTGGTGATCGGCTATCAGTACTCGGCGTCGGCCGGGGGCGGCACGTTCCAGCTCCCCGATCTGCAGGGCTACTTCCTGCGCGGCGTCGATCCGGCGGGCAAGACCGATCCCGACGCCCAGAGCCGCACGCGGATCGATGGCGCGACCGGCCCGGTCGTCGGCTCGGTGCAGAGCAGCGCGTTCCAGCTCCACCAGCACGACTACAGTCCGGCCAGCCCGTCGGGTGTCACCGCGGCGGGCAACACCGGCACCGTCGGCGCGGGGACCACGGCGACCAGCGCGGTGGCGCAGGACCCCAGCGCCGCGACGCCCCTGACGTCGAAGGCGGAGACCCGGCCGATCAATGCCTATGTCTACTTCATCATCAAATATGCCAGTCGCATCTCGCGCAGCCTGCCGCCGGGCGTGGCGGGCGGCGTGCCGGACCGCTTGCTCGGCGGCGGCGGAGGTTGAGCGTGGTGGGCTCACCGGGATATCTATCCGTACTGGCCGCACCGGCCGCACCGGCCGCACCGGCCGCACCGGCCGCACCAGCCCCACCGGGCGTCAGCTGCGTCATGGTCACCCGCGGCCGGGCGGCGTGGGTGGCGCAGGCGATCCGCTACTTCGATGCCCAGGACTGGCCGGCCGGCGACCGCGAGCTGGTCATCGTCCACGACGACGACGCTGACCTGCCGCGGCCCGCGCCGGATCGCGCCGACATCCGCCTGGTCCGCGTCGGCCCCGGCCGCAGCATCGGCGAGAAGCGCAACCTCGGCACGAGCGACGCGCGCGGCGCCGTCATCGTGCAATGGGACGACGACGACTACCACGGGCCCGATCGGCTGCACCGCCAGATCGCGCCGCTCTTCGACGGCACCGCCGACGTGACCGCGCTCCACGACGCGGTGTTCTTCGAGCCGGCGTCGTGGACGTTCTGGCGCACGAGCCCGGCGCTGCACGCCCGGATGTTCGTCGAGGACGTGCTCGGCGGCACCCTGGCCTACCGCCGCGCGGTGTGGGATCAGCTGGCGCGCTATCCGCTGACCAGCCTGCGCGAGGACGCCGACTTCATGGTCGCGGCGATGCGGCGCGGCGCCCGGCTCGCGCGCGTCCCGGCGAACGAGTCCTATGCCTACCTGCGGCACGGCCGCAACACCTGGCGGCTGCGCCCGGGCGAGTTCCTCGATCCGGACGGCTGGCGAACGGTCGACGAGCCGGCGTGGCTGGACGCGGTGCGCGCGTTCTATCGCGCGATCGATCAGGAGATCGACGAGCGGCCGGCGCCGGCGGTGCGCCGCGGGCCGCGGGTGTCGTGCATCATGCCGACCTGCGATCGCGGGCCGTTCGTGCCCCGCGCCGTGCGCCAGTTCCTCGACCAGCGCGGCCCCGAGGCCGAGCTGATCATCGTCGATGACGGCGCGCACGCGGTCGACGATCTGATACCGGCGGACGGCCGGATCCGCTACCTGCGGCTGACCGGGCGGCGCTCGATCGGCCACAAGCGCAACCTGGCGTGCGAGGCGGCGACCGGCGAGATCGTCATTCACTGGGACGACGACGACTGGATGGCGCCGACCTGGATCGCGACCCAGGTCGCGGCGCTCGAGGCGGCCGGGGCGGACGTCACCGGGCTGCGCCAGCCCTACTTCCATCACGCGGCGCGGCGGCTGGCCTACCGCTACGACTACCCGCGCGGCGCGCGGCCGTGGGTCCACGGCGGCACGCTGTGCTACGCGCGCGCGCTGTGGCAGCGCAACCCGTTCCCCGACGTCAGCCACGGCGAGGATCTGCGATTCCAGTGGAGCGCCGTGCCCAAGACGATCGTCGCGCACGACCGCACCGGTGAGTACATCGCCGGGCTGCACGATCACAACACGAGCGCCCGGCCGCGGCCGGGCACGCGGTGGTGCCCCTGCCCGGTCGAGGTGATCGAGCGCATGCGGATCCGCGCCGAGCTGTTCAACGAAAGGATGTGAGCCATGACCGAGCAGGCCGATGACTACAACAAGACCCAGATCCTCCAGGGCCGGCTGAACATCGAGTCCATCACGGAGCTGGTCGCCCACTGGCAGGAGACCCACCAGGGGCTCGCCATCGATGGCAAGGCGGGGTCGCAGACGCTCGCGTCGATCGCCGGGTCGATCGCGCGGCGGGCCCCGGCGCCGCGGCCCGCGCTCGACGAGCTCGGCGTCGCGGCCGACTGGCTGACCGGACCCGGCGTGACGCGGGTCGCCGCGCACGACAGCTGGTACGGCAAGCCGATGACGACCGGCCGGCCGCTCGGCATCGTCGCGCACTACACGGCGACCGGCGCGGGGACCGCGCTCACCATGGCCCGGCGCCGCGCGCGGCAGTTCGGCCAGGACAAGGACGACCGCCTGGCGTCGTGGCACATCACGATCGAGACCGACGGCTCGATCGTCGTGATGATCCCGCTGGTCCGCATCGCCTGGCACGCCGGGTCGTCGACCGCGCAGCCGGTCCCGGGGCTCGGCAACGCCAACGCCAACACGATCGGGATCGAGCTGGTGGGCCATGGCAAGGAGTTCCCGGCCGCGCAGGTCCAGGCCGCGGCGAGGGTGTGGCGCGCGCTGGTCCAGCACTACGGCATCGCACGCCGGCACGCGATGATCACCCACGCCTCGATCGATCCGACCCGGCGCGGCGATCCGGGGCCGGTGTGGATGGCCGAGCACGCCGAGCACGTCCTCGAGCTCGCCTACCGCTCGCCAGGTGCACCATGACCGTGCCGTATAGCCGGGCCGCCCGCGCGATCGCCATCGGCAGCGCCGTCACGGGCGCCGCCGTCGTCGTCGCCGCGATGCTCGCCGGCCATACGGGCGACCGCGCGAGCTCGCCCGGGACCGCCGGGACCGAAGCGACCGCCGGGGCCGAGGCGACCGCCGGGGCCGAGACGACCGCCGGGGCCACCGGCGCCACCGGCGCCACCCGGGCCACGACGAAGCTGTACTTCGTGGGCACGGACGCGTTGCGCGACGACCCCGACGGCCGGCCGCCGGCGATTCCGCCGGGGTTCGGCGCGCCCCGGTTGCGGATCGAGGATCTCGACGCCGGCATCGAGCTGGACATGGATCCGGCGACCTGGCTCGGCCAGACCGGCGCCCAGCGGACCGCGTTCCTGCTGGCGCTGTTTGCGGCCTCCGAAGCGACCACAGGCGCGGCCACAGGCGCGACCACAGGCGCGACCACCGGCGCGGCCCCAGGCGCGGCCTCCGGCACCGGTCACCATCGCGTCGCGTGCTTCCACGGCACGCCGCGCAGCGTGACCGAGGCGTTCTTCGGCCGGTGGCTCGCCGCCTCGCCCGGCGCGGGCGTGGATCTCGCGTCGGCCAAGGATCGCTATCGCGTGGATCCCGCGAAGGACCCCGCGTTCACCGCGGCGCTGGCGCGCGGCGCGCTGCTCGACAACATCGTCAACCTGGTGATCGCGCCGAGCAGCGATCTGAAGATGATGGGCGTGGCGTTCGTCGAGCACGGCGCGTCCGCCGCCACACTGGTCCCGGCCCGGTTCCGGCTCGCGCACTGCAGCCTCGGCGCCGGCAAGAGCCCCCCGGCGCTCGATCACCTGGCGACCGCGCAGCCCGCGGCCCCCGCGACGATCGAGCTCGCCCGGGCCGCCCGCGCGATCCAGGCGGAGCAACGCGCGCTCGAGCGCGAGCTGGCGACCACGACGCCCGCCCACCCGGCCTATGGGTTCGCGATGCTCGACGAGGTCACGCGCTGGAATGGCCGGGACCGGGCTCGCCTGCCGGCGTTCCAGCTCAAGGCGGACTACGAACAGGCCCGGTTCGACGACGCGTCCGACCGGCCGTGGCGCGGCCTGGGCATCACCACGGCGAAGGCCGCGATGGAGCTCGCGCTCGTGGTCCAGGCATATGCCTATCAAGGATTGACCACGTCCGCGGCCCCCCGCAAGGACGAATACGATCTCGACCACATCTTCGATCCGAGCCACTTCGACCGGACGACCAACGCGGGTCGCGATCGCTACTGGTGCCACATGCCGTGGCAGAACGTGGGCTATCGCGGGCGAGAGGCGATTCATGGCCTGACCCAGGAGTTCCCGCTCGGCTACGGCCCCGGCCCCGCCGGCAGCAAGAACCCCAATGCCTACTTCGGCGCGATCCCGCCGGGCGTGTACAGCAACTGGGGAGTCGCGATCTACAATGGTCAGGGCTGCAAGACGCTCGGCAGCGTGTTCGGGCCCACCGACCATCGCCTGGCGGAGCCGCGCTGGCAGCAGGGCGCGTTCCCGGACGGCACCGCGATCGTCAAGTATCTATTCACCGAGTACACCGGCACGCCGGCCGACCCGAACCCGAGGGCGATCGCCGGCGCCCTGCCGTGGCACGCCAACATCGCGCTCGACGCGGGCGAGCGCGAGATCAAGCTCGTGAAGCACATGCAGATGGACATCGCGCTGCGCGACAGCGAGATCCAGGGCATCCGCCACACCACCCGGGACTGGATGTTCCTGACCTACTACTACGATCCCGACTACACGACACCCGCCGGCGGGCCGGTCGCGCGGATCCCCGGCCTGCCCGCGCAGCTCACGCACATGCGGCCGATGGGCGTGCAGGTCGGGTTCGACGTCCCCGACTCGCTGATCTTCGAGCACGCGATCACCAACCATGCCGACGCGCGGCTGAACGGGCCGGCCGATAACCCGCGGTCCACCTGCATGGCGTGCCACGCCACGGCGGGCACGACGTTCCCGTCGGTGCCGGGGGTGCTCAGCGACGCGGACTACGCCGCCGCCGTGCACGGCCAGGCCCGGATCCCGGGCTCGCTCGACTTCAGCATGCAGCTCGGCATCGCGCGAGAGAACTGGGAGACCGAGGCCCTGCCCTACCTGTTCTTCCCCGAGCTCGGCGCGCCGCGCGACTAGCGCGAGCTTGCGCGCGCGAGCCGCGGATCCAGCCAGCCGTGCACCAGGTCGACGACCAGGTTCAGCGCGACGACGATCGCGACGTAGAACACGAACACGCCGGTCAGGACCGGGTAGTCGCGATCGACGATGCTGGCCACGAAGTAGAACCCCAGCCCCGGGACCTCGAAGATCTTCTCGACCACGATCGAGCCGCTGATCAGCGCCGCCGCCGCCGGCCCGAGGTAGCTCACCGCGGGCACCACGCCGAGCCGCAGCGCGTGGCGCCACACCACCGCGCGCTCCGCGAGCCCCTTGGCGCGCGCGGTCCGCACGTAGTCCTGGCCGAGCACGTCGAGCAGCCCCGCCCGGGTCAGCCGCGCGATCGCGCCGGTGTAGATCAGGCCCAGCGTGATCGCCGGCAGCACGTAGCCGCTCGGCCCGTCGATCCGCACCGGCGGCAGCCAGCCGAGCCGGATCGCGATCACCGCGACCAGCATCGGCCCGAGCACGAACGACGGCACCGAGATCCCGATCAGCGCCAGCGTCATCAGCCCGCGATCCGGCCACCGACCGTGCCGGCGCGCCGCGGCCACGCCGATCGCGAGCCCCAGGCCGATCGCGATCCCCAGGGCGCACAGCCCGATCGTCGCGCTGACCGCGACGTGCGCCGCGATCAGCTCGTTCACGGTCTGCGGCCGCTTGATCGAGGGCCCGAGGTCGCCGCGCGCCAGCCCCGCCATGTACGCCGCGTACTGCCGCCACAGCGGATCGCGCAGGTGATAGTGGTCCTCGAGGTTGCGCCGGATCTCGGGCGCCATCCGCGCCTCGCCGTCGAACGGTCCGCCCGGGGCCGCGTGCAAGAGGAAGAAGCACGCCGTCGCGACCGCGGCGATCACGGCGAGCCCGCCGAGCAGCCGCCCCGCGACGAACCGGATCACCGGTGGCTCCGCCACGCCGGATCGAGCCACGCCCGCCACAGCGGCGCTTGATCGACCAGGTTGATCGCCAGGTCGCGCACGTACGGCTTCTGCAGGTGCTTCTGGGTGTAGACGTACAGCGGGATCACCGGCGCGTCCTCGATCATCACCTGCTCGGCGCGCTGCAGGATCGCGTTGCGCGCGACCCGATCCCGCACCGGCCGCGCCTGATCGAGCAGGCGCTCGAACGCGGGGTTGCAGTACCGCGATCGGTTGTCCGGTGCGCCGCACCGGAACAGCGGCAGGAACTCGGTCTCGGGGTCCGGCAGGTTGCCGATGCTGCCGAACCGCGCGAGCTCGTAGCGCCCCGCGCGGGTGTCGGCGACGAACGTCTTCCACTCCTGGGCCTCGAGCTCGACGGGTAGCCCGAGCGTGGCCCACTGCGCCTGCAGGTACTCGGCGATCTGCTTGTGGACCTCGGTCCCCGCGTTGTAGCGATAGGTCAGCTTCGCCGGGAACGCCGCGCCCATTTCCATGCGCGCCGCCGCCAGCTCCGCGCGCGCCGCCGCGAGGTCGTGATCGAGGCCGGGCGGCGGCACGTAGCACAGCGCGCCCTGCTTCATGATCAGCGCCACGCCGGGCGTGGTCCGCGCCACCCCGCACGCGGCCAGGTCCGCCGCGTCGAGCGCGGCGATCGGCGTCCCCGGGGTCAGCTGCGCGGTCGGGATCTCGTTGCCCTGGGTGAACCGCGGGATCTGCGCGCGATCGATCGCCAGCGCGAGCGCCCGCCGCAGGTGGCGGTTCGCGAGCTTCTCGGTGTTGAGGTACACGAAGTAGATCCCGAGGTACGGCTCGATCCGGAAGTCCGCGTAGCGGCTGGTGCCGTCGGGGCCGAGCAAGGCCGGCAGGTAGGTCGACGGGATGGTGTTCGCGGCCACCGCGTCGCACCCGCCGGTGAAGTAGAAGCTCACCGCCGCGGCCTGATCGTCCATCGCGAAGAACGTGATCCGATCGAGCCGGACGTCGCCCGGGTTCCAGTAGGTCGGCGAGCGCTCGACGACGATCGCGTCGCGCTCGCGCCACGCGGTCAGCGTCATCGGGCCCGAGGTCACGATCCGCCCGGGCTCGGTCCACCGCCGCGGCCAGCGCGACACCGCCTCGATCGGCGTCGGCCGCAGCGCGGGGTTGTTGCTGCGGCCGACGCACGACGGCGTCGGCTCCGCGTTCTCGAACACGATCGTGTGCGCGTCCGGCACCGCGATGCCGAGCACGTCCGGCGTGACCTGCAGATCGCGGCCGTGCACCGTCACCACGGGCCGCGCGTCGTCCGCCGCCCCCACGGGCCGCTCGCCGTCCGCCGTCACCCGCCGGACCGCGATCGCGTCGTCGCCGTGCGGCTCGCGATCCAGCTCGGCCGCCGGGACCCAGCCGTACACGCCATCGCCCGTCGGGTCGAACACGTAAGCCCACGGGCTCCCGTCCGGCGATGGCCGGGTCGCCCGCCCGCCGGTCGTCATGACGAGCGCGACCTCGCGCTCCGCCGGCACCCACGCGTACGCCGCCGCCGCCGCGGCCCCGAGGTCGCGCAGCGCCAGCGGCCGCGACGCCGCGCGCAGGTCGATCCGCGCCGGCTCGCGCGGCTCGCCGGGCTCCGCCAGCTCGACGAGCTCGCCCGCCGGGTACGGCGCCACCGGCCGGCGCAGCACGAACACCCGGCGCCCGAGGTAGCCGCGCGCGTTCCTGAGCGTCGCCAGGTTGTCGCCGTTGGGCGACGCGGTCAGCGGGTGCACGACCCGGATCACCTGGTAGGCGACGTCCCACGCCGTGAGCGGCCGCCCGTTCGACCACCGCGCCCCGTCGCGCAGGTGGAACGTGTAGGTCCGGAGGTCGTCGGACACGTCCCACCGGGTCGCCAGGCTCGGCTCCGGGAGCCCGTGCGCGTCGTAGATCGTCAGGCCATCGAACAGCACGTGCGTGATCTTCAGCGCCGTCGTGGTCGTCGCCATCGCCGGATCGAGCGCCTCGGGCTCCTTCGAGTTGCAGTACCGCAGGTGGCGCGGCGCGGTGACCTCGGGCACCCGCCCGAAGAACTCACCGTCGGGCAACCCGCACGCGGCCACCACCACGGCGCTGAGCCACGCGGCGCGCACGGTCGAACTAGCCTCCGATCCCGTGCTTGCGCATCAGCCGGTAGAGCACGTACCGGCTGGTGAGCCCGAGCGCCTGCGCGGTGCGCGCGATGTTGCCGCGGTGCTCGGTCAGGCTGGCGCGGACCTGGGCCTGGGATGGCTCCGGCGCGCACGCGCGCGGGGACCGCGCGGCCGGGCGATTGATCAGCGGTTCGGCTGGCGGATCGATCGGGCGCTCGGCCGGGCGCTCGGTCGGGCGCTCGGTCGGCGGCGCGAACAGCGGCGCGCTCGGCCCGCCGGGGCGCCACGTGATCGCGTCGCCGGGGCTCGCCGCCATCGCCTGCCACAGGATCGCGTCCAGCTCGCGCAGGTTGGTCGGGTAGCGGACCTGCAAGAGGTGCATGATCAGGCGCGCCTTGATCCGGAGGTCCCGCGCGCCGCGGGCGGCCCCGAACCGCGCCGTTGCCTCGGGGCTGCGGGCGGCCGCGCGCCGCAGCAGGTGGCGCGCGAGCAGCGGGATGTCGTCGCGCCGGTCGTCGACCCCGGGGACCTCGAGCCGCAGCACCAGGCGCGCGCCCAGGTCGTGCTTGAGCGCGGCGAGCTCGCGGTTGGTCGCGCCGATCAACCGGAAGCTCGATCGGCTCGCGGTCGCCGCGCCGAGCCGGTGGTACTCGCCGTCCTCGTCGAGCACGCGCAGCAGGTTGGCCTGCAGGCTGTGCGGCAGCTCGCCGAGCTCGTCGAGGAACAGCGTGCCGCGCGCGGCCGCCCCGATCAGGCCCGGCCGCTCCGGCATCCCGGGGTTGGGGTAGCCCCGGACGTTGCCGAACAGCTCGGCGTCGACGAGGTCGCGCGGGATGGTCGCCGCGTTGCGCGCCACGAACGGCCCGGCCGCGCGCACCGACCGCGCGTGGATCGCGCGCGCGCACAGCTCCTTGCCCGAGCCGCTGCCGCCGAGGATCAGCGTGTGGTGGTCGGCCTTGCCGAGCCACGCGAGCTGGTCGCGCAGCCGCCACGCCGCCGGGCTCTCGCCGACGATGCCGTACGCGTCGGGCTCGCCGAACCGCGGCGCGTCCGCGAGCGAGCTGCTGGCCAGCGCCGGGATCCGCCGCGGCCGCAGGGTGCAGTACAGCACCAGCTGGCCGCGCAGCAGGATCGCCTCGCCGGGCTCGATGTCCGCGCGGTCCACGTGCTCGCCCCGCACCACCAGCTCGCACTTGCCGATCCGCTCGACGTGGAGCCGGTCCCCGACCAGCCGCACCCGGAGCTGCTCGCGCGAGATCCCCGGGCTCGCGAGCGGCGCGGCCGGCTCGAGCACGCCCGGGCGCTGGCGGCAGAACCGCACGCGCCCGCCCGCGCCCTCGCCGCGGCCCAGGATCTGCGCGCCGCCGTCGCGATCGAACAGCGCGACCTCGCCCACGCGGTCGGGCTCGGCGTCGGACCACGCGATCACCAGCGCCGGCAGCTCGTCGTCGCGCGGACCATGGACGACCGCGCTGGAGTCGCCGGGTGCGAGCGTCGGTGCGGAGCCGGGCATGCAGCGCTCCCAAACTACGCCCGGGCCGCCGGCCGGGCCAAATTCTCGCCGCACGCGGTTCTGGTAAGCTGGCAGGCGCCCTCGCGGGCCGCGCATGTCTGCGCCCGAGCTCGATCACGCGACCCAGCGCGCCCTCGCGGCCGACGCTAACACCGGCGGCCCACCGCGCGCCGACGCCGACGCCGGCGGCCCACCGCGCGCCGACGCCGACGCCAGCGGCCCACCGCGCGCCGACGGCAGCGCGCCACGCGAGGGCGGCGATCCGAGCGCCGGGCCGGCGGGGCTGCCGCTGCCGGGCCGCTACGAGGACCTCGGTCCGATCGGCGGCGGCTCGTTTGGCGAGGTGCGTCGCGTGCGCGACACGCTGCTCGACCGCGTCGTCGCCATGAAGATCCTGCGCGCCGAGCACGCCGGGCTCGCCCACGTCCGGCGCCGGTTCCTCGTCGAGGCCCACCTCACCGCGGACCTCCAGCACCCGGGCATCGTGGCGCTCCACGACCGCGGCGAGCTGCCCGATCACCGACTGTGGTTCACGATGAAGGAGGTCCGCGGCCGCACGCTCGGCGACGTCATCCACGAGCTGCACGCTGCCCGGACCGTGGCATTTGTCCCCGCGCCGTCGGGCTGGACGTTCCGCCGGCTGGTCGATGCGTTCGCGCGCATCGTCCAGGCGGTCGCGTACGCCCACCGCCACGGCGTCGTCCACCGCGATCTCAAGCCCGACAACCTCATGGTCGGCGAGTTCGGCGAGGTCCTGGTCATGGACTGGGGCCTCGCGCGGCGGATCACCGCGCCGGGTGACGGCGACGGCGACGGCGACGAGCTCGCCGGCGACGCGGCCACGCGGACCCACCACGGCGACATCCTCGGCACGCCTGCCTATATGGCGCCCGAGCAGGCCACCGGCGACACCGCGCGCCACGGTCCCCCCACCGACGTCTACGCGCTCGGCGCCGTGCTGCACTGCCTGCTGACCGGCCTGCCGCCGCACCGCGGCAGCGTGGACCAGATCCTGGCCGCGCTGGCCGCGGGGCCGCCGGTCAAGGTCGCCGACGCCGCGCCCGGCGGGCCGCCGCTGCCGGCCGAGCTGGTGGCGGTGTGCGAGCGCGCGCTGCGCCGGGACATCGCGGAGCGCTACCCCACCGCCGAGGCGATGGCCGACGATGTCGTGGCGTGGCTCGACGGCGTGCGGCGCCGCGACCAGGCGCTGGCCGCGCTCGACGCCGCGCAGGCGCTGGCGCCCGAGATCGCCGCGCTGCGCGCCCGCGCCGAGCTGGCCGAGGCCCGCGCCCGCGCGCTGCACGCGGAGCTGCGGCCGTTCGATCCGATCGATCGCAAGCGGCCGGCGTGGCAGCTCGAGGACGAGGCCGCGCGGCTGGGGCGCACCGCGGCGCTCACCGAGGCGCGCTGGCTCGCGGCGGTGCAAGGCGCGCTGAGCGTGGACCCCGAGCTCGACGCGGCGCACGCGGTGCTCGCCGACCACCACCGCGCCCGGCTGCTCGACGCCGAGCTCGGCCGGCGCGACGAGGACGCGGCCCGGGCCGAGGAGCTGCTGCGGATCCACGATCGCGGGCGGCACGCGGCGTTCCTGCGCGGCGGAGGCGCGCTGACCCTGGTGACCGATCCGCCGGGCGCCGAGGTCGGGCTCGAGCGGTTCGTGCTCGACGACCGGCGGCGGATCGCGGTCCCCGACGGCGTGCTCGGCGCGACCCCGCTCCACGCCGCGCGCCTGCCGCACGGCAGCTACCTGCTGCGGATCCGTGCCCCGGGCTGCGCCGAGGTCCGCTACCCGGTGCTGATCGATCGAGCGGGCCACTGGGACGGCTGCGCGCCCGGCGACGCTGCGGCGCGGCCGATCGCGCTGCCGGCGGCCGGTGCGCTCGGGCCCGACGACGTCTACGTCCCGGCCGGCTGGTGCTGGACCGGCGGCGACGCGGCGATCCCCGACAGCCTGCCGCGGCGCCGGATCTGGATCGACGGCTTCGTCGTGCGCCGGTTCCCGGTCACCGCGGCCGAGTACCTCGCGTTCCTCAACGACCTGGTCGCCCACGGCCGCGACGCCGAGGCCGAGCTCGCGTGTCCGCGCGCGCAGGCCTCGCTGGTCGAGGGCGGCCGGGCGCCGGCGCTGGTCCGCGACACCGCCGGCCGCTATGGCTTGCCGCCGGATCGCGACGGCCTGCGGTGGCGCCCCGACTGGCCGATCGTCCTGGTCAGCTGGCACGCCGCGGTCGGCTACGCGCGCTGGCTCGCGGCCCGCACCGGCCAGCCGTGGCGGCTGCTCGACGAGCTCGAGCGCGAGAAGGCGACCCGCGGCGTCGACGGCCGGCTGTTGCCGTGGGGCGATCACCCCGAGCCGACGTTCGCGTGCGTCGCCGACACCGCGCCCGGCGAGCCGAGCCGCGAGGCCGTGCACGGCCACCCCACCGACGACAGCCCTTACGGCGTGCGCGGGCTGGCCGGCAACACCCGCGACTGGTGCAGCAACGTCTGGACCCACGGCGGGCCGCGCGTCGAGCACGGCCGGCTCTGCCTCGAGCCGGCGGCCCCCGACGATCCCGACTTCCGGGTGATCAAGGGCGGCGCGTGGTCGAGCGCGGCGATCAACGGCCTCGCGGCGGCGCGGTTCGGCGCTCGCCCCGGCGCGCACCGCCCCGTGGTCGGGTTCCGGGTCGCCCGGATCGCCGGTGAATCATGACAACATCCGGGCGGCGATCGGAGATGCGGAGCTCGAGATCCTGCGGCGCGCGCTCGATGTCATGACGCAATGACCATCGCGGACCGCGGCGAACCGCATAATCTACGACCATGAACGCACGTATCGCGGGCTGTCTGGTCCTGCTGGTCTCGGCTGCATTCTCTGCGCTGGCGGTGGCGGACCCCAGGCCGGCGCCGAAGGTCCACCGG
Organism: Kofleriaceae bacterium; assembly: GCA_036271215.1. GTDB lineage: Bacteria > Myxococcota_A > Polyangia > Haliangiales > Haliangiaceae > JABFXX01. Next base: position 15,419 of record DATBBB010000130.1, on the reverse strand, counting down.
CTGGAGGCGACGCCGAGCACGGTTGCGTACGGCTACTACTGGGCTGATGCGCCGCCGGTGCTGCGGATCGCGTCCGGCGATATCATCGACGTCGATACGCTGTTGACCAACACGCCGGCGGGGCTGGCGAAGGCAGGGCTGCCGGACGCCAAGATCCAGCCATCGCTCAAAGCGATCGTCGATGGCGTGACGGGCGATCGCAAGGGGCCCGGCGGGCACATCCTGACCGGGCCGGTGTTCGTCGAGGGCGCGGAGCCGGGCGACGTGCTCGAGATCAAGATCCTGGCGGTCGATCTGGCGATCGACTACGGCTACAACGGCTGCTCCGGGTTCGTGGCCGAGAACTGCGAGAAGGACACGCCGGTCAAGATCCTCGCGCTCGATCGCAAGCAGATGACCGCCGAGTTCGAGCCCGGTATCGTGATCCCGCTCAAGCCGTTCTTCGGCAGCATGGGCGTGGCACCCGCGGCGTCCGCCGGCCGGACGAGCAGCAACCCGCCCGGGCGGCATGCCGGAAACCTGGACAACCGCGAGCTGGTCGCGGGCTCGACGCTGTACATCCCGGTGTTCGCGCCCGGCGCGCTGTTCGAGATCGGCGATGGCCACGCCGCGCAAGGCGACGGCGAGGTCGATCAGACCGCGATCGAGACCTCGCTGCGCGGGCGGCTGCAGCTGACCGTGCGCAAGGACCTCAAGCTGATCTGGCCGCGCGCGGAGACCGCGACCGACTACATCGCGATGGCCACCGACCCGGATCTCGCAGTGGCGACCAGGACCGCGATCCAGCAGATGATCGACTTCCTGGTCGCCGAACACGGGCTGACCAGGCACAAGGCGTATCAGCTGGTCAGCATCGCCGGCAACGTCGCGATCACGCAGCTGGTCGACAAGCCCAACGTCGGGGTCCACGTGCGGCTGCCCAAGCGCGTGTTCGTCAAGCGCAGGTAGCCGCTGGATCGAGCCGGGCCGCTACCGCACGCAGTTCGCATACGCGCCGGTCCACGGCGTGAGCGTCCAGTTCCAGTACCGCGTCGACGAGTCGTAGCCAATCCACACGCCCTTGTTCGGATCCGCGGTGAGGAACTGGCCGCCGAGCCCGGTCAGGCCGCACGCCGTGCCGCCCGGCGCCGAGTTGTACGAGATGTTCCCGACGACGGTGTTCGCCGTGCCGTTGCCGTACGCCCAGCCGGAGCCGTCCTGGGTCGGAACGTCGACGCAGGTCGCGGCCACCGAGACGCTGCTCCCCGACGGCAGGGTGCCGCCGATGAAGTGCACCGCGCCGTCGCGCCAGACCTGGACGTTGGTATCGAACGTGCTGAACGCCTTGTAGTTGTAGTTGTAGATCCCCGCGAGGAAGCAACGCCGGGTCGCCGTCGCGTTGTTGATCTGCGTCGCGGCGCCGCCGTACCAGCCGGCCGAGACCCGGTTGGCGGTGGCGGTGATGCACGTCGTCATCACGCCGATGTTCTCGTAGTTCGGGTTGAGGATGTAGAGCCCCCAGTACGTGCCGTTGTTGACCACGTTGGCGCCCGCCGGATACGACGCCGATCCCGCGGACAGCTTGCCGGTGAGGCCGGCGAGGAAGCAGGTCGTGGTCGCCGGATCGCCGAGGCTCCAGCTACAGCTCAGGCTCGAACAGGCGTGCCACGTGGTGCTCGTCCACGAGACGTCCTGTTCGGTGCTCGCCGTGGCCTCGTCGGCGGCGGACGCGGGATCCTCGTTGTCGGTGCACGCAGCCACGAACGAGAGCGATCCGATGACAACGGCCGCGAGCAACTTCGGGTTGGATATATCCATCGCCCGGGTAGAGTCCGGACCGCGATCGGCGTTTCACGAAAACTGCCGGCGTCCGCAGGGCCGCGAGCCGCGGCCACCCGCCGGCGATGTATGGTGGGCCGGTGACGCCCCCCTTGCCGAGCGCGCCGCGGCTGGCCCACGCCAGCGACGGCGAGCCGCTGACCTACCGGATCGATGCGCCGGTCGCGCCGGCCCCGGTGCCCACCGCGACCGGACGCGCGCCGATGCTCATCATGCACGGCCTGGTGTCCTCGACCCATCAGTGGATGTTCTTCACGCCGCACTTCGCGCGCGACCGGCCGGTCGTGTCGTGGGACTACCGCGGCCACGGCGGCCAGCCGGTCCCGCGCGTGCGCGACGTCAGCGTCGCGCAGTTTGCCGACGATGCGCACGCGGTGTGGCGCGCCAGCGGCGCGGCGCCCGCCATCGTCACCGGCCTCAGCTTCGGCGTGCAGGTCGCGCTCGAGCTGTGGCGCCGGGATCCGCGCGCGGTCCGCGCCCTCGTGCTGATCTGCGGCACCCCGGGGCACCCGCTCGATCGCGTGGCATCGTCGGCGGTGCTGCGCGGCACGGCGATCCGTCTGGCCCGGGCCCTCGGCCACCGCCGCGTGCTCGCCGGCGGCTGGCTCGGCGCGTTGCGGACCCGCGCCGGGCACCGCCTCGCGCGCGAGCTCGCCTACCTCAGCGGTGGCGCGCTGCGCGGCGTGTGCCCTCCCGAGGTCCTCGATGGCCTGTTCGGGCACGTCGCCGCGCTCGATCCGGTGCTGATCGGCAACCTGGTCGCCGCCTACCTCGATCACACCGCCGAGGACGTGCTCCCGACGATCCGGGTCCCGACGCTGATCCTCGCCGGCGATCGCGATCAGCTGACCCCGGTGGCCACCGCCGAGCGCATGCAGCGCGCCATCCCGGACAGCGAGCTGATCGTGTTTCCGGGCCACACTCACCTGGTCCAGGTCGAGCTGCCGGATCAGGTCCACGCCACGATCGACGCGTTCCTGCGCAGCCACGCGCTGTAGCCAGCCCGGCCACGGGCGGCGCGTCACATTCTTGATGCGCGCGCTGTAACGACTTGAGCGGAGCTGACTCTATCCCCGGCGGAACAGGTCGGTTGCTCATCTCGATTCGAGTCAGCAGTATCTGAGGAGCAGCCGATTCCCTTCGATAACAGGCACCGAATCTCGTGGCGAGGTTGCTCGAGTCGGCTCATGGTGAACCGCTCGCAGCTCAAGGAGAGACGAATATGAGCTACGGAATGATGATGTTGAAACTGGGGAGCTTTGGTCTGATTCTGTGTTCGGGGTGCGTGGCACTCGACTCGGATCCTGCGCCGGCCGCCGAGGCGGATCCGGCCGCGGCGACGGCGCCGGACGAGGCCCCGGGGGTGATCGCAAGCAAGCAGGTGGCCGTGCGCCCAGCCCCGATGGCCGGCGCGACCACCGGCGACGCCCTGCCGCCCAAACCCCACGTGGTGTCGGCGGCGCTGTCGCCGAGGATCTCCTGGCAAACGACCGTCACCGCCAGCGCGACGTCGGTCTGGCCGACCCAGTACATCACGGTGACGACGACCGCCAATGCGGATGTCGGCCCGACGCCCTATTACATCCGGATTTACGAGAACACCACTCCGCCCAACATCCTGGCGACGTGCGGTTCGGGGACGACGTGCTCGGTCTCGCTCACCAAGCCCAACATCACCGGCACGGTCGTCGTCGGGACCATCGTGGATGGCGCGGGCACCTCGCTGCTGGGCGAGCCGCCCGACGTCTTCCTCAACTGGCACGGCGGATCGCCTTCGGTTTCGGTCAGCCCGACCACGCTGGCGGTAGGCGCCAGCTCCACGGTGACTGCGACCACCACCTCGGACGTCGGTCCGTCGCCGTTCTACATCGAGATCTTCGACACCACGACCGCGACCATGGTCAAGGAGTGCCCCTCCGGGACCTCGTGCGTTGCCCCGGTCAGCCAGGCGGCGGCCAGCACGCACGGGTATCAGGTGTTCCTCTCGCCCCTCAGCACCACGTTCCCGCCCCCGGGGAGCATCGAGTCCACCAATCAGGTCTACGCCACCTGGTCGAATGCAGGCTTCACCATCACCCTGAATGACCCGCGGGTCACCGGGATTGGCACTCCTCTGACGGTCAGCGCCACCACCAACCTCAATGTCGGCCCCACCCCGTACTTCATCGAGATCTACGACTCGACCACCGGGACCCGGATCGCGAGCTGTGGCGCGGGCACCACCTGCACCGGGCAGTTTCAGCCCCCCGGGTGTGGCCCCAACCCCGATCGCGTGGTGGCGTTCGTCGCCAGCAGCAGCGCGACGTTCCTGCCCCCGAACATCCAGGCGGCCTCGCTGGTCGACTGGGCCTGCAGCCAGCCGCCCGGGTAAGCCGGCACTGACCACGCCGCCGTCTACAGTCCTCCGTGGAACCGACCGAACATCCGGGCACTCATGACGCACATGAGGAGCATGCCCGCCGCGAGGACGAGCACGTGCCGGGTCTTGCGCAGATCGAAGCTCCCGACCCGGCAGACCAGCAAGTAGCCCACGGCGAGGTTACCGAACCCCCAGAGCACGTTCACCGTCGATGACGACAGCCCCTCCCCCGGCGGAGATGCGAACGGGCTCTGGAACGCGTGACCCGAGATCCCGTTACCGAGGTGAGGCAGCGCGTTCGCAAGAAACGCGCCCCCGAAGAAGTAGGCTACGTAGTGGTACCAGCGCATGGTTGTCTCCTTGGTTGATCGATCGTGCGTTCAGGTTCCGCGCGGAGGCAGCAGCCTGCCCAGCAGGGTGAGGGCGGTAGCGAGCGTGCGTTGCTCGTCGGCGTCGAATTGCTCCGCCACCAGGCTCGCGAGCCAGCGATGGCGCGCCGCGCGGTTCGCGGCGAGGGTCTTGCGACCCGCGGGAGTCAGAGTCACGAGGCGCCGGCGAGCGTCGTCGGCATCGGCGCGGCGGGCCACGTAACCAGCTTGTTCGAGCGCGGCGACCAGCCCGCCCATCGCTTGCGGCGTGATGAGCTCCGCCCGCGCGAGGTCCGCGGTGGTCGCCGAGCCGGCCTTGTCGAGCCGCTTGAGCACGGCGTGCTGCGGGTACGGCAGCGTCTGCCCGGCGTAGTCGGCGTGGGCGCGGCGCTTCAAGCCGACCACGACGTCCATGAGCTGCTCGACGATCTCGTCGGCCGTCGGGTGATGGCTGCGAGCCATACGCCGACCTTGCCTTGTGGAAGGTAACTTTGCAAGGTTACTTTCTAATCGATGGATGCAGCGCGAAAATCGCGGATCGCGGCGCCATGAGCTACTCTCGCGACCCTCCATGGACCGAACCAAATATCCAGAGAAGTTCACCTCGTCCGACGGTCTCGAGCTGTACGCCAACTGGTATTTGCCCGACGGCGAGCCCCGGGCGGGCCTGCTCATCGTCCACGGCTTCGCCGACCACGGTGCACGCTACGCGCACGTGGCCGCGCGCTTCACCAAGCTCGGTTACGTGGTGCTCGCCGCCGACTACCGGGGCAACGGACGCGCCGCGGGCGTGCGTGGCCACTGCGATCGGTTCGAGCAGTTCGTCTGGGACGTCGAGGCCGCGGCCGACCTGCTCCGCAAGGCGATCGGCGACCTCCCGCTCAAGGTGTATGCCCACAGCCACGGCGGCCTGGTCACCCTCGTCGCGTTGACCCAGCGCCGCTCGCTCGCCGGCGCCCGCGCCGTGGCCTTCACCAGCCCATTCCTCGGCCTTGGCACCATGAAGGTCCCCCGCCTGCTGCTCAAGCTCGTCCGTCCGATGAGCAAGCTGTTCCCCCGGTTCGCCCAGCCCCACCGCATTCCCCCCGAGGGCCTGACCCACGACCCCGCCCAGGTGGCGTCGGCCGGGAGCGACCCGCTGCGCCACAAGGTCGCGACGACGGGCTGGATCGTCGCCAGCACGGACGCACAGGAACAGGTCAAGCGAGACATCGCGCGGATCCAGCTGCCGACGCTCTGGATGATCGGCACCGGCGACTCGATCACCAACGTCGAGACTACCCGCGCCGTCTACCAGAGCGCGCCCGAGCCCAAGCAGCTGATCGAATACGCGGGCTTGTTCCACGAGCTGGTGAACGAGGTCGAACGCGATCGCGTGCTCGACGATCTCGTCGCATGGATCGAGCGCTAGCCGCGGGGCCGGTGGCGCGTCGGTCTTGCGTGGGTCAGGGCGGGGGCGCCGGCTGCAGGTGCGCCGGCGACTGGCGAACGCAGCTCCATAGCTCCGCGAGATAGTCGTTGAACTTGGCCTGGCTGATCCGCCCTGCGATCCGCTCCTCGTCGAGCCGCTTGCGCTTCCGCTCGTAGTCCGCGACGGTGAGCTGACCTTGATTGCACAGCTTGTGCGGCTGTACGATCGGGATCGAGATCTCCTGCTGTGCGATCACCGGATCGCCGATCGTGACCGCGACCATGAGGGGCGCATCGCTCGTCGCACCCGCGGGCACCGTGACCTCGCCGGCGAGCTTGTGCTGCTCGTGCGGCTCGATCCGACCGACCTGGACCGGTGGCGTCGGGTCGGTCGGCCCGGTCGAGATCCGATAGGTCACGCCGCGCAGCGGGCCATCATTGGGATTGTCGAGCAGACACTCGATCGGGATCTGCTGGCCGGGCGCGGCCTGGGTCGCGCTCGAAGAGCACGCCAGCTGGGGCGGGAGCAGGTCCGACTTGGGCTTCACCGGGAGCCCGTGCTTCGCCGACACGGCCGGCGCATTCGACGCGGTCACGTCGACGGTGAGCTGTGGGTCGGATGCGTTGCTCGCTCCGGCCAGCGGAACCTCGGCCCCGGTCTTCTCGGTCCCGCCGACCTCGATGCGGCCCAGCGGCAACTTGGTGGGCTTCAGCCCCGGCACCCCGCCGAGCTGTGCGACGACCCTGTAGGCGGACGAGGGCCCGCGGTTGGTCACCATCACCACGACATGGACCCGCTGGTTGGCCACCGGCTGGCTCGTGACGCTGACCGTCAGCTGCGCGCGCTCCCCCGCGGGTGCCTCCCGGTAGTCGCGACCCGTCGCCTTGGCGATCACGGCCAGCAGATCGCGAAGCTCGTTATCCAGCAGATCCATCCTGTAGTTGATCCTGGGCTTGCCGTCGGTAGCCTGCACGAGCCAGTTGGAGCGTAGGGCCGCGAGGTTGGGATCTGCCAGTAGGTCGCCCTTCACATCGCGCCAGTTGATGTCGACGTGAAACACATCGTCGACCAGGATCCCGACGTAGGTCTGGCCCCACGGGGTATGCAGGGACAGCGTGCCGAGCGCGACGTCCTTGGGACAGGCGACCGACTCGGTCGTGGCGACCACCGGCGCTGCCTGACAGTGCGGCTCGCTCGTCGGACACCAGCGCTCCTCGACCGGGGCCCGACAGGCCATCGCCACATTCACCTGCATGCCCGAAACCTCGAAGCCTGGCCGGCCGACCTCGCTCGTCACCGCGACCGCGCCCTCGGTCCGCACGAAGGTGGTCTCCGCAACGCATCCGCCGAGCCACGCAAGGCCGATCACCACAGCGACTGTATGTGCGCGTTTCATGGTCGGATATCCACTAGCTCTTCGCGAGGAGCTCATCTTGAATGGCCTGGTACGCTGCCGGAGTCAGCACGCCGCTGCATCGCCGCAGCCGAGTCCAGGCCCCGTTGATGGCTGCACCGGTGGGGCTCGTCGCATCGAGCACGAGCGCGAACGCAGATCGCTCGCACTGCGATTTATCGAGCGGCGCGTCCGCTCCACCGGTATCGGTGGGCTTGCTGCCGGTGCCGGGCTTGGGGTCACCCTGCTTGGGGCCCTTCCCCGATCGCACGGTCTTGCTCGGCTTGCCCGACTTCGGCGCGGCATCAGCGCTCGCCACCGCGTCTCTGCTCGCTGGATTCGTGGTCGCCGGAGGCGCGGTCGGAGTGGACGGCCCGGCGGACGACGGGGCGGCGGCCGGTGGCGCGGCGGCTGGTGGCACGGCGGCTGGTGGCGCGCCGGCTGGTGGCGCGGCCGGCGATGGTGTGGGCAACGCCGGCAATGGCGATAGCGCGGCCGGCGATCGCGTGGGCGACGCCGGCGTGGGCGATGCCGGCGTGGGAGACACGGGCGTGGGCGACGCGAGCGATGGCGACACGGGCGGCGGCGGTGAAGCGCCAGGCGGCTCCGCGGGCGTGGGCCGGGCCGGTACCGGCGCCCCTGGCGCGTGCACTGCCTCGGCAGGCGGCGCGGCTGGGGGTATCAGTTCGGCATGCGGCACGCCGGGGCTCGCCGGTTCGGCATGCGGCACGCCGGGGCTCGCCGGTTCGGTATGCGGCACGCCGGGGCTCGCCGGCTCGACGCGCGGCGGCGGCGCGACCGGCGGCGGCAGCGCAGCCGCGGCCCCCTCCGTCACCTTGGGCTCGCCCGCCTGCGCGGTGGCGCTGGTGCTCAGCTCCTCGTCGTGTCCGCGGCGCATGACCAGCAGCACGATGGCCAGGACCGCGAGCGTCGCGGCCGTCGCCACGCCCGCGAGCACCGTGGTGCGCGGCCGGCTCGGCGGCTTCTTGGGCCTCACGGCCGACGCGGCCGCGGCGTTCAACGTCGTGTCCTTCACCAGCGGCAGCGTGGCCATGAGCTCGGTCGGAACCGGCGAGATGACGGGGAGCGGTTGGGTCGGCGTCGCCTTCATCCATTGATCGAGCGCACGCACGACGTCCGCCGCGCTGGCGTGGCGCGCCTTCGGCTCCTTCTTGAGCAGGCGCAGCACGAGGTTCTCGAGCTCGGGCGCGATCTCGCTGCGGTGCGAGCGCAGCGGCGCCGGCTCGAAGTACAGGTGACGCGCGATCACGTCGCCCGGACCATCGGCGATGAACGGCGGCTGGCCACACAGCATCTCGTAGGCAACACAGCCGAGCGAGTAGAGATCGGCGCGATGGTCGACCGATCCGGCGCCCCGGCACTGCTCCGGGGACATGTACGTCGGGGTTCCCATGACCGTGCCGGTGGTCGTATGGCTGGCGTCGCCCATGCCGTGCGCCAGCTTGGCGATGCCGAAGTCGAGCAGCTTGATGCGCTCCCCGCCCGGCAGGTCCGAATCGGGGACAAGGAACACGTTGTCCGGCTTCAGATCGCGATGCACGATGCCCTGCTCGTGGGCTGCCTGCAGCGCACGGGTAATGGCCCGGATGATCGTCAGCGTTCCGGAGATCGGCGGCCGGCCGCGGCGGAGTCGCATCGCCAGGCTCTCGCCATCGAGATACTCCATGATGATGTACGCGGTGCGATCCTCGAGAAAGCCAAAGTCATAGACCTCGACGATGCCCGCGTGCCGGATCGCCGTGACCGCCTTCGCCTCGTTGAAGAACCGCGAGACAATGTCCTGCTCCGCCGACAGCGCGGGACGCAGCACCTTGATGGCCGCCAGTCGGCCCAGCGTGGCGTGGCGGGCGAGGTACACCACCCCCATGCCACCTTCGCCGAGCTTCTTGACCACTGCATAGTTCCCCAGGGTTCGGCCCAACATGCAATCCTCCACACAGGTCGCGAGATGTGACCGACAATACACGCTCGCTCGAAAAAGTGACGTCTCGAGGAACCCGGGTTCGCCGCAGCAAAGTGATGCAGCAAGAATGTGTGTTTTCGTGCGGAGTAGGACACTAGCGTCGCCATCCGCCCTGCGATGGAACAATCAATCTCGTATTCGCTGCCAGTTCGCGGCGCCGGGGCCACCAGCGCCGCAAATGGAGTTTATCGATCCGCTCGGGCCGGTCAGCCGCGGATCAGCTCGGCGATCGCCGTGGCGAGCTGCGCGATCGAGTACGGCTTGGACACGAAGCTGCGCACGCCGAGGTCGAGGATCTCCTGGACCTGCTCGTTCAGCGTGTGGCCCGACATCAGGAGCACCGCGACGCCGGGGTCGATGTCGCGCAGCCCCAGGTAGGTCGCGCGGCCCGCCATGCCGGTCATCATCATGTCGAGCACGACCGCGCGGATCTCGTGCCGGCGCTGGCGATAGATCTCGATCGCGGCGCTGCCGTTGATCGCCTCGACCGTGGTGTAGCCGAGCGAGCTCAGCGAGCCCGACACGACCTTGCGCACCATGGTGTCGTCGTCGACCACGAGGATCAGGCCCTCGCCCTTGGGCAGGTCCGCCGCGGTCAGCCGCGACCGGGCCGCCGCCCGCGCCGCCGCCGGCAGCACCACGCGCAGCGTCGTCCCGGTGCCGTCGATGCCGGTATCGATCTCGACCTTGCCGGCGTGCGACTCGACGATGCCGAACACCGTGGCGAGGCCCGAGCCGGTCTCCGCGCCGGTGTTGCGTACGGTGAAGTACGGCTCGAACACCCGCTCGCGGATCTCGTCGGAGATCCCGACGCCGTCGTCCTGGATCTCGAGCACGACGTGGCGCTGCGCGGCCGGATCATCGGGCATGCGGTCCGCGGTGCGCACGACGATCCGGCCCTGGGTGTGGACCGCGTCGCGCGCGTTGAGCACCAGGTTCATCACCACCTGCTCGAGCTGCAACTGATCGCCGACCACGGTGCCGCGGTCCGCCGCCTCGAGCTCGAACGCCAGCTCGATCCCCGACAGCGTCCGGCCGAGCAGCTCGGTCATCGAGGTCACGATGTCATTGAGGTTGACCGACATCGAGCGGTGCTTGCTGCGCCGCGCGAACCCGAGCAGCGACCGGGTCAGCGACGCCGAGCGATCCGTGATCTCGTCGATCTGGGCCATCACGTCGCGGACCTTGGCATCCTGCTGGGTCGCCGCGAGATCGGCCGCGAGCAGCTTGATGCCGAAGATCAGGTTATTGAAGTCGTGCGCGATGCCGCCCGCCAAAGAGCCGATCGCCTCGAGCCGCTGGGCCCGGCGCAGCTGCTGCTCGGACTCGGCGCGGGACCGCTCGGCCGCGACCTCGCGGCTGACGTCGAAGAACGACACCACGATGTGGCTGATCGGGTTCCCGACCGGCCGCGCGACCGCCCGGACGTCGAGCTGGCGACCGTCCGTGCGGTGGATCGTCAGGTCGTCGGCGATCGCGACCCGGCGCTCGGTCAGCGCCCGGACGAACGGCATCTTCAACTCGGGGTACGGCTTGCCGTCGCGCGTGAACACGTTGAACGGCTCGGCGTAACCGCCGGTCCGCGCGTCGTAGCGCGCCTGGATGCCCATCACCTCGGTGAACGTGCGGTTGGCGTAGATCAGCTCACCGCCCGGGACGCGCGCGACCCAGATCCCCACCGGGAGATCCTCGCCGAGCGCTAGCAAGATATCGTCGTCGGACGGTACTTCCACGGGGACCGCGAAGGCCCAACGGTATCACTTGCGGACGCGCGAAAGCAGCTTCGCCATGTCGTCTGCGTGCTCCTCTTCCTTGGCCAGCAGCTCCTCCATCATCCGGCGCGTGGTGGGGTCATCCGTCCCGAGCCAGCGCACGATCTCGGAGTAGGTCGCGACCGCGATCCGCTCGGCGATCAGGTCTTCTTTGATCATGTCCTCGAGCCGCTCGCCCTCGCCGTACTGCGCGTGACTGCGCGTGGCCAGTCCCTCGGGGTTCAAGTTCGGCGACCCGCCCAGCTCGGTGATCCGCTTGGCGACCCGGTCGGCGTGCTCCTGCTCTTCTTTCGCGTGCTCGAGGAACTCGCCCTCCACTCCGGAGGCGTGGATGCCCTTGGCCATGAAGTAGTGGTTGCGGTAGCGCAGGGTGCACACCGTCTCGGTGGCCAGCACCTCGTTGAGCACCTCGATCACCTTGGTCTTGTCGGCCTTGTAGAACGCCGTGACGGCGCCGTCGTCCATCTTCTCGATCGCGCGGCGACGGATCTCCTCGACATCAGCCTTGAACGTGTTCATGTCATCGCCCCCCGCAAGACCAGGGCCAGCGTAACCGCGCGAAATTTGTTCGGGCTTGCGCGCGGTGACGCTCACGCGTGCCCGGGCGCACCGGCGGTGTGTCACCATCGCGGCCTGTGCTCCGCTGGCCTGGAAACTTCGTCCACCTGCTCTGGTTGGTCCTCGTGCTGGTGATGGCGGGGCTCGTGTACGGGCTGCTGCGACTCGGGATCTGGTTGTTGGTCTGGGGACCGCGGCGCGTCACCGCGCTGGCGACCCTGCGCGGCTTTCTGCTGCGCCAGACCATGACCGCGCTGGGCGCGACGTTCATCAAGCTCGGCCAGGTCATGAGCTCGCGGCCCGATCTGTTCGCGCCCCAGATCATCGACCAGCTGCGCCGGCTGCAGGACCGCCTGCCGCCGTTCGGGTTCCGCCGGGTCAAGGCCACGGTCGAGGCCGAGCTCGGCAAGCCGCTCGCCGACGTGTTCACCGCGTTCGATCAGGCGCCGGTCGCCGCCGCCAGCGTGGCCCAGGTCCACCGCGCCACGCTGCGCGACGGCCGCGAGGTCGCGGTGAAGGTCCTGCGCCCCGGGGTCCGGCGCCAGGTCGAGCGCGACAAGGCGATCCTGCTCGGCGGCGCCCGGCTCGCCATGCTGCTGCCGTCGGCGCGCGGCAACGATCCGGTCGGCCACACCCGCCACTTCGTCGACGCGATCTGCGACCAGACCGATCTGCGGATCGAGGCCGCGAACTACCGGCGGTTCCGCGACAATTTTGCCGGCCGTCCCGGGGTCGCGTTCCCCGAGGTGATGGAGGATCTGTGCGGCGAGCGCGTGCTGACCATGCAGTTCGTGCGCGGCACCAAGATCGACCAGCTACCCGCGTCGATGACCGCCGCGCGCAAGGCCAAGGTCGCCGAGATCGTGCGGATGACGATGTTCCAGATGTGCTTCGACGACGGCTTCCTGCACGCCGATCTGCACCCCGGCAACATGGTCGTGCGCGACGACGACACCCTGGTGATCTTCGATGCCGGGCTCGCCAAGCTGCTGGGCGAGGACGTGCTGATCCAGTTCATCGACATGTCGAAGTGCATCGCGATGGGCACGCCCGACGATCTGGTCGATCACCTGCGGCGGTTCCACACCTACCTCGACGGCGTCGACTGGCCGAGGCTGCGCGACGAGGTCACCGTGTTCGCCACCAAGTTCCGGGCCCAGCAGGTCGCCAGGCTCGAGTACGGCGAGATGATCGCCGAGATGCTCGCGATCGGCCGCAAGTACCGCGTCCGCCCGCTGACCGACATGATGCTGGTGTTCGTCGCGCTGATCACCGCGCAGGGCATCGGCAAGATGCTCGAGCCCGAGCACAACGTGTTCGCGACGATCGCGACGCACCTGGTCCCGATCCTGATCCGGCGCAACGAGCGGGTCCCCGATACCGCCGAGGCCCGGGCCGGCCGGAACCACCCGCCCGCCCAGGCGCCCGCCCAGGCGCCCGCCCAGGCGCCCGCCCAGGAGATCGAGCAGCAACCTCGTCCCGGGTAGGCCAGGCCGGCGGTCCGGCTACCGGGCCAGGGGCCCAGCGCCGTTACGCGGCGAGGCTGGTGCCGACGAGGCCGGCGCGGACGTCGAGCGGGTCGGCCGCGTCGCGCTCCCACGCCGTGGCCATGAACCGGGCGGCGTCGCCGAGCGCATCGAGGTACGGCATGCGCTGGTGCGGGATGCCGTGGAGCTCGCACCACGCGGCGGTGATCGCGGCCGCCCGCGGCAGGTTCTGGTGCGGGATCTTGGGGAACAGGTGATGCTCGACCTGATAGTCGAGGCCGATGAAGAAGAACCCGATCGTGCGCGGCATCTCGAGGTCGCGCGTGGTCTCGAGCTGGTGGATCCAGTCGTGGGCCTGGCCGCGGATCACCGGCAGCCCCATGTGCGCCGGCGCGAACACCAGCGCGAGGCACACCCCGACGCCGGCCCACACCGCCGCGTACAGCCCGAACGTGATCAGCGGGCCCCACACCAGCGACGGCACGACCAGCCATGCGGTGTAGTGCAGCGCCAGGCAGCCGACGTCGATCCACCACGCGCGATCGCGGCCGTGGCGCGCCGGATAGGCCATCACGTGGAGCAGCGACGACCGCCGCATCCCGGTGGTCATCAGCGTGGCCATCGGCCAGAACGCCCAGCGCTGCAGGTTGCGCTGGAACCACCGCAGCCTGGGACTCGACTGCTCGTGATCGCCGCGCGACGACACGAACGGGAACGGCTTGATGTCGGGGTCGACGCCCTCGACGTTGGGGTGGCCGTGGTGCAGGCGGTCGTGCTTGTCGCGCCAGTACAGCGTGCTGAGCCCGCCGAACAGCGGGAACGCGAAGTACATCACCACGGCGTTGCGCACCGGCGATGCCGAGAAGCTGCGGTGGCTGCCTTCGTGGCCGAACATCGCGATCGCGGTGAACAGCACCGAGAGCACCGGCACGACCGGCAGCGCGAGCCACGGGCCGACCATCGCGATCGCGGCGAGGCCGGCGGCGCTGGCGCCGACCAGCACGCCGAGCTTGGCCCAGCTGCGAAGCTCGCGGTGATCGAACAGACCTGCCTCCGCGAGCTCCAACCGGAGCGTCCCTAACTTGGCGGATCCGACCTGCATCCTGACAACATCGCGCGGCCTCCGCGTCCGCGCAGGACTTTCGCCGTCATGACTTGGTCACACGGGCCTGAGGCTGCCTTATTCCGCGGCATGTGGGGTCGCGTCATGTGCGAAACGCACGCAGCACAAAATTGTCATCTCCGTCGGAACGGACGGGTCAGGTGACAGCCGGGTGACAGCCGGGTTCAGCGCGCCGCCGGCGGCGCAGCCTTGGCGCCATTCGCGGGCGCCGGCTTCCTGCGCCGGCGCCGCACCACCAGCACGCCGGCGATCACCGCCGGGATGCCATTGCCGACCAGCGACACCAGCCCGCAGTTGCGGTTGCCGCCGCCGCACGCGGCGCAGCCACCGGTGCACGGCCACTTCGGCATGCCGGGCGGCAGTGCGGCCTCGCCGCTCGTGATCGCCTGCGCGCGAACCTGGAGCTTGCGCGCGAAGCCGACCGGAATCTGCATGTGATAGATGTTCGCGCCGACCTGGTCCGCGCCGTCGATCTGGTAGCGGATACCCGACAGCGTGTTCTCGTGGCTGAGGAACAGCGAGAACGACGTCATCGGCAGGTAGGCGCGGCCCTTGCCGAGCGCCTGGTAGTACGGATAGATGTCGAGCGTCGGCACGAGCTCGGCGGCGGTCGACGAGCCCACGGCGCCGACCGCGGCGTGGACCAGCGCGGCGCTGGGCTTGGCGTCCTGCGACTGGCTGACCGCGACGGTGAGCAGGCCGTCGACCCGCGCCACGTCGGCGTCGGACATGACCGCGCGGGCGCGCAGGATCTGCTGGATTCGCGGATCGCCATCGCCGCCCTTGCCGATCCCGATGGTCGCAAACGGCGCGCGCCTGGCGACCTTGATCGGGATCTGCGGGTTGCGGTCCAGGTCGTCGAGGTAGGGCTGCGCGACGTGGAGCGCGAGGTTCAGCGCGGCGTTCTGCGCCAGCTGCACGCTGGTGCTGGTCGCCGGCAAGCTCTGCGGCATGTTGCGCGGCACCGCCACGAAGTAGATGTCCTGGTAGAGCTGGCCCGGCGTGGTCGGCAGGTGGCGCGCGTCGATCAGCGCCTCGTGCGCCAGGGTCGACATCTCGCCGAACCGCATGTTGCTCCAGATGCTCTGGTGGACAAACGTCGCCGGCGCGTTGGGCGAGTTGAGCTCGACCAGCATGCACTGATCG
>DATBBB010000129.1:0-5414 GCA_036271215.1 Kofleriaceae bacterium | reverse complement strand
GCCCGGTGGGACGAGCTGGTGGTGCCCGACGACATCGCCGACGCGCTGCGCGAAGTGTGCGCGCGGGTCCGCCACCGCCGGCTCGTGCTCGAGAGCTGGGGCATGGAGCGCGCCGCCGCCACTGCGCAGGGCGTCACCGCGCTGTTCCAGGGCGGCCCCGGCACCGGCAAGACCATGGCCGCCGGCGTGATCGCCCGCGCGCTCGGCTACGAGCTGTGGCGGGTCGATCTGTCCAAGGTCGTGTCCAAGTGGATCGGCGAGACCGAGAAGAACCTCGCCGCGGTGTTCGACGCCGCCGAGCAAGGTGAGATCGTGCTGCTGTTCGACGAAGCCGACTCGCTGTTCGGCAAGCGCACCCAGGTGACGTCGAGCAACGACCGCAACGCGAACCTCGAGACCAACTACCTGCTGCAGCGGCTCGATAGCTTCACCGGCATCGCCGTGCTGACCACCAACGCCGGCACCGCGATCGACGCGGCGTTCAAGCGCCGGATGTCGGTCCACGTCCAGTTCCCGTTCCCCGACGAGCTCGACCGCGAGCGCCTGTGGCGCGCTCACCTGCCGCCCAGCGTGCCCGTGGCCGGGGCGCTCGAGCTCGCCGCGCTCGCCCACAAGCACGCGCTGTCCGGCGGCTACATCCGCAACGCGTGCCTGCGCGCCGCGTACCTCGCCGCGAGCGACGGCGGCGCGGTCACCGACGGCCACCTGCACCGTGCGGTGGCGCTCGAGTACCAGCGCGCCGGCAAGCTCGGCGGTGGCCGGCTCGAATGAGCCGCTGTGGTCCAACCAGCGCGAGAGCCGGTGGCGAGATCAGGGAACCAAACGCTCCTCGATCGCGATCCGGGGCATGCTCCGCGGCACCTAACGCAGGAGGACCCCATGCTTCGATCCCGAACCACGTTTTCGGCGTGCGCGGCCGCGCTGCTCGCCGGCCTGTGCGCGAGCTGCGTCACCGACCCGGACGGTGCCCCCACCGGCGCCTCCACCGAGATCGGTGACATCAGTGACAGCGCGCTCACCGCGGCGGCCGACCACGCTGCCTTCGCGCTGACCGAGGACGGCCTGGTCCGCGGCAGCGAGACCGCCGCGATGCGCACGTTCCTCGGCATCCCGTACGCCGCCGCGCCGGTCGGCGATCTGCGCTGGCGGCCCCCGCAGCGCCATTCGCCGTGGGCCGCCGTGCGCGACGCGACCCAGCTCGCGCCGCACTGCCCGCAGATCGCCGGACCGTTCGGCCGGGCGAGCGAGACCGAGGACTGCCTGTTCCTCAACGTCTACACACCGCGCGATCTCGGCCTGCACCCGGTGATGGTGTGGATCCACGGCGGCGCGCTGATCTCCGGCGAGAGCGACGACTACGACGCCAGCCGGTCGGTCGAGCAAGGCGACGTCACAGTCGTGACGATCAACTACCGGCTCGGCGCGCTCGGGTTCACCGCGCACCCGGCGCTGACCGCCGAGTCGCCCGACCACGCGTCCGGCAACTACGGCCTGATGGATCAGCAGGCCGCGCTGCGCTGGGTCCAGCACAACATCCTGCTGTTCGGCGGCGACCCGACCCGCGTGACGATCTTCGGCGAGTCGGCCGGCGGGCTCAGCGTCCACAGCCAGCTCGCGTCGCCCGGCGCGCACGGCCTGTTCCAGCGCGCGATCGTCGAGAGCGGCGCGTACGAGCTGACCCAGCCCGACCTCGCGACCGGCGAGCTGGCCGGCGCTGCGTTCGCCGCTGCCGCGGGCTGCGCCGATCAGACCGCCGCGTGCCTGCGCGGCCTGCCGGTCGCCCAGATCCTCGCCCACCAGGCGAACGGCACCGGCGGCGCGACCCCGGTCGTCGATCACAAGGTGCTCTCGCAGTCGATCGGCGACGCGCTCGCGAGCGGCCAGTTCAACCGGGTCCCGGTGATCGAGGGCACGAACCACGACGAGTGGCGGCTGTTCGTGGCGATCAGCGAGCTCCAGGCCGGCCCGACGACCGCCGCGACCTACCCCGCGGCGATCGCGGCCACGCTCGGCATCCCGGCCGAGCTCGTGCCGGTGTTCGTCGCGCAATACCCGCTCGCGAGCTTCGCGAGCCCCGATCTCGCGCTCGGCGCGCTCGGCAGCGACGGGATCTTCGTGTGCAACGCGCGGTTCGCGGCGCAGCAGCTGGCGCACTTCGTGCCGACCTTCGCGTACGAGTTCAACGACAGCCGCGCGCCCCAGCGGTTCCTGCCGCCGGTCAGCTTCCCGTACGGCGCCGCCCACGCGTCGGAGATCCAGTACCTGTTCACCCTGCCGGTCGCCGTGCCGGCGCCCGCGCTCGACGCCTCACAGCAGCAGCTGTCGCGCGCGATGATCGATTACTGGACCACGTTCGCGCGCACCGGCGCGCCGGGCTCGCACCGCACGCCCGCGTGGCCGGCGTTCGCCGACACGTTCCAGTCGCTCGTACCGCCGGCGCCGCAGCCCGAGACCAGCTTCGCCGCCGACCACCACTGCGCGTTCTGGGACTCGCTGCGCTGACGCGAGGCGCCCATCGCTCACCACGTGCGCGGCGGTGGCACGGTCAACGGGATCAGCTGCTCGAGCACGAGCAGCGCCAGGGCCTGCGCCGGCGCGAGCGCCTCGGGCTCCACGGTGCCGCGGTCGGCGAGGATGTCGAGGATCGCCGCGCAGTCGGTCGTCGCCTCGCGCGCGCGCTGATACAGCGCCCGCCGCGCCGCCATGTCGAAGGTCGCGAGCCCCTGCGCGATCAGCTGCGGGATGATCGCCGACTTGCGGTCGAGCTGATCGCGCAGGTAGTAGCGCTCGCCCTCGGCCAGCTCGATCACCTGGTAGATCCGCGACGTGAGCGCGAGCGCCTGCTGGTAGATCGCGATCCGATCGTGCCGGACCGGCGCGCCGGCCGCCGGCGACCGCTCGAGCTCGGGGAGCCCGACCTGGTCATCGGGGTCGTCGGGCGGCCGGTACTTGAACCGGATCCCGAACGGGGGCGTGTCGGCCATGATGAAGCGGTAACACCGCTGGCCGCGCGGGTCATGCGTGGCTCACCCACACGTACCCGAAATACTCGGAGCCGAACCTCGATCGAACGTCGATCGAAACATCTGGCGCACACGGCGCGATGACCGGCCGCACGACGGCGCGCTACCGTGAGGGCGTGCGTGGTGTCCTCTTGCACGGCTTCACCGGCGATCCAGCCAACTGGGATGACGTGGTCGGCAACGCCGCCGGTCGCCATGATGATGCCGCCGGCGGCGCCCCCGACCCGGGGCTCGGCCTCGCGAACGAGATCGCGATCGCGATCGATCACATCGCGCTGCCCGGACACCTGGGCGGCGGCCCTGTCGCGCCGAGCTGGGACGAAAACCTCGCCGCGATCGCCGCGCGGATCGGCCGCTGCGACGTCGCGATCGGCTACTCGCTCGGCGCCCGCGTCGCGCTCGGCCTGGTCGCCGCGGGCCACGTCCCGCGCGGCATCCTGATCAGCGTCAACCCCGGCATCCCCGACGCCGAGCGCCCGGCCCGCCGCGCCGGCGACGCGACGTGGGCCGAGCTGCTGCGCCGCCGGGGCACCGCCGCGTTCCTCGACGCCTGGCAGGCCCAGCCGCTGTTCGCCAGCCAGGCCCGCGCGCCCGCCGACCGGCGCGCCGCCCGCCACGATCGCCGGCGCGCGCTCGATCCCGAGCAGCTCGCGCGCAGCCTCGAGACCATGGGGCTCGCCGAGATGCCCGACTACCGCGCCGCCATCGACGGCCGGGTCGCGCTGATCGCGGGCGCCGAGGACGCCAAGTTCGTCGCGATCGCCCGTGCGCTGCCGGTCCCGCTCGAGCTGATCGCCGCCAGCGGCCACGATCCGACGCTCGAGCAGCCCGCCGCGCTGCGCCTCGCCCTCCGCGCTGCCCTCGATCGATTGCGCGAGATCCACTGAGCAGGCCTGAGCGGGCCTGAGCGGGCCTGAGCGGGCCTGAGCGGGATCAACAGGCCAGGATCAACGGACGAGAACCCACTACACGATCGATCGCCCTGAGTCGGATTCTACGCGGCGCTGGTGCGGGTTTGGCCGCGCTCGATCACACGCGGTGTACTACGGTGACGCCATGAACCTCCTCGTGATCGGCGGCAATCGCTTCCTGGGCCTGGGCCTGGTGTGGCGGCTGCTGTGCCGCGGCCATCGGATCACGCTGGTCAACCGCGGCAACCTCGCCGATCCGTTCGGCGACCGGGTCAAGCGGATCCGCGCCGATCGCTCGACCGATGCATTCGATCAGGCGCTCACCGGCCGCACGTTCGACGCCGCGATCGACTTCGCCGGGTTCACCGCCGGCGACGCCGCCCGCGCGGTCCGCGTGCTCGCCGGCCGGGTCGGCCACTACTTCTTCCTGTCGAGCGGCCAGGTCTACCTGGTCCGCGAGGGCTGCCCGACGCCGGCGCGCGAGGTCGACTACGCCGGGCCCACGATGGCCGCGCCGCCGACGCCCGCCGATCACGAGGACTGGGCCTACGGCATCGGCAAGCGCGGCGCCGAGGACGTCCTCGCGGCGGCTCCGCAGCTGCCGTCGACCCGGCTGCGGCTCCCGATGGTCAACGGCGAGCGCGACCACAAGCGCCGCGTCGAGGGCTACGTGTGGCGGCTGCTCGATGACAACGCGCTGCTCGTGCCGCGCGCCGGCGCGATCGCCCGCCACATCTATAGCGGCGCCGTGATCCGGACCCTGACCCGGCTGGTCGAGGCACCGCCGCCGCCGGGCGACGCGTTCAACCTCGCGCAGCCCGAGCAGCTCACGGTGCGCGCGCTGATCCAGCGGATCGCCCGCCAGATCGGCGCCGCGGCCGAGATCGTCGAGTTGCCGGAGGAGACGCTCGAGGACGCCGGGATCTCGGTCCGCGACGCCTCGCCGTTCTCGAGCCGCTGGATGTCCCAGCTCGATCCGGCGCGCGCGATCGCCGAGCTCGGCTTCGAGCATCCACCGCTCGACGTCTACCTCGACTCGATCCTCGCCAGCCTGTTCGCGGCGTGGCCGACCGAGCCGCCCGCCGGCTATGCCCAGCGCCGCCGCGAGCTCGCGCTGATCCGCCGGTTCGGCGGCGCGCCGACCCACCTCTGACCGGCGGCACCTATGCGTTCGTGTCTGCACCGTCTGTGGCAGGCGCGGCACACGGCAGTGGAGCAATGTTCGCCTGATCCTCGAACAAGCAATTATAGACCGTGACGGTACCCGGTTCCGCGAGCTCATCTCG
This sequence comes from Kofleriaceae bacterium, assembly GCA_036271215.1. Classification (GTDB taxonomy): domain Bacteria; phylum Myxococcota_A; class Polyangia; order Haliangiales; family Haliangiaceae; genus JABFXX01. Next base: position 194 of record DATBBB010000129.1, on the reverse strand, counting down.
ATCTCCGAGATCGGTGTGGATAGAGACTTCAGATCGATGGCAGAGAACCGTGTTGCTCCGCGAACCCGAAAGCTCGTGCCCACAACTCCCGCTCTTCTGCGCCGCGCGGCTGCACGTATCTCTCACGAACCGATTCGTCATGCTGATCGAGTTGCTGTCGTCACCCATTCACGCTGTCACGATCGGCTTACCCG
>DATBBB010000128.1:0-4471 GCA_036271215.1 Kofleriaceae bacterium | reverse complement strand
TCTGGTCGCGGTGCTCGATGCCGAGGTCGAAGTATTTGATGTCGACGTCGAGGTACGGGAGGATCAGCTTGTCCTTGATGAAGGACCAGATGATGCGGGTCATCTCGTCGCCGTCCATCTCGACGATCGGATTCTTCACCTTGATCTTCGTCTGAGCCATGGGCGCGAGTTGTAGCACCTCGGGCAGCCTGAACGAACGATCCCCTGTGGGTTTACGCACGCCGTGCGAGGTGAAGGGGCCAGGCTCGATCGACCGATGCGCCGGCGCTCGGCGCCCGGGCCGCGCACAGCATTCCTCGGGGGCAGCCCGCGTTGAAACAAGCGGTTGCACCGGCACACGCGATGCACATAACGGGAACCATGCATAGCAAAGCACGGATCGCGGGACATCCGATCCATCCGATGATCGTGGCGTTCCCGATCGCGTTTTACACGGCAACGGTGGCAATGCTGCTCGCCTATATCGGCACGCTGGAGGCGTTCTGGTACCGGGTGGCGCTGGTCGCCAACGTCGCCGGCATCATCACCGCGGTGCTCGCGGTGGTGCCGGGCGCGATCGACCTGTTCGCGCTGCCCAAGCAGTCGCGCGCGCGGGCGACCGGGATGCGCCACGCCGGGTTCAACCTGCTGGCGACCGGGCTGTTCGTGGTGACCGCGGTGCTGCTGTACCGCGGCTGGACTCATCGCGTGATGATCGACGGCGAGTACGTGTTCGACGCGACGATCCCGCTGGCGGTGGGCGTGGTCGCCTGGGTCTCGATGGTGGTCGCCGGCTCGCTCGGCTGGACCCTGGTGCAGACCCACCACGTCGGGATCAAGCCAGCGCTGGTCCGCGCCGACCAGCCGTCGCGCGAGCCCGAGTTGCAAGCGCTCGAGACCCGCGTCGAGACCCGCGATGATCGGCCGACCCGCGATGATCGGCCGACCCGCGATGCCCGCGATGATCGGGATGATCAGGATTCCGGGCATGCCGATGATCCCCTCCAGACACCCCCGATCGACGGCGTGACCGACCCGTTCTACGCCAGGGATGCATGCATCACGCTCGACGAGCGCGTGCCGTTCCGCCACCGCGCGCGCCCGCGCCTGCAACACTGACCCTTCCCGACCCCTAACCTAGCTCGCTTACGCCCCGTTTCGCCTGTCGTTCGCTTACGCCCCACCGCCCGCGATCGAGGATCCATGGATCCGACGTCACGGGCGGTGTTTTGTTTGTATGCTGTGCGGCGGTGCAGCTGGGTTCGACGATCCGCGGGGTGCGCTACACGTTCGCGTCGGTCAAGGACGTGCTCGCCAAGGCCAACCCGCCCAAGAGCGGTGACGACCTCGCCGGGATCGCGGCGCGCGACGCGGTCGAGCGGGTCGCGGCGCGGGCGGTGCTGGCCGATCTGACCCTGCGCGAGCTGCGCGAGCACCCGGTCGTGCCGTACGAGCAGGACGCGCTGACCCGCTACGCCGAGGACGAGCTCGACGCCCAGGCGTTCGCCGCGATCGGTCACCTGACGGTCGGCCAGTTCCGCGAGTGGCTGCTCGACATCGAGACCACGGGCCCCACGTTGCGGGCGATCGCGCCCGGGCTGACGCCCGAGATGGCGGCGGCGGCGTGCAAGCTGATGTCGAGCTTCGACCTGATGACGGTGGGCGCGAAGTGCCAGGTCGTCGTGCGGGCCAACAACACGCTCGGCCTGCCGGGCCGGCTGTCGTCGCGCTGCCAGCCGAACCACCCGACCGACGACGTCGAGGGCATCCTGGCGTCGGCGCGCGAGGGCCTGGCGTACGGCTGCGGCGACGCGGTGATCGGCATCAACCCGGCGACCGACACCGCGGCGTCGACCGCCGAGATCCTGCGCGTGATCGATGACCTGCTGCGCCGCAACGAGGTGCCGACCCAGCACTGCGTGCTGTCGCACGTCACGGTGCAGATGAAGGCGCTCGCGCTCGGCTGCCCGATGGACCTGATGTTCCAGTCGCTCGCCGGGACCGAGGCCGCGAACACCGCGTTCGGGATCTCGGGGCCGCTGCTCGACGATGCGTGGGCGCTGATGAAGGAGCGCGGCACGACGCGCGGGCCCAACCGGATGTACTTCGAGACCGGCCAGGGCTCGGCGCTGTCGTCGGCGGCGCACCACGGCGCCGACCAGGTGACGATCGAGGCGCGCGCGTACGGCCTGGCCCGGCGCTACAAGCCGTTCCTGGTCAACACCGTGGTCGGCTTCATCGGCCCCGAGTACCTCGAGGACGGACCGCAGATCTCGCGCGCCGCGCTCGAGGATCACTTCATGGGCAAGCTGCTCGGGCTGCCGATGGGGTGCGATGCGTGCTTCACCTACCATGCGCGGATGACGCAGGACGAGCTCGAGAGCCTCAAGGTCCTGCTCGGCGCCGCCGGCTGCACATATCTGATGTCGCTGCCGGTCGGCGACGACATCATGCTGAACTACCAGTCGACGAGCTACCACGACATCCCGACCCTGCGCCGGCTGCTCGGCAAGCGGCCGACCCCCGAGTTCGACGCCTGGCTCGACGCCCGCGGCATCTGGCGCGACGACGCACCGGGCCCCCGGTTCGGCGACGTCGCGGCCGTGCGGTGACCGGCGCGACCTGGGAGCTCGCTCGGGATTTCTCTGGGTCGTGGGCGGCGGCGGGGTTGCATGCGCGGCGGCCTGCGTGGTGAGCTAGGCCGGTGAGCCGGACCCGCCAGCTGATGACCGCGCTGCGCGCCCAGCTCGGCGCCAGCGATCCGCAGCCGGCGCCGCCCCCGGTGCCCGCGATCCCGCCGCCGCCGGCGCGGGTGTACTCGCCCAGGCCGGAGCGCTCGGCGTTCGCCGCCGAGGCCGCGCGCCACACCACGGCGCTGCTCGGGATCGGCCACGTCGGCACGCGCTACGCGACCGACGTGGTGCTGCAGTTCCAGGCCGAGCTCGCGGTGGCGCACGCCGCGGTCGGCGCCGAGCTGCCCGACGGCTGGGCGGCGGCGAACGGGTTCGTCGGGCTGACCACGCGGGTGGCGTCGCACCGCGAGTTCCTGCTGCGGCCCGATCTCGGGCGCCGGCTGTCGGATGCCGCGCTTGCCGAGCTCCGCGCGCGATGCACCAAGGGCGTCGACGTCCAGCTGATCGTCGCCGACGGGTTGTCGGCGGTGGCGTGCATGGCGACCGGCAAGCAGCTGCACGACGCGGTGGCGCGGGCGTGCGGCGCGCGCGGCCTTGGGGTCGGCACGCCGGTAGCGGCGCGGTTCGCCCGGGTCTGGCTCGAGGACGAGATCGGCCAGGAGACCGGCGCCAAGGTCGCGATGATCCTGCTCGGCGAGCGGCCGGGGCTCGGCACCGGCGACGGGCTGTCGGCGTACGTGGTGTACGATCCGAAGCTCGGCAAGACCGACGGCGACCGCAACATGATCTCGAACATCCACGCCCGCGGCACCCCGCCCGACGAGGCCGCGGCGCGGCTCGCGGCGCTCGCGGCGGCGATGATCGAGCAGCGCACCAGCGGCGTGACGCTCGACCTCGGCCGGCTCGGCGAGGTCGCGGGCGGCCGGGGCTATCGCGCGCCGCAGGTCCGGCAGCGCCTGGTGGGCGGATGATCCTCGAGCCGATCCCACCCTCGGTGCTGTCGGTGCGCCGGCTGCCGTACGCCGACCCGGCGCTGGTCGCGGCGTACGGCGGCGATCCGGCGCGCCACACCGCGCTGGGCCTGGTGACCTGCGACCAGGACGACGCCATGTACGTCGCGCTCGACGAGGCGACCAAGCACGCCGAGGTCGACGTGATCTTCGCCAAAAGCTTCTACGCCGGCGCCGCGCACGCCAGCGGCCGGCTGTCCGGCGAGATCCTCGGGGTGATCGCCGCCGCCGAGCCCGAGGCGATCGAGCACGGGCTGGCCGCGCTGCTCGCCTGCCTGGCGCACGACGCGTGCTTCTACGACGCCGACGGCAAGCGCACGATCACCGTGTTCCCCCACGTGATCAGCTCGCTCGGCGACTACCTGTCGCGCGAGGCCGGGCTGCCCGCCGGGGCGGCGATGGCGTACCTGGTCGCGCCGCCGCTCGAGGCGACGATCGGCCTCGACGCCGCGCTCAAGGCTGCCGACGTCCGCGCGGTCCGCATCACCCCGCCGCCGACCGAGACCAACTTCGCGTGCGCCTGGCTGACCGGCACGCTCGACGCCTGCGAGGCCGCGGCGTCCGCGTATGCCGCCGCCGTGGTCGACGTCGCGCTGGCCCCGAAGCGCTGACAACGACGCCGCCGGTCCGCTCACCGCGCGGCGATCGGCGCCACCACCGGGGCCGCGGCGTCCGCGCGGCGCAGCACCGCGCCGACCAGAGCGAGCGCGGCGAGCGCCATCACGGCGAGCCCGTACTCGTGCGCGGTCGCGACCACGCCACCGCCGTAGACGCAGCGCAGGCCGCCGAGCACCGCCGGCACGCCCATCGCGAGGTACGAGATCATGTAGAGGATCGACAGCACGCCGG
>DATBBB010000127.1:0-2585 GCA_036271215.1 Kofleriaceae bacterium | reverse complement strand
CAGTGGAGCTGGTGCGCTGCGGCGCCGCCGAGCGCGTGCCGCCGGTGATCGCCGTGGTCCGGCCGCGCGATCTGGCGCAGGCCCAGGCGCTGCTCGAGGCCGGGGTCGACGACGTGGTCGCCGAGCCGGTCGACGAGCTGGCGCTGGCGCTCGCGCTGCGCCACGTCGCGACCCTGCCGCGGCGGGTGGCGGCGGTGGCGCCGGCGTCCTTGATCGGCGACGGCCTGGTGATGCGCGAGCTGCGCCAGACGATCGAGCGCGTGGCGGCGACCCGGTCGACCGTGCTGGTGCTCGGCGAGAGCGGGACCGGCAAGGAGCTGGTCGCGCGCGCGATCCACGACGCGTCGCCGCGGCGCGGCCGGCGGTTCGTCGCGGTCAACTGCGCGGCGATCCCGGAGGCGCTGCTCGAGTCCGAGCTGTTCGGCCACCGCCGCGGCGCGTTCACCGATGCGGTGCGCGACAAGCGCGGGCTGTTCGAGGACGCCGACGGCGGCACCCTGTTCCTCGACGAGATCGGCGAGCTGCCGCTCGCGCTGCAGGCCAAGCTGTTGCGCGTGCTGCAGGACGGCGAGCTCCGCCGGATCGGCGACACCGACGCGGTCGTGGTCGACGTCCGGCTGATCGCCGCGACCCTGCGCGACCTCGCCGCGGACGCCCGCGACGGCCGGTTCCGCGAGGACCTGTACTACCGGCTCCACGTCCTGCCGATCGCGATCCCGCCGCTGCGCGAGCGCGCCGAGGACATCCCGCAGCTCGCGCGGTTGTTCGCCCAGCGCCACGCCGCCCGCCACCAGCTCGGCGCGGTCGAGCTCGCCGATGGCGCGGTCGAGCTCCTCGTCCGCCAGCCGTGGCCGGGCAACGTGCGCGAGCTCGAGAACACGATCGAGCGCGCGGTCGTGCTCGCCGATGGTCCGGCCACCGGACACGGCGCCCGGGTGATCGACGCCGGCTACCTGAGCTCGGTGCTGAACGTCCGTGCCGCACCGCCGGTTCCGGCTCCGCCGGAGGCGCTATCGATCAAGAAGGCGACCCGGGAGATCGAGCAGGACCTGATCCGCCGCGCGCTGGACGCCACCCAGGGCAACCGCACCAACGCCGCGAAGCTGTTGGAGATCAGCCACCGCGCGCTGCTCTACAAGATGAAGGAGTACGGGATCAGTTGATCCCCTACCAGGAGCCACCGGCCGGGCCGCCACACGGTTTTTGGAGATCGGCCCGGATCACCCTACGATATATGCACCGCTTCCCGGCCGCCGGGACGCAAATGAAGGTTCCATGGCGAAACAGTGCATCGGCCTCGATATCGGCTCCAGCAGCGTCAAGGCGGTGCAGCTGCGTAAAAAGGGTGCCGGCTGGGCGTTGCAGGCGTTCGGCATGCAGCCGCTGCTGCCGCAGACCATCGTCGACGGCACGATCATGGATCAGGGCGCGGTGACCCAGGCGGTGCGCCAGCTGTGGGGCCGGCTCAAGCTCAAGCAGAAGGAGGTCGCGATCGCGATCGCCGGCCACTCGGTGATCATCAAGAAGATCGCGGTGCCGCAGATGACCGCGGACCAGCTGGCGGCCAACATCCGCAACGAGGCCGAGCACCACATCCCGTTCGGCCGCGACGACGTCGAGATCGACTACCACGTCACCAACCCTGCGAACGCCAGCGGCCAGACCGAGCTGTTGCTGGTCGCCGCCAAGAAGGAGGTCGTGTCGGACTACGTCCAGGTCGTGCGCGACGCCGGCCTGTCGCCGCAGATCGTCGACGTGGCCGCGTTCGCGAGCCAGAACGGGTTCGAGGTCAACTACCCGCTCGATCCGCGCGAGACGATCGTGCTGATCAACATCGGCGCGGCGATCTCCAACATCAACATCGTGCGCAGCGGGGTGTCGCTGTTCACCCGCGACGTCACGATCGGCGGCAACGCGTTCACCGAGGAGATCCAGAAGCAGCTCGCGATCGCCGCCGACGAGGCCGAGGCCTACAAGGTCGGCGGCAACCAGACCGAGGACGGCGTGGTGCCGCAGGAGGTCCTGCGCGTGATGGACGGCGTGTCCGAGGTCATGGCGGGCGAGTTCCAGCGCTCGCTCGACTTCTTCCTGGCGACCACGGCGGACGCCAACGTCACGCGGATCGTGCTCGCCGGCGGCAGCTCCAAGGTCGGCTCGCTGCACCGCGCGATCGAGCGCCGGTCGCGGCTGCCGCTCGAGGTCGCCGACGCGTGGCGCCGGGTCGAGATCGATAGCTCGCTCGACCGCACGTACCTGGGCGCGCACTCGCCCGAGGCGCTGATCGGCGTCGGGTTGTCGATGCGGGTCGCGGGGGACAAGTCATGATCAGGATCAACCTGCTGCCGGCCCGGCGGCCGCGGATCCGGCCGGCCGCGACCAACGAGGCGACCCGGCCGATGGTGATGGGGCTCGCCGGGCTGGCCGCGGTCGCCGTGCTGGTCGCCGCGCTGGTCGATCGGCCCAAGCGGTCGCGGCTGGGCGAGCTGAGCGATGCCAACCGCCAGCTGCAGAGCCAGATCCAGGCGAAGAACAAGCAGCTCGAGGGCTACCCCCAGCTGAAGAAGGCCGCCGAGGAGGCCGACGAT
>DATBBB010000126.1:0-1991 GCA_036271215.1 Kofleriaceae bacterium | reverse complement strand
CCCCGGCACCACCGCGCACCGCGATCGTCGACCGTGCTGCACGAGGCGTGGCGCCGGCCGCCGGGTGCGCGCACACTGAAGGCCGTGCGTGCGATCGCGATCTGTGCCCTGGTCGCCGGGTGCGGCCGGCCCGAGGCGGCGGCGAGCGCCCCGGAGGCCGAGGGTCCCGTGCGTGGCGCACCGTCGGGGGCGCCGGGGCCGTCGAAACCCTCCGGCCGGCTCGGCGACGCTGCCGCCCCGATCTCGTACGACCTGACGCTCGAGCTCGACCCCGATCGTGCGACGTTCGCGGGGCACGTGGCGATCGCGATCGCGGTGACCGCGTCCGCCACGCGCACGCTGTGGCTGCACGCGGCCGAGCTCGAGATCGCGCGCGCCACGCTGACGATCGGCGGCCGGGTCGAGCCGGTCACGGTGCTCGCCGGCGATCCGGCCTTGCAGCTGCGCGGGTTCGCGCTGCCGCGCGCGATCGATCCGGGCACCGTGGTGCTGACGATCGACTACACCGGCCAGGTCAGCGATCAGAGCCGGCGCTACGGCAAGGACGAGGAGGGGCTGTTCCGCGAGCGCACCGGCGGGCGCTGGTACCTGTACTCGCAGGCCGAGTCGGTGTTCGCGCGCAAGATCGTGCCGTGCTTCGACGAGCCGCGCTGGAAGCCGGCGTGGCGGGTGACCGCGATCGTGCCGCGTGGCCAGGTCGCGCTCGGCAACGCGCCGAGCCTCACCGAGCGCGCGTTGCCCGGTGGCCGGCGCGAGGTCCGGTTCGCCGAGATCGCGGCGCTGCCGAGCTACCTGATCGCGGTCGCGGTCGGCCCGTTCGAGCTGGTCGACGCCGGCGCGGTCGGCCGCCGCGGGATCCCGGCGCGGATCGCGGTCGCCGCCGGCGACGGCGTGCGGGTCGGCCGCGCGCTCCGCGAGCTGCCGCGGATCGTCGACGCGCTCGAGGCCTACGTCGATGCGCCGCTGCCGGTCGCCAAGCTCGATCTGGTCGCGGTGCCGCAGTTCTTCGGCGCGATGGAGAACCCCGGCCTCATCACCTACGAACACGGCGTGCTGGTCGGCGGCCACGATCTGGTCGTGGTCACCGCGCACGAGCTGGCGCACCAGTGGTTCGGCAACGCGGTGACGCCGGTGTGGTGGGAGCACCTGTGGCTGTCCGAGGCGTTCGCGAGCTGGCTCGGCGAGCAGATCGCGCAGTCGCTCGGCGCGGCGCCGCCGCCGGAGATCGCGCATCGCGGGCGCGCCGACGCGCTGGCCGCCGACGATCTGCCGGGCGCCCGGCCGTTGCTGCATCCGATCGCGAGCTCGGCGGAGGTCGAGCCGATGTTCGACGCCCTGGCCTACGACAAGGGCGCGGCGATGCTCGCGATGTTCGAGCGGTTCGCCGGTCCCGACCGGTTCCGCGCGGCGGTCCGCGGCTACGTCGCGGCCCACGCGGGCCGCGCGGTGACCTCGCAGGCGTGGTTCGACGCGCTCGCCGGTGCGGCCAGCCCCGCGATCAGCGCGGCGCTCGCGGCGAACCTGCGCCACGCCGGCACGCCGGTGGTCGAGCTCGAGCGGCGCTGCGGGGCGCGCCCCGCGATCGTCGCCATGGTGCGCGGTGGCGACCCGCTGCCGGTCTGCGTGCGGTATCCGTCGTCGCCGTCGTCGTCGTCGTCGTCGCCGTCGTCGTCGTCGTCGTCGTTGCCGGGCGCGGCGGCGGCCACGCGCGTGTGCTTCCTCGCCGGCGCGCATACCGAGCAGCCGCTGCCGGCCGCCGCCGGGTGCCCGGCGTGGATCGTCGGCAACGACGGCGGTCGCGGCTACTACCGCACGGTGTGGCGCGGCGCCGAGCCCACCCCACCGTTCGCGCAGCTGTCGCCCGACGAGCAGCTCGCGCGCGGCGACGATCTCGCGCTCGCGGTGCGCCACGGCGATCGCAGCCTCGGCGATGCGCTCGCGGACCTCACCGCGCTCGCGGCGACCCGCGATCCGTACGGCGCGCTGGCGGC
>DATBBB010000125.1:0-12892 GCA_036271215.1 Kofleriaceae bacterium | reverse complement strand
CCGGCTTGGGGATCCGATCGTCGGGGGCGCGCACCGATTCGAGCGCCGGCAGCGTGCCCAGCCCCAAGGTGAAGCGATAGATCCCGACGACGATCGCCGCGCCCTTGTCGTCGATCGCGACGCCGCGCCCTTGATCGTGGTCGTGATCGCCCCAGCTCTGCGCCCACACCAGGCCGCCCGCCGGATCGAGCTTGAGCGCGAACACGTCCTTGTTGCCCTTGCTGACCAGCGTGCCCTTGCCGAAATCGACCGCGCCCTGGAACCAGCCGATCGTCACGGTGTTGCCGGCGGCATCGGCCGCGACCCCGAACGCGATGTCCTCGCGATCGCCGCCGTAGGTCCGCGCCCAGACCAGCTTGCCGTCGGTGGTGTAGCGCGCGACGAACGCGTCGGCCTCGCCGAGCGAGGTGTGATCGTCGCCGGGCCCGAACGACACGCTCTTGTCGAACGAGCCGACCATCGTGATGTTGCCGGCCGGATCGACGGTGAGGCCGCCGGCGACGTCGTTGAACGCGTTGCCGAACCCGGCCGACCACACGTGGTCGCCGTTGACGTCGTACTTGGCGAGCACGACGTCGTTGTCCGAGCCGCCGTGCGCGGTCAGCGGCGCGCCGCCCCAGTCGGCGGTGTCGCGGAACACGCCCTGAACATAGATGTTGCCGCGCGCGTCGACCGCGAGGTGCGAGATCGTGTCGTTGTAGCGGCCGCCGAACTGCTTGACCCACTGGACGTCGCCGTTGGCGGCGAGCTTGATCAGCATCGCGTCGGTGCCGCCGCGCGACTTGAGCGTGACGCCCTGGAACTCGGCGCTCTGGCTGAACGAGCCGCCGATCAGCCAGCCGCCGTCGGGCGCGGCGACCACGCAGTTGGCGCCGTCGGAGTCGATGCCGCCCGCGGTCCACAGCCACTGCGGCTCGCCGGCCAGGTCGAACGCAGCGACGAAGATGTCGTCGGAGCCGGCCGCGGGGTGCTTGAACTCGCCGAGGTCGAGCTCGTCGAGGAAATGGCCGACCACGACCACGCGGTCGCCGCGGACCGCCACGCCGTTGGCGACGTCGTCGCGCCCGGCGCCGAACGTCTTGCCCCACGCGATCTTGCCGCTCGGGTCGAGCTTGACCATGTACGCGTCGGTGCCGGTCTTCTTGGGGTCCTTGAGGTTGTCGGCCGCCTTGTGCTTGCCGGCGGGCCCCAGGTCGGTCTCGCCGTCGAAGTAGCCGACGACGTAGACGTCACCGCCGGGCGCGACCGCGACGGCGCGCGGCGATTCGGTGCCGAGCCCGCCGAACCCGGTCGCCCACAGCGGCTTGCCGGTGGCGCCGCCCGGATCCCTGGCGAGCGCCGGCAGCGGGGTCTTGTCGATCGGCTGCTTGGGCGCCGGCTTGAACGCGGCCTTGTGGTCGGCGGGCTGAGCCGGCTCGTCCTTCGAGCAGCCGGCCGAGCCGGCGACCGAGCCGGCGACCGAGCCGCCGGCGAGCAGCGCGAGCGACGCGATCGTCGAGAACGAAAATGACGGACGCATGGCCGGACGATGTCACGCGGTCGCGGCGAACGCGAGCGGGTTGTGCGCCGCATGCGATCTGGATCGAGCGCGGTTTGTCGTCGGAGAATTCGCCGGAACCGCGGCCGGGCGGCGTTGTCTCAAGCCGCCGCGCGAGTACGATGCGCGCATGGTGCGCCGGATCGTCTCGCTCGCTGCAACCTGGCTGCTCGCCGCGTGTCCGGCCCCGGCGCGACCCGGAGCCCAGCCCACCGGCGCCGAGGCCGCGCTGCGGATCCGCGTCGCCCGCGCCGAGGCCCGGCGGGCCGGCGGCGTGGCGGAGCTCGATGCGCTGGCGACCGCCGGTCCGGCGCCGCAGCGGGCGCTCGCGCTGCGCGGGCTCGGCCGGATCGGGGCGATGGGCGCCGGTGCGGCGGGGCCGCCGCCGATCGCGACCCTGCTCGCCGCGCTCGGCGATCCGGATCCGGATGTCGTCGGCGCGGCGGCCGGGGCGATCGGCGTGGCGGCGTCGCTCGACGACGGCGACCCGGGCGCGACCGAGGCGCTGGTCCAGGCGCTCGGCGCATCGCCGCGCGCCGCGGGCCCGATCCTCGAGGCGCTCGGCCGGGCGGGGACCGTGGACGCGCAGCCGGCGCTGATCGGCGCGCTCGGCGATCCCCGGCGGGCCGAGCAGGCGGCGCTCGCGCTCGCGCGTCACGGCCGGCGCAAGCTCGCGCTGCGCGAGCCGGCGCGCGCGGCGCTGGTCTCGGCCACCGCGGCGGCCGACCCGGCCGTGCGCAGCGCGGCGGTGTATGCGCTCGCGCGCGAGCACCGGCCCGGCGCGGATCCGGCACCCGGCGGTCCGGCACCCGGCGGTCCGGTACCCGGCGGTCCGGTACCTGCGATCTCGGCCGTCACCGACGCGCTGATCCGGCGGCTCGACGATCCGGTCGCCGAGGTCCGCGCGCAGGCGATCGCGGGGCTCGGCCGGCGCAACGAGATCACGAACGAGCTCGCGAACGAGCTCGCGAACGGGACTTCGAACGAGCCCGCGGTGGGCTCGTCGCGCACCGTCCGGATCGAGGCGCTGCTGCTCGATCCGGACTGGCGGGTCGCGGTCGAGGCCGTGCGCGCGATCGCCGGCCACGGCGACCACAAGGCCCTGCTCGCGACCACGCTTGCCCAGCGCTACGCTCAGCGGATCCACGGCAGCCCGGCCGAGGCCCAGGTGATCCTCGAAGCCGAGAAGGCGCTGGCCGATGTCCCGCCGGGGGTGCGCCCGGTCGTCGACGGCGTGCTCCGGCAGCTGATCGAGGCCAGCCGCCAGGATCCGGCGCTGCCGCCGCTGACCCGGGGCTGGATCGTGTGCCTCGCGGTGTCGGCGCAGCTGCACGGCGACGCCGGCGCCGAGCTCACCCCGGCGCTGCAGTGCCCGCTGCCCGACGCCCTGCGCCTACCGCTGGTCGCCGAGTTGATCACCGCCGGCACCGGCCCCTTGGCCGCGCGCCGGGCCGCGCTCGCCCAGCTCCTCGGCCACGCCGATCCGAAGGTCCGCGCGGCGGGGCTCGGGGCGCTCGCTGCGATGTGGAAGGCCGGCGACGAGCGGGATCGCCGGATCGCGGTCGATCAGATCGTCGCCGGGCTCGCCGCGCCGGATCTGATCCTCGCCGGCGCCGCGGTGGACGCCGCGACCGCGCTGTACGACGCGATCGCCAGCGGCGATCACGCCAGCGGCGATCACGCCAGCGCCGATCACGCCAGCGCCGATCACGCCAGCGGCGATCACGCCAGCGGCGATCAATCCGCGCTCGACGCCGCGGTGATCGCGCGCGCGGCCACCGAGCACGATCCGGAGCTCGGCGCCTCGGTCCTCGAGCTGGTCGGCAAGCGCAAGCTGGCCTCGGGCTCGATCGCCTGCCTCGACGCGCTGACCGGCGACGCGGTGCGCGCCAAGGCGGGCGCGGCCTGCCTCCGGGCGCTCGGCCAGACCCCGCCACCCGCCACCCCTCATCTATTACGGGTCGCGCCGGCACCGCCGGTCGATGTCGCCACCGTGATCGGCCACGCCGTGACCTGGACGGTGGTGACCACGCGCGGCACGCTGACGATCCGGCTCCATCCGGAGGTCGCGCCGTGGGCGGTCGCGATGATCGTCGCGCTGACCCGCCAGGGGTTCTACGATGGCCTGGCGTTCCACCGCGTCGTGCCGGACTTCGTGGTCCAGGGCGGCGATCCCACCGAGTCCGGCTCCGGTGGGCCGGGGTTCACCTTGCCGGCCGAGCCGGCATCGCTCGGCGATGGCGCCGGCTACCGGACCGGCGGGGTCGGGATCGCCGATGCCGGGCGCGACAGCGGCGGCTCGCAGTGGTTCGTGATGCACAGCCGCGCGCCGCACCTCGACGGCCGCTACACCTGGTTCGGCACGGTCCTGCGCGGGCAAGCGGCCGCCGAAGCGTTGCTGATCGGCGATCGCGTCGTGCGCGCGACGGTCGAGGTCGCGCCGTAGCGCGCTGGCGCGCACGCCGTGCATCGGGCGAGCTCGGGCGTACATTGGGCGTGCTCGGGAATACCGGGCGTGCACCGGGCGTACATCGCGTCGCGTTCAAAATTGCTGAAACGGCCGGGGGCCGGTGGTGTCCACCGCCCATGCCACGTTCCATGCCGCGCGCTCGGCCGGCCGCTTCTTTGAGCAGCGGTCCGGATGTTCCTTCGAATAGATCGAAACGGAGCGGCGTTCGTTGGGGAATGCACATGCGAACGCGCAGCAAGTTAGCCCTGGGTCTTGTCGCGGCGATCCTCCCCGGTTACGCGCTGGCGCGCGATCTGCCGCGCAAGTTCGTCGGTAACTCGGGCGCATTCAACCTCGCCGGCCGCCCGGTCGGCGGCTCGAAGGCGGCCTCGCCCACCGCGGCGCACCTCACCGGCTCGCGGATCATGGCCGCCGGCGACGGCGCGCTGGTGATCGACGCCGACAGCGGCGCGTTGCTCAAGACCGATCGCACGGGCGCCAAGATCGGCGAGGTCGCGATCGCACGCTCGGCCGGCCTGATGACGTTCGATCCGGCGACCAAGCTCGCCTACGTCGCCGACCGCATGAACGATCGGATCGCGGTGGTCAAGACCGATACCATGGAGGTCGCGTCGAGCATCCGCACGCCGGCCGAGCCCTACGGCATCGCGCTGACTCCGGATCGCAAGCAGTTGCTGGTATCGACGATCGCCGATCGCACGCTGGTCGCCTACGACGTCGCGACCGGCGCCGAGAAGTGGCGCACCCCGCTCGGCAGCGAGCCGCGCGGCCTCGCGGTGTCGCCCGACGGCACCCGCGCGATGGTCGCGTACCTCACCACCGGCACGACTGACCAGATCGATCTGATCGAGACCAGGCGCGCCGAGCACATCGCGCTGTCCAGCGAGGCGACCCCGCGGCGCTGTCGCCGTTGCGGCAACGACGGCGACAGCTTCGCGCGCGGATCGTTCGCGGTGACGTTCCTCGGTGACCACCTCGCGGTCGTGCCGTTCCAGCGCGAGGTCCCGGTCCAGGAGACCGAGGCCACCGAGCGCACCGGCAGCTACGGCGGCGGCTCCGCGTCGCCGCTGACCCAGGAGCTCGCGTTCTTCGGGTTCGGCAACGGTCTCACCGAGCAGACCACCGCGACGATCGCGCTGCACCAGCCGCGCGCGATGGCGTGGGACCAGGCGCACGACGCGCTGTACGTCGTCGGGCTCGGCACCGACGAGGTGGTCCAGATCCGCAATGCGTCGCAGGTCTCGATCGCCGCCGGCCTGCAGGTCCCGCTGGCCAGCAGCGAGACCCACTGCGGCCCCGACGGCATCGCGGTCGGCGCGACCGGCAAGCTGATGGTGTGGTGCTCGTTCTCGCGCACCATCAAGCAGATCGACGTCGGCGCCAACGACGAGAAGACGTGGGACGCCGGGTTCTCGCAGGTGACCGATGGTCCGGAGCTGGTGGCGAGCTCGATGACCGCCAAGCAGCACCAGGGCCTCGAGCTGTTCCATGTGGCCAGCGAGCAGATCTCCGAGTCGGGCCGGCTGGCGTGTGCGTCATGTCACCCCGACAACCGCGCCGATGGCCTGTCGTGGCGGATCGACAAGCGCGAGCTGCAGACGCCGCTGCTGTCCGGGCGCCTGGTAGGTACGCATCCGTTCAAGTGGGATGGCACCGACCCGACGCTGCGCTCCAGCCTGCGGTCGACGATGAAGCGGCTCGGCGGCAGCGGCCTGGACCGCACCCAGACCGACGCGCTGGCCGCCTATCTCGAGGCGCTGCCGGCGGTTCGTACGCCGACCCGCGAGGCGACCCAGGTCGTGCGTGGCAAGGCGCTGTTCGAGAGCGAGGGTTGCCGGTCGTGCCATGACGGCCCGGCGTACACCGACCGCGAGCGGCACAAGCTGGCGGGAACGTTGAAGGAAAGCGATACCCCCAGCCTGATCGGCGTGTCGGCGAGCGCGCCGTACTTCCATGACGGCAGCGCGGCGACCCTCGAGGCGCTATTGCGCGACCGCGGCGCGGTCCATGGCATGGCCGACACCGCGCGGCTCACCGATTCGCAGGTCGCCGACCTGAGCGCGTTCCTCGATACGCTCTGACCCGCGCGGGTTTACGAAAAGCGCGATCGGCGTCAACCTCCGGACCGCCATGGGGCTCCATGGGGCGGAGGTTTTCATGCGTCATGGTTCTCTGATCGCTGTGCTCGCCGGTCTGGGGCTGTTCGCCGCCGCGCCGCGTACCGCCGCCGCCTATCATCCCGACGCCAGCGCGAAAGCCGCCAGCGCCGAGGACGACGACCACGATTGCGACGGTGATGACGACGGCGACGCGCAGGACGCCCAGCGCGAGGCCCAGCAAGCAGCCCGCGAGGCCCAGCAAGAGGTGCGCGAGGCCCAGCGCGAGGCGGAGCAAGAAGCGCGCGAGGCGGAGCAAGAAGCGCGCGAGGCCCAGCAGGAAGCTCGGCAAGAGCAAGCCGAGGCCCAGCGCGAGGCCGAGCAGTCAGGCAAGCAAGCCGAGCGCGAGGCTCGCCAGGCTTCCAAGGAAGCCGAGCGCGAGGCCCGGCGGGCCGGCAAGGAAGCCGAGCGCGAGGCCCGCCAGGCTTCCAAGGAAGCCGAGCGCGAGGCCCGGCGCAGCGCCAAGGAAGCCGAGCGTGCGGGGCTCGAGGCGGTGGCGCCTGGCGGCCCTGGCGGTCCGATCGCCGTCCAGATCGATACCCAGGCCCTCGATGGTCAGCTCGAGCGGCTCGCCGAGCGCCTGGAAGGCGTGGCCGATCGCCTCGAGCAGCGGCTGCAGACGTTGCAGCCCGGGGAGAGCGGTGGGTTTGCCGTCCAGCCGCGCCATTCGCACCGTCACTCACATTCGCGGTCGTTCGCGATGCCGCCGATGCCGCCGATGCCGCCGATTCCGCCGATGCCGCCGATGCCCCCGATGGGGCCGATGCCGCCGATGGGGCCGATGCCGCCGATGCCGCCGATGCCCCCGATGGTGCGGATTGCCCCGGTGCCGCCGGTCCCGCCCGCGCCGCCTGCACCACCCGCGCGCCATTCGCATGGTCACGACAGCCGCGACGGCGTGGATGTCGACTGGGATGTCGACGTCAACTGGTAGCTGATCGTCTCGGGGCGCTGCCCTACTTCATGTGCCCTACTTCATGACGCCGACGACCGGCCGCGGCGGCCCGTCCTCGAGGAGATCGTCGGGGCTGCACTTGTCGATGTGGCCGATCAGCTTGCGATACAGGCCATAGCCGACCAGCTTGCGCAGCCGGGGCGAGAACGTCCGCGCCAGCGCGCGTGGGATGCCAAGCTGCTGGTTTTCCTGCTGGCGCATCCAGCCGGCGCAATAATTCATGGCGACGCCGAGCCGGCGCGCGCCGGTCCGGTTGGCACCGCCGCCGTGCCAGATCGAGCCGTCGAACACCAGGACGCTGCCGGCCGGCATCTCGGCGGCCCGGGTCTCGGCCTCGGCGGGCTCGCCGAACGGCTGGGGCGAGCGATCGGCGCGGTGCGAGCCGGGCACCACGCGCGTCGCGCCGTTCTCGGCGGTGAAGTCGGTCAACGCCCACATCGTGTTGCAGATGATCGAGATGTGCGGTTTGGCCAGCGGGATCAGCTGGTCGTCGGCGTGCAGCGGTTGCGCGGCCTCGCCGGGACCGATCGCGATCGACGATAGCGACGACACCAGGCAGCCCGCATCGAGCACGCCTTCGACGATCGGCAGGATCGCCTCGTGGGCGGCGACCTGCTGGTAGAGCGCGCCGTGTACAAGCAGGTTGTAGATCCGCACTGTCCGCAGACCTTCGAACAGGTTGGCGGCGGGCTGCGCCGCCAGCTCGCGCTCGAGCCGCTCCAGGTCATCCCGCAGCGCGGCGACCAGATCGCCATCCATCACGCCCTCCACGATGGTGAACCCGTCGCGTTGCATCCGGGCGAGGTGGCCAGTGAGCTCGTCAGATCCGGCGCGTGTCATCTGGCACGAACCTACCTGAATCCGGCAATGAAGCAGCTCCTGAACCGCACCCGGACCGCAGCACGTCCACCATGGCACAGACTGTGTCTGGGGCTCGTTGATCGAGCTGCTTGCAATGTCTTGCGATTGGGCCTCGAACGTGATTGGCTTTGTCCGTGCCCGAGGGCCGAAGGAGTCCTATGACTGTCATCGAAAACATGGCGCGTCCTGAGGTCGTTGTTACTACCACCACCACCACCACCACCGCGCGCGCGGCCGCCGTCGACGGGCAGCTGGCAGCGCTTCGCAGGCTCGTCGAGGACCACTCGCTGTGGCGGGGTCCGTTGCTCTCGGGGTTCGCGCAGGGCGCGTTCTCGCGTGACGAGCTACGCTATATATTCTCCCAATATCATTGTTACACGACGAGCTTCACGCGGTTCATCGCCGCCGTGATGGCCAATTGCGAGAACGATCTGTTCCGCGCGCAGCTGTCGGAGAACCTGTGGGAAGAGGGCGGTGGCTGCGATCCGGCGCGGCGCCATGCGCAGATCTTCCGCAACTTCCTGCAGCGCTCGCTCGATATCGATAACATCGACACCATCGCGTACACGCCGTACACCCGGCAGTTCGTACGCGATTACCTCGACTATCCGCTGCGGTCGAGCGCGATGTCCGGCGCGGCGTTCCTGTCGCTCGGCACCGAGGGCATCGTCGCGCGGATGTACCAGATCATGCGGTCCGGGCTGCGCCAGGCCGGGATCGCCGAGCACGAGCTCGAGTTCTTCGACATCCATATCGCCTGCGACGATGCCCACGCGGCGACCCTCGAGAACATGATGGCGTCGTACGCTCATGTGCCGGGCTGGTTCGAGGCCTGCACGGCGGCGGCGAACCGTGCGCTCGAGCTGCGCGCCGAGTTCTTCGACAACATCTTCGACGCCCTGCAGCGGCGCCGGCTCGAGCCGATGCTGCAGCGGATGCAGGACCGCGCGTCGCTGGCGCGCGGGCTTGACGACAGCGTGCTGTGCCACCGCCCGGGCAGCGAGACGATCACGATGTACGCCAACGAGGTCGAGAAGCTGAACATCAAGTTCACCGTCGAGCGCCTGCCGCTCGCCGCCGAGGTGCTCGATCCGCGCATGGTGCGGATCCCGCCGGGCAAGTTCAACGAGAAGCACAAGCACGCGCACGAGACGCTGATCCACATCCTCGAGGGCACCGGCCAGGTGCTGATCGACGACCGCGCGCTGCCGGTGCGCCCGGGCGACACCGTGCTGGTCCCGCGCTGGGCGATGCACCAGACCCAGAACCTCGGCACCAACGAGATGCGGTTCCTCGCGGTCACCGACTTCCGGCTGAGCGAGCGCGCCTACGTCGGCAACCCGACCGACTACCGCATGCACGTCGACGTCGACGGCGCTCGCCGCGGCTCGCCGCACTCGAGCTGAGGCGCCGGCAAGCCGATCGACAAGAGCGACGAACGAAGGTTCGACAGCTCTTGCCCGGCCGGTGGATCAGCCGGTCGTCTTGTCGAGCCCGTACTTGCGCAGGTAGGCGCGCACGTGGTGGCGCTCCATGCCGCTCTGGCGCGCCATCTCGCTGACGTTGCCCTTGGCGCGCCGGGCGAGCTCGCCGAAGTAGCTGCGCTCGAACGCGACGATCGCGTGGCGCTTGGCGTCGGAGAACGCGGTCGCCGGCTGGGTCGAATGCATCGACTGCGCCGGCTGCTCGTCGCGCGCGAGCAACAGCACGTCGTCGATCGCCTCGGGGGTCGCGGCGAGCGTCGCGGCGACCGAGACCACGTTGACCAGCTCGCGCACGTTGCCGGGCCAGTCGTGCGACGCCATCCGGCGCTCGATCCAGTCCTGGACCACCGGCGCCGCCCACGCCTGGTGGACGCGGGTGCAGATGTCCTCGATCAGCATCGGCACGTCGGCGAGCCGCTCGCGCAGCGCCGGCAGCTCGATCCGGACCTGGGCGATCCGGAAGAACAGGTCGGAGCGGAACCGGCCGGCGTTCATCTCCGAGCCGAGGTCGCGGCGGGTCGCGGCGATGATCCGGACGTCGATGCTGTCGAACGCGGTGCCGCCGATCCGGCGGACCTGGCGCTCGGACAGCGCGCGCAGCAGCTTGGGTTGCATGTCGACCGGCAGCTCGCCGAGCTCGTCGAGGAACAGGGTGCCGCCGTTGGCCTCGGCGAGCGCGCCATCGCGCCGCTCGTTGGCCCCGGTGAACGAGCCCTTCTCGTGGCCGAACAGGATGCTCTCGGCGAGGGTCTGCGGGATCGATCCGCAGTCGACCACGACGAATGGTTTGTCTTTTCGCGTGCTTGCGTCGTGGATCGCGCGGGCAACGCCCTCCTTGCCGGTGCCGGTCTCGCCGAGCACCAGCACGCTGAGCGGCGTGGCGGCGACCTTCTCGAGCACCGAGAACACCCGGCGCATCTTGGGCGACGCGCCGACGATCGAGCCGAACCGGTCGGAGAACCCGAGCTCGACGCGCTGCTTGTTGCCCGACGGCTCGATCGTCAGCCGGGTCGTTCCGACGGTCAGCTCGGTCTTGCCGGTGATCACCGCCTCGCGGATCCGCACGCTGCCGACGAACGTGCCGTTGGTGCTGCCGAGGTCGCGGATCGCGATGCCCTCGGTGATCGCGCGCAGCTCGCAGTGCACGCCGCTGACCTCGTGGTCGTCGAGCACCACGTCGGCACCCTCGGTTCGCCCGACCACGATCGGCTCGACGTCGATCAGGTGCGTGCTGTGGGGCGTGATCAGCGTGCCGCCGCGGATGAACCAGTGGAGGATTTTGGCGCGGGTCTCCATCTGCAGAGACCTGGAAGTCTCGCACAGACATCGATCGGCGTCGATTGCACCGGGACGCGGCGATCGTCGCTCACAGTGGCGTACAGCGAACGCGGCGGCCGGGCGGAGATCTCCGGAGCTTCAGCGCGTGTGCGGGCTCGCAGCCGGCGGTGGCACCGAGGGCTGAGACGAGGGCTGAGACGAGGGCTGAGACGAGGGCTGAACCGACGGTTGTGAAGGCGCGGCGGGCTCGTGGTGCACGATGGTGGCCACCAGCCAGACCGCGGCGATCACCACGAGCATCGCGCCCACCGCCAGCCAGATCGAGCGCTGGTCCGGCGGCCAGCGCATGAGCTGCTGCCACACGGTCTGCGCCGAGCGGTGCTTGACCGGCATGGTGAGATCGGCGCTGATCGCCTTGGGCGCGGCCGACTTCGACGACCGGGACCACCTGGACGATTTCTCCGGATTCTCCGGCTTTGTGGCCGGGGCGGCCGGAAGGCCCGAGGCGCTCTGGCCGGCCTGCGCGGCCTGGACGATCGCCGGCTGCAGCGTCTGGCTCTTGGCGCGCTGGGCCTGGGCGCGCGAGGTTCCGGCCTGGGTCTCGTGCTCCTGCGACTGGGTGCGCGAGGCCAGGACGGTGGTCGGCTGGTCCTCGAGCTCGCCGGTGGTCGACTGATCCCAGTCCTCGAGCGTGTGATCGGCGGTCGGGCTCTCGAAGTCCTCGAAGTCATCGCGGTGGCGGATCGAGCTCCAGTCACCGGAGATGTGCGACGGTGGGTCGTCGGCATCGCTCGGCGCGGTGCTCGGCGCGCTGGATGCTGGCTTCGGCGCGCTCGCGCTGGGCTTCGAGCCGGAGCCGGAGCCACTGCCACCGGACTGGCTGTTGAACCGCTGGCGGTGTGCGGCGTCGGCCTCGCGGTCCTCGCGGTCGAGCTCGGCGACCAGGTGATGGCCGAGCGTGGCGCCGGCGCGCCGGGCGTCCTGCCACGCGGCGACCTCGTCGCTGAACACCGATGACATCATCGTGCCGAGCATCGCCGGGGACAGGTTGATCTTGCGGTGCGTGATGAACTCGCCGAGCGCGTCGGCCAGCTCACCCGCCGTGGCCCACCGGTCCTCGCGCTTGCGGGCGAGGGTCTTCATCACGATCTGCTCGAGGTCGCGCGGGTAGCCCGGGTGGACCTGCGATGGCAGCGGCGCGTCGCTCTCGACCACCGCCTTGAGGGTCTCGAGCTCGGACTTGCGGCGGTACAGCCACTGCCCGGTCGTCATCTCCCAGAGCAGAATCCCGATGCAAAACACGTCGCTGCGGCGATCGAGGGACTCGCCCATCGCCTGCTCGGGCGACATATAGGCGACCTTGCCCTTGAGGATGCCGGTCCGGGTCCGCGACGCGTGGTTCGCCGCCTTGGCGATGCCGAAGTCGACCAGCTTGACCCGGCCGTTGTAGGTCAGCAGCACGTTGTGGGGCGACACGTCGCGGTGGACGATGCCGAGCAGCTCGCCCTCGTCGTTGGTGCGCTCGTGGGTGTAGTCGAGGCCGCGGCACACGCCGTTGATGATGCCGAGCGCATGCGACAGCCGGATCGACATGTTGCGCGCCGCCATCTCGCTGAGCACGCGGCGCAGGTCGTGGCCGTGCAGGTACTCCATCGCGATGTAGTACTGGTCGCCGTCCTCGCCGAACTCGTAGACCTCGACGACGTTGGGGTGGCGCAGGGTGGTCGCGAGCCGGGCCTCGTCCATGAACATCTGGACGAACTCGCGATCGGCGGCAAGCTGGCGGTGCATGCGCTTCAGAACCACGAGCCGCTCGGGCGAGGCGTCCTTGACACGCGCAAGCACGATCTCCGCCATCCCACCCATCGCGAGCGAACGGAGCACGACGTACTTGTCTGCACAAGCCGTCTCCGTACGAGCGGCCAACATTCCGGTGAAGGTAGCAGGTCGTTACGTAAGCGATCAACGGTTTGCACGAATCGGCCGAGTCGAGCGATTTCGCGGATCTCACTGCGACGTCACCATTGAAGCGCGCTCGCTCGTTTTGGGGCGGAATCGTGTCGGGGTGAATACTAAATACGAATCACCAGGCAGCGGGTCCCGGTCCATTCGCCAGATGAATACGGATCACGACGCACGGCATCCACGTAC
>DATBBB010000124.1:0-7837 GCA_036271215.1 Kofleriaceae bacterium | reverse complement strand
TTCAACGGCCTGCCCCGCGGTCACCTGCAGCGCGTCGTCGACATCGGCCTCGAGGAGGCCTACCGCAGCGGCGCGACGATCTTCGAGGAGCGCGCGCCGGGCGACAAGTTCTACATGATCGTCGAGGGCGCGGTCCGGATCAGCCGCATCGTCCCCGGCATGGGCGAGGAGGCGCTCGCGGTGCTGCGCCCCGGCGCCTACTTCGGCGAGATGTCGCTGATCGACGACGCGCCGCGCTCGGCGACCGCGGTGTGCCACGAGCGCTGCCGGCTGTTCGTGGTCAACCGCCGCGACCTCGAGGACCTGCTGTTCGTCGACCGCGATCTGGCCTACGAGCTGCTGTGGAACTGGGTCCGCACGCTGTCGCGCCGGCTGCGCGCGACCAACGACAAGATGACGTTCCTCGCCACCACTTCGAAGTTCTGATGCAGGCGCGCCGGGGCACGCTCGGGCGGCGGTGTCGGAAACCGGGGCCGGGGCCGAGGCTCGGGATCGGCCTCGCGATCGCCGCGCTGGCGGCCGCGCCGGTCCACGCCGAGCCGCTGCCGTCGGGCAGCCTCGGGGTCATGTTCGGCGCCGGCGGCGGCACCGGGGCGTACGCCAAGAAGCTCGGCATCGGCTACTACCAGTTCGGCGGCCAGGCCGCGTGGCAGCCGATGACCACCGAGCGCCGGATCGGCTGGTCGCTCAAGTGGTCGTTCGCGTTCGGCACGATGTACGACGCCGATGCCGCGCGGATCGACATCTACCTGCGCACCCTGCAGATGGACTTCATGGCCGGGCTGCGGGTCCGGCCGGGCGCGAGCCCGTTCCGCTACCTGGCGCTGCGCGGCGGGGTCGAGCTGTTCCGGTCCAACGAGCTGATCGACGGCCAGCGCGCGTTCGTCGGCCCGGTCGCCGCGGCCTCGGTCGAGCAGTACGCGTTCGGCGCGTTCCTGTTCAACGTCGACGTGCGCTACGGACTGATCGGCTCGGGGCCGGCCGAGATCGCGCTGTTCGCCGGCGCCTCGATCGCGGTGCAGTGACGCGATGCCCGCGCTCGAGACCCCGCGGCTGCGGCTGATCCCGGTCACCCTCGAGGCGCTCGAGGCCGTGCTCGATCGCGACAAGGCGCGCGCCGAGCGCATCGTCGGCGCCCGGTTCCCCTCCGGCTGGCCCGACGATCCGCTGCTCGATGTCGGGTTCCCCTACTCGCGCGCCGCGATCCGCGCCGCCCCCGAGACCCGGCTGTGGGGCGACTCGCTGGTGCTGCTGCGCGACGAGCCGCGCGTGGTCGGCAGCGTGGTGTTCCACGGCCAGCCGCGCGCCGGCATCGCCGAGGTCGGCTACAGCATCGAGGATGGCTCGCGCGGCAACGGCCTGGCGAGCGAGGCCACGCGGGCCTGCGTCGAGTGGGCGCTCGCCCAGCCGGACGTCACCGCGATCCAGGCCACGACGTTCCCGTGGCACATCGCCTCGCTCGGCGTGATCCGCAACCTCGGCATGCAGCAGATCGCGACCCGCGAGCACGACACGCTCGGCGAGCTCCTGGTGTTCGAGCGCCGTCGCTGACCGAGTTAGTTGCAGACCTGGCTGACCGGCGAGGTGTGCTGGTAGTTCCAGTGGCTGTAGTCGTGGCACTTCGCGGTGCCCCACGCGAGGCTGACCAGGCTCCACGGCGATGTCAGCACGTGGGTCACCGGGTCGCTCGGGTTGTTGATGACCTCGGCGACCATCGTGTGGCTGCCGTTCTTCTCGGTGGTCTGGAACGAGCCGTTGCCGCGGCTGTAGTTCGGCGTGCCGTACAGCCAGACGTGGTTGAGGCCGACGTCGAGCGCGATCCGGCGCGCCGCGGTCGAGCCGGCGCTGTGGCCGCCGAGCAGGGTGTTGGCGTTGAAGCTGAACTTGCCGCGGATCCGGCTCGAGTCATCGTTCGGCGAGCTGTCGAACTCGAGGTACGGCGTCGACAGCGTGCCGCCGTAGGTCTGCATCGAGCCGAACGCCTCCGTGCCCTCGGGGATGCCCTGGGGCGCGCCGCCCATGCCGAACCGGCCGTCCTCGGTGCCGATCACCCACACGCTGTTGCCGCGCACCGGCCACTGGCCGGCGTGGTCCGACGGCAGGTCCCAGCCCGCGCCGTCGGGGCTCGAGCCGACGACCCGGGTCTGCATCGGCGCGACCTTGTCGCCCGAGCCGAAATCGACCCAGCGATCGAACTCCTGGCTGTACTGGGTGAACGACTCGATGCCGAGCAGGTAGTTGCCGCTCTTGTAGTACCAGGCGCCGGCGGCCTGATCGTGGATGTACACGTTGTCGTGGCTGGTGACCGCGGCGCGCAGGCCGCTGTCGTCGGCGATCTCGACCGTGCTCGACTGCAGCGCGCCGCTCGGCAAGCTGACCGCCACCAGCTTGCCGGTCTGCAGCGTGGCGTCCTCGTCGATCGGATCGAGATCGCCGTTCGCGGTGGCGCAGCCCGCGAGCGCCGCAAACGACGTGGCGATGCAGCCGATGGAGAGGAGCCGGGTAGCCTGCGTGGTCTTCATGCGGCAACCACTAGGCAAGCGCCCTGCCAACTGCCAACTCATGAGAACCATGGCCGTTCAGCCGCGGCCTCCGGTGCGTCGAGGCTCCGCGTGCCCACGGTCCTCTGCGGCAACTCGAGTTGCCGTCGAGCCCGACCCCGGGCGGCGGTAAGACCACCGTCGGAGCTGCCGCGGGTCAGCCGCGCCGGCGGCGCAGCGCCACGACCATCACGCCGATCCCGAGCAGCATCGCGCCGGGGCCACCCGCGCCACCGGCATCACAGCAGCCGGCGTTGGCGCTCGGCCAGCACGCGCCGATGTCACCGGTCGCGCGCAGGCAGTCGAAGCCGCCCGGGCACGACCCCGACGCGCTGACGCTGCACGTGATCGAGCACCGCGAGCCGTCCTGGCTGCTCTCGGCGCACTCCGACGACTCGCAGTCGTTGGCGGTGTTGCAGGTCGAGCCGATGCCGTTCGGGCTGAACGGCGTGGAGATGCAGTTGTGGTTGAAGCACACCCGATCGATCGGGCAGTCGGTGTCCTGGAGGCAGCCGATCAGCTCCGACACGTGCTGGACCAGGAACGGCTGCTCGATGTCGACCCGGGTCGAGGCGCCGAACTTGGCGCAGCCGTCGTCGCCGAACGACGTCACGCCGACCACGACCTGCTGGCCGTCGAGGAACGCGAACGACGGGCCGCCCGAGTCGCCCTGGCAGGTGCCGGTGCGATCGGCCTGCGAGAAGCACAGGAGGTTGGTGTCGCTGCCGATCCCGAGCGAGTCGCACGGCACCGTCGGCCGCGCCTTGAGCTCGAGCTCCGCCCCGACCGCGGCGCCCATGCCGCCTGCCTGCGCGCCGTAGCCGACCGTCGTGACGTCGATCCCGGCCGGCGCCATGTTCGCGAACAGGTTGATCGGCGACGGCTGCACGTCGGTGACGTCGGTGGAGAGCTGGATCAGGCCGATGTCGTGCGAGCCCAGGTGAGCCTGGTCGAACATCGGGTCACCGAACGTCGCGGCCGCGGTGACCACGGTGCCCTGATCGTCGAGGACGTTGAGCGTGTGGAAGTGGACCGTCATGGCGGCGGTGACCTCGTCCTGCGACCCCAGGCCGAGCACCATGGGATCGACGCAGTGCGCGGCGGTCAGCACCCAGGTCGACGTGATCAGCGTGCCGGTGCACAGGTTGCTGCCGCCGATCACCAGCGCGACCACCGACGGGTACTCGCCGTCCGTGGTCGGAGTGCCGCCGATGATGCGCGGCGACGCCTGCGCGGGGGCCGCCGCGAGCAGCGCGACCAGCCCGAGCACGGCGCCGGCGAGCCACCCGGCGCGCGCCGCCCGGACCGCGAGCGGGGCGATCGGACGCCGCGGGCGCAGCGGCACGATCGGCTGCATCGGCCGCCGCGGGCGCAGCGGGTACAGCGGCATGCGGGGCCGGATCGGACGGATCGGCGTCATCGGCAGCCTGGCGCGCGCTACCGGCGCGCCGGCTTGCTCCCCGGTTGCGGACGCTGCCAGGTGCCCGACTTGCCGCCGCGCTTCTCGTCGAGCCGGACCTCGGAGATCACCATGCCGCGATCGATGGCCTTGCACATGTCGTATACGGTCAACGCGGCTGCAGAGACTGCCGCGAGCGCTTCCATCTCCACGCCGCTGCGATCGAACGCCCGCACCGTGGCCATGATGTAGACCGCGTCGCTGGCGACCCGCAGGTCGACGTCGACGCCGGTGAGGCGCAGTGGGTGACACAGTGGGATGATATCCGATGTTTGCTTGGCTGCCTGCACGGCCGCGATCCGTGCCACACCCAGCACATCGCCCTTGCCGATCGTGCCGGCGCGCACAGCCGCGGCGGTCGCCGGCTCCATCCGCACCATGCCGCTGGCGACCGCGACCCGCATCGTCTCCGGCTTGGCGCCGACATCGACCATGCGGGCGGCCCCGGCGGCGTCGAAGTGGGTCAACCCGAACATCGACGGTGACCCGGGGGACGCCCCGGGCGGCGCCCCGCGCGGCGCCTCGGAGGACGCCTCGGCGGGCGTCCCGGGGGGCGTGGGCTTGCGCCGCGGCATGGCGCTGGTTGTACCCCGGTTCACGCCGGTTGGCGCCGCGCGCGGCCGCTACTCGACCGTGACCGATTTCGCGAGGTTGCGCGGCTGATCGATGTCCGTGCCCTTGAAGTCGGCCACGTAATACGACAGCAGCTGCAGCGGCAGCACGGTCAGGATCGGCTGGAGCTCGATCGCCGAGTCCGGGATCAGGATCACATCGTCGGCGTGGCCGCCGATCTCGGCGTCACCCTTGGTCGCGATCGCGAGGACCTTGCCCTGGCGGGCGCGGACCTCGGCGAGGTTCGATACCACCTTCTCGTAGTGCGGCCCGCGCGGCGCTATCACGACCACCGGCAGGTTCTCGTCGATCAGCGCGATCGGCCCGTGCTTCATCTCACCGGCGGCGTAGCCCTCGGCGTGGATGTACGAGATCTCCTTCAGCTTCAGCGCGCCCTCGAGCGAGATCGGGTACTGCGCGCCGCGGCCGAGGAACAGAAAGCCGATCGCGTGGCCGTAGCGCCGCGCCAGCGCCTGCAGCTGCGCGCCGCTCTCGACGACGTCGCGCATCTTGTTCGGCAGCTGGGTCAGCTCGGCGAGCAGCTCGCGCGCCCGCTCGCGCGTCAGCGTGCCGGTCCGGCGGCCGAGGTAGATCGCGAACAGCGTCATCGCGACCAGCTGGGTCGTGAACGCCTTGGTCGACGCCACGCCGATCTCGGGGCCGGCGTGGGTGTAGAACGCGTGGTCCGCGAGCCGCGGGATCGACGACTCCACGACGTTCGAGATCGCCAGGATCGTCGCGCCCTTCTTCTTGGCCTCGCGGATCGCCTCCATCGTGTCGAGCGTCTCGCCCGACTGGCTGACCGCGACCACCAGATCGCCGGGGCCGAGGATCGGATCGCGGTAGCGGAACTCCGACGCGAGGTCGACCTCGACCGGGATCCGCGCGAGCCCCTCGACCAGGAACTCGCCGACCATCGACGCGTGGTACGAGGTGCCGCACGCGATGAAGATGATCCGCTTGATCTTCTTGACGTCGAGGTCGATGCCGTCGAACACCACGTCGTCGTGCTCGAGATCGATCCGGCCGACCAGCGTGTCCGCGACCGCGCGCGGCTGCTCGTGGATCTCCTTGAGCATGTAGTGCTTGAACCCGCCCTTCTCGGCCTGGACCGCCGACCACGTGATCGTCTTGGGCTCGCGGACGTGCGGCTTGCCCTCGAAGTCGGTGATCTGGACGCCCTGGCGGGTCACCGTGACCATCTCGCCTTCGTCGATGAAGATCACCCGGCGGGTCTCCGACAGGATCGCGGTGACGTCCGACGCGACGTAGTTCTCGCCGTCGCCGAGCCCGACCACCAGCGGCGAGCTGTTCTTCGCCGCGACCAGCGTGCCCGGCTCCTTGTCGCTCATCACCACGAACGCGAAGCTGCCGCGGACCTTCGCCAGCGACTTGCGCACCGCGGTCGCCAGGTCCGGCGCCCCGGCGAGCAGCGTGCGCTCGACCAGGTGCGCGAAGATCTCGGTGTCGGTCTCCGACGAGAACTTCGCCCCGGCCGCGACGAGCTCGGCGCGCAGCGCCAGGTGGTTCTCGATGATGCCGTTATGGATCACGCTGATCGGGCCGACCCGATGCGGATGGCTGTTCTCGTCCGACGGCCGGCCGTGGGTCGCCCACCGCGTGTGGCCGATGCCCACCGTGCCGGGCGCCGGCTCCCTGATCAGCTTGTCCTCGAGCGCCGACAGCTTGCCGCGGCAGCGCACGACGCGTGCCCCGCTCGAGCTGCCCGGCTCGATCACCGAGACCCCCGCCGAATCGTAGCCGCGATATTCCAGCTTGCGCAGGCCGCCGATCAGGATCGGGGTGGCCTGCCGTGCGCCGATGTAACCGATGATTCCACACATGGTTGGCGTCCTACTTGTGCGGGTTCTGTGCCGAGGCCGGCGGGGTGGGCTTTGCGGGTGCAGCTGCCGGGGCCGGCGTCGCGACGGGCGCCTCGTCATCCGAGTCGATCCCGGTGATGTCATCGATATCCGGCGCCTTGTACGGCACGACCTTGGGCGAATCGACCGGCAGCGTGCCCCCGGCGTGGGTGCACCCGCTGGCCGTCAACGCGCCCCACAGCCCGGCCGCTCTCGCGGCGTTCACTATCGCAGCTCGAATCCGCATGGACCCACAAGCTAACACGCGCGCCGCTCGCGGCGACACCACTGCCCGCCCCTCGCCAGCCCCGCCTCGCCGCACCCCGCCCACACCAGCGCCGAGCCACGGCGCCCCACTGTGACGAATGGTCCAGCCCACCAGCCGCGCCTGCCCCCCTCCGTTGCCTCCCGCGTCTCGCACGCCGGCTGAACTTGCACGGCCCGGCTGGACGTTCGCTACCCCGCTCCAGGCGCCGCCCTCTCGGGCCGCTCCCGTACGATCTCGTGGCAGGCGCTTGACACACCGGCACCATCCCGTTAGAAAAGCACCCTGCCACGCGGGAGTAACTCAGTGGTAGAGTGCAACCTTGCCAAGGTTGACGTCGAGGGTTCGAATCCCTTCTCCCGCTCGAACGACAAGCTAGCCTGACGCCCGGATGCTACCGCACCCGGGCGTCGCTGCTTTTCGGGCTGCTGCCCATGCGCTCGCAGGCGATAATGGCGCCGTGCCGTACAGCCGCGACACAACGCCTGACGCTGACGCCGTTCAACTTGCAGTCCTCCGCAAGATGAGCTCCGCCGATCGCGTCCGGATCGGCCACCAGATGTCGCTAGACGCCCGTGCGATCACGCTAGCAGCGATTCGCCAGCGACATCCCGAGTACGACGACGCCTCTGCGCGGTGGGCACTGTTCCG
Organism: Kofleriaceae bacterium; assembly: GCA_036271215.1. GTDB lineage: Bacteria > Myxococcota_A > Polyangia > Haliangiales > Haliangiaceae > JABFXX01. The sequence goes on along the minus strand of DATBBB010000124.1, from coordinate 448 downwards.
GATCTTGGTCGGCGACGAGTTGTTTCACAAGGCGTGGCCCCACGCGCCACTGATGGCGCCATGAGCGACAGCACGGCGGCCCCGCTTCTCGAGATCAAGACGCTGCTCGAAGCCGCCGAGATCCCGTACATGATCGTCGGCTCGTTTGCGAGCATGGTCCACGGCGAGCCGCGTACCACACTGGACCTCGACATCGTCATCGACCCGCGGCCTGCCGCACTCGACTACTTCCTCGCGCACATCGACATGGACACCTTCTACGTCGATCCGGACACCGCGCGCGATGCGCTCCGGCGGCGCGCAATGTTCAACATCGTCGACATGCGCAGCGCGTGGAAAGTTGATCTCGTGGTGCGCAAAAATCGCCTGTTCTCGCGCGAAGAATTGGCGCGCCGAGCACCGCGCGAAGTCCTCGGTGTGATCGTCCCGACGGCCTCGGCCGAGGACA
>DATBBB010000123.1:0-11940 GCA_036271215.1 Kofleriaceae bacterium | reverse complement strand
GCGCGCTCGTGGTGGGCGTCGATCATCCGGCGCATCCACGGCACCTCACCGGTCAGGTCCGCGTAGTGCGTGCCGGCCTCGGCGCACGCACCGACCAGCTCGCTGCCGTAGCGCGCGAACGGACCCGCGGTGGTGCACACGACCCGGGTCCGCCCGGCGATCTGCCGCATCGCGGCCGGATCGAGCGCATCGCCGACGACGGTCGGCACGCCGAGCCCGAGCGCCTCGAGCTTGGCGGCGCTGCGCCCCGCGACCGCCCAGCGCAGCGCGCTCGGGGCCGCACCGCGGAGGTATTCGGCGACCAGCCGGCCGGTGAAGCCGGTGGCGCCGAACACGACGAGATCGAAGTCGCGAGCGAGGTTCCGAGCGAGGTTCCGATCATTGGCCATCCGCCAGCGCTTTTACACCATCGGCAGGTTGCGCGCGGACCCGAGCGGGAACGCGATCTCGATCGACTCGATCGCCGCGGCGTCGAGCGTGACCTTGCCGGCGCCGGCGAGCTCGTCGACGTGCGGCACGTGCGACGACTTGGGGATCGCGAACGTCGAGCGATGCCGGGTCAGGAACGCGAGCACGATCTGGCGCGGCGTGGCGCCGAGTCGGGCCGCGGTCTCGATCAGCACCCGGCTGGTCGGGAACCCGCCGCGGCTGCCGAGCGGGCTGTAGCCGACCATCGCGACCCCGTGGCGCTCGCACCACGGCAGCACGCGGTGCTCGATCGTGCGCTTGCCGAGGTGATAGAGCACCTGGTTGCACGCGATCTTGCCCGGCCCGACGATCCGCTCGGCCTCGTCGAGATCGGCCTCGTCGAAGTTCGACACTCCCCACGACCGGATCTTGCCCTGCTCGCGCAGGGTCTCGAACGCGCGGAACGTGTCCTCGAGCGGCAGGTGCTCGCGCCAGTGCAGGAGGTAGCAGTCGAGGTAGTCGGTGCGCAGCCGGCCCAGGCTCGCCTCGCACGACTTGATCGTCCCGGCGTAGGTCGCGTTGCGCGGCATGACCTTGGACACCAGGAAGATCTTGTCGCGCACGCCGGCGATCGCCTCGCCGGTCATCGTCTCGACCCTGCCGCTGCCGTAGAGCTCGGCGGTGTCGACGTGAGTCATCCCGAGCCCGACCGCGCGCCGGATCGCATCGATCGCGCCCTTGCGCTCGTCGCGCTCCATGTTCCACGTCCCGATGCCGAACACCGGGACCTCTGGGCCTGGGGATCCGAACATGCGCGCCTGCATGCGGCGCATCCTACGCAACCCTGCGCCACGGATCAGCAGATCGCATCGCGGACGAGGTGCAGCGACGCGCTGCACCGATGGCATCCCATGAAGTACTTCCGGCGCTATCATGTGGCGGTGTCGGAGCCCCGGATCTCGAGCCTGGCCGCCGGGTTGATCGATGCGCTCACCGCGCGGATGTCGCTTCGTAACCTTCGGACGCCAGCAACGACGGATGCTGCGCAGATCCGGAGCGCGGCCGTTGCGGTGGTGCTCCACGACCCGGCCGCGCCACGCGTGCTGCTGATGAAGCGCGCCGAGCGAGCGAGCGACCCGTGGTCCGGGCACATCTCGCTCCCGGGCGGCGGGTTCCAGCCCAGTGACGGCGACCTCCGGGTCACCGCGATCCGCGAGACCCGCGAGGAGCTCGGCGTCGAGCTCACCGGCGCGCGGCTGCTCGGCAACCTGGAGACCCTGCGCCCGCGATCGTCCGGCCCGCGCGGCCCGGGGGAGAAGTCGATCGAGGTCACGCCGTTCGTGTTCGTCACCGACGTCGCGCTCGAGCCGGTGTGCGGCCCCGAGGCGCTCGCCGCATTCTGGCTACCGATCGAGCTCGCGGCCTCGGGTGCACTCGACAGCAGCTATCAGATACCGTCGACCGAGCTGCGGTTCCCGAGCTGGAGCTACGAGGGCCACGTGATCTGGGGCCTGACCCGCCGGATCCTCGACGACCTGCTCGCGGTCGGCCAGATCCCGAGCCGGGCGCCGCCTACAATATTGGGGCGATGATCTCGCGCGACGGCCGGGCCAGCAGGTAGCCCTGCACCAGATCGATCTGGAGCTCGCGCACCGTGGCCAGCTCGTCCTGGGTCTCGACGCCCTCGGCGACCACCCGGCTGCCGAGCTCGCGGCACAAGGTCGCGATCGCACCGACGACCCGGCGCTTGGTCGGGTGGCGGTCGATGTCGCGGATCAGCGACATGTCGAGCTTGACGATGTCCGGCTCGAGCGTGGCGAGCGCCCCGAGCGCGGCGTAACCGGCGCCGAGGTCATCGACCGCGATCCGGTAACCGCGCTGGCGCAGCATCGCGACCCGCGCCGGCCCGGCGACCGCGTCGAGCCCGATCCGCTCGGTGATCTCGAGCACCACGCGCGGCGCCAGCGGGGCGAGCGCGCAGCTGTCGCCGAACAGATCCTCGTCGGTCAGCTCGAGGCCGTGGACGTTGACGAAGATCAAGATGTTGTCGGGGACCTCGGCCACCGCGCGGGCGACCGCGGCGCGCACGGTGCGCCCGAGATCGTGGATCCGGCCGAGCCGCTCGGCGGTCGCGATCAGCACGTCGGGGCGCTTGAGCGATTCCTCGTCGGTGCGAACCAGCGCCTCGTAGGCGAACGTCCGGCGGTTCGTCAGATCGACGATCGGCTGGAACGCCATCCACGACCGCGCGAGCGCGCGCTCGAACCGCACCACGGTGTCGCCGGACTCGAGCGCCGCGGGTGTCGACTCCCGTCGCCGCATCCGCGCCACGCCATGGCGGCGCGCGGCCCGCGCGACCCCGGCCGCGAGGGTCTCGTGATCGAACGGCTTGGACAGGTACGACACCGCGCCGGTATCGATCGCCCGGACCGCGCCGTCGAGCGACGGATCGCCGGTCATCAGCAGCACCGGCAGCTCGTCGTCGTGGTGCCGGATCGCCGCGATCAACGCGAAGCCATCCATCTCCGGCATGTGGACGTCGGACACGATGCAATCGAACACCGTGGTGTGATCGCGCACCGTCGCGAGCGCGGTCTTGCCGCTCTCTACCACAGTGACGTCCCAGCCCTCGCTGCCGAGCACGCGGGCACACACCCGGCGCATCGTCGGGTCATCGTCGACGACGAGCACCCGCCCCAGGTGCGGTCGCTTCACCTTGCCACTGAGCTCACCACTGATCATGGGCACGCTCCGCCGGGTCCGCCGGATACGGATGACGGACGTACGCGCAGCCCGATCTCGGGCGCTGCACGCAGTTTTTCATCACCCCACTGCTTGGAAAAATATCGATGCACTGAACCTTCATGTACGCACGGGCGGCAACTTCGCGATCGCGTTACCGCTCACCAGGAATCGGATGGTATCTGGATATTGTGGTCGAACGTGCTGTAGCAAATAGAGTCCTCACCGTCGGCCGCGAGTGATCCCGGGTGGTCCCGAGGTGACGGCGTCTCAGTGAACTCGTGCCAGGCAACGTGCGCTTCATCGCACCTCGGACATCCGGATCATCCTCATCAATCCGGATTGCACGAGAGCGCTTTATACTCTTACGGTTATTCTTCAGACGCCGATCAGGCTTATCCGGATCACCGCGCGACAAAGCGGGAGCCAGGCCATTCACCGCCTCCCCTTACCCTCATGCACCTACTTGCCAGCGTGCTGGCATGCAGGATTGCCCGGGATCTGCTGTCCGGAGTGAGCTCGATCGTGGCGCGTGAGATCCTTGCGATCCAGAGCTGGCGACCCTTCGTTCGCCGCTCGCGGACTCGGCTCGCGGACTCGCGGACTCGCGGACTCGCGGACTCAGCGGGTGGATTCGTCGAGCAACGCGAGCTCGGCGGCAGATAGCTCGTAGGCGTCGTGCACCGCGCGATCGATCGCCGCATCGAGCGCGGCGCACACTGCCGCGCCCTCGGCATCCCCGCGCTGCTCGGGCGCGCGAGCGAGCGCGAGACGATGATCGACCCACTGCTCGATCGCCGCCCGCAGATCATCGCTCGGCGTCGCGACCGGGAACCGGCGGATGTACTCGAGCTTGGGCCGCATCGCGCCGTTGAGCGCCGGCGGGAACCGGCGCCGCGCGTACCAGCCGTACAGCGGCGAGCTCAGCACGGCGAGCAGGTAGCGATCGGTCGACGGCAGCATCCACACCGTCGTATCCGGCACGACCTCGCCGTCGAGATCGATCGCGCACAGCGGCGCGGTCTGGATGTCCTGATAGAGCAGCCGCGGCGTGCGGGTCCGGATCAGCGGGCCGACCGAATCCTGCAGCTCGTACCAGCGATACGCCCCCGGCTTGCGGCCCGGCCCCGGCTCGCGCCCGCCGAGCGGCCGCGGCTCGAGCGCGGTGCGGAACTGCGCCAGGTGCGCGAGCGTGGCCGGCAGCTCGTCGAGCGTGGTGCCGCGATCGATCAGCAAGATCCAGCGCTCGGGCATCGCCGGCAGCCAGCGCCGCACGTCGCGGCCCTTGATGAACGGCCGGATCACCGCCGCGGCCGCGGGCTCGGCGTCGAGCAGCCGCTCGCGGGTCGCGCGGTCGAGCACGAACGCGCGGTTGCAGCCGGTGACCACGCCGCGCGCCGGTGCACCGGCCACCACGGCGCCGAGCGCCGGCCACCGCGCCTCGAGCCGATCGATCAGCGCGCACTCCGCCGGCGCGTCGATGTGCCACGGGTCGCCGCGCCAGCGCTGGCGGGCGTGCGGCGCGCCGCGCGACAGCTCGATCGCGGCGCCGGCCGGCAGCCGCGCGGCGTGGATCGGCGTGTCGCGCGCCGCGCCGATCGTGCCCCACACGATGCACGGGAACGCGTCGGCGTCCTCGAACAGCGCCGAGCGCCCCAGATCGACCAGGCCCTCGACGCTGCCCTGCGCCGCGAGGTGCGTCCGCAGCGCCCGGCCGTACGCCGTGGTCAGCCACTTGTTCGGCGTGATCAGGCAGAACCGGCCGCCCGGCCGCGCCAGCCGGTGCGCCAGCTCGACGAAGTACACGTACAGATCCGCCACCCCGTCGTAGCTCGCGAACTGGCGCAGCTGCGGCTTGTGCACGCCGAGCCGCTCCTGCCGCACGTACGGCGGGTTGCCGACCACGCCATCGAACCCGCCGCGCGCGAACACCGCGGGGAACGCGCGCGGCCAGTCGAGCACCAGCGCGTCGGCGACCTGCAGCTGATCGGCGCCGACCCCGAGCGCGGCCTGGGCCGCGACCACCGCCCGCGCGTCGACGTCGACGCCGTGCACGCAGCGCCGGGCCAGCGCGCGCGCCTCGTCGGGCGCCGCCCCGGCGTGCACCAGGTGCTCGTCGAGCACGCGGACCACGGTGAGCAGGAACGCGCCTTCGCCGATCGCCGGATCGCAGATCCGCAGCCCGGCGATCTCCGCGACCGAGCGGCCGGACAACAGCGGCGCGAGCGCCGTCCGCACCATCGGCTCGGTGACCTCGGGCGGCGTGTAGACCACCCCGAGGGAGCGCGGATCGCCCTGGATCGCATGCACGCGGCGCGAGCCTACCGCACTCGCGGCGTCCGCCGCGCGGCGCTATCTTTCGTCAGACGCCCTGCGTAGGATCGCCGCGTCATGGCCAAGCCACGTGCGCGCGCCCGATCGGCGCCTCCGCTCCGCATCACCCTGGGGATCGACGAGGCCGGCCGTGGCCCGTCGGTCGGGCCGATGGTGATCGCGGCGGTCGCCCTGTGCTCGCGCAGCGCCGCGGCGCTGACCCGCGCCGGCCTGTGCGACTCGAAGACCTACGGCGCCGGGGACGACGCCCACGCGACGCGCAGCTCGCTCGCCCGGCAGATCCGCGCGCGCGCCCGGTTCGTCGCCCTGATCGAGGTCCCGCACACCGAGATCGACGCCCGCGTCGCCCGCCACGAGCTCAACCTGCTCGAGCGCGAGCTCGCGACCCGGCTGATCGATCAGGCCCCGGCGGTCGACCGCATCATCGCCGACGGCAAGCGGATGTTCGCCGCGCTCGGCCAGCGCTATGCCCACTTCGAGTCCCACGATCGCGCCGAGGAGAAGCACGCCGCGGTCGCCGCCGCCTCGGTGATCGCCAAGGTCCTGCGCGACGAGCGGTTCGCCCAGATCCGCGCGCGCTACGAGCGCGAGCTCGGCCCGATCACCGGTGGCGGCTACGCCAACGCCGCGACCCGCCGCTGGCTGCGCGCCTACGCCGAGCGCTACGGCCGCCTGCCCGACGAGACCCGGCTCAGCTGGCCGCACCCGTACGTCGAAGATCTGATCGGCAACGTCCGCCCGCCCGGGCCGCAAGCCGACCTGTTCAGCTGACCCGCGCTCGGCTCCCTCCGCTTCGCGCTCGAGCGCGCGGCAACGTCTGCTCAGCGCTGGTCGCTCTGCGCCGCTGGCGCCGGCGACAAGCAACGCGCGATCTCCGCGCTCTTGGCTGCCTTCGCGCCGTAGCTGCGATCCCGCCGGCTGATCCGCGCCATCAGCTGCTTCACCACCGCACACTCGCCGCGCTGGGCCGCTGCCTCGCACTTCCGGTAGAGCTGTTCGAGCTCTGACGACGCAGGCGTTGTCGGAGCAGCGTCGTCGGATGCCGGTGAGACCGATGGCACTGGTGCCGGTGGCACTGGTGCCGGTGGCGCCGGTGGTGCTGGCGCGTCGGCCCCACCGCCACCGGCCGGCGCGGAGCCCTTGTCGGGTGCGGGCGCCATGCTTGACCGCGACGGCTTGGCGGCCGCGGCGGGGGGTGGCGGCGCATCCGCGGCTGGAGAGCGACGCCTCACCTCGCCGCGGTCATCATCAACGCGCGCTGGCTTGCCGTCTTCCTTCTTGGCTTCTTGATCGGCGGGCGCGAGCGCGGGCAGCTGCGCGAGCGTCGACTTCTCGCTGGGCGGCGCCGGGCGATCGTCTGGCTTGTCCGACTCGAGGGCGGCGCCGCGACTGGCCCCGTGGTGTGCCGCACCGGCCCGCGGACCGCCCGGCGTCACCGGGACGGCGCTCTCCGCCTTGCGCCTCGCCAGCTCATCATTGTTCTTGTCGCCCATATCGCCGGATACGGCGCCGGCCCCAGCTCCGTTCGCCAGCCCGCCTACCTCGCCGGTCGTCGCCGGCGGCTGGCCCGCCGGGTCTGCGACCGTCGGCCCCGAACCTGCCATCAGATCCGTGCCCGCCGGGTCTGCGGCTGCCGGCCCCGAGCCTGCCATCAGATCCGAGCTCGCCGGTGGCGTGGCGACCGCTGGCACCGCACCCGCCGCCGGCGCCGCACCGACCGCGCCCTCATGCTGCACCGGCGCCGGGGCCTGCATCGCCTCGTCCTCGGGCGCGGTGTGCCGGCCGACCAGCACCGCGCCGCCGGCCAGCACCAGCACCGTCGCAAACGCCAGCGTCGTCGGGCGCCGCAACCCGGCCGCCAGCCGCTGCCACAGGGTCGGCCGCGGCTGCATCGTCACGGCCTTCGCGCGCGCCGCCGCCAGCAACGCATCGAGCCCACCCGCCGCCGGCTCCTCGTCGCGCATCGTCAGCCACACCGCCCGCATCGCGCGCAGCGACGCGGCGGCCGCGCCGCCATCGTCGTCGTCGTCGTCCCGCAGGTTGCTGTGCGAGCCGCCCGCGAGCCCGGCCTGCCGGCGATCGCGCACCGCGTCGCCGGACGCCCCGCGCGCACCCGCGGCGCGCATCTCCCCGGACCCACCGCTCGCATCACCACCGTGCGAGCCGCCCGGCTTCACGGGGCCGCCTTCGCGACGTCCTTGTACTCGTCGAGCTCGAGCCGCAGCTTCTCCAGCGCATAGCGCATCCGGCTCTTGACCGTGTTCTCCGGCACACCGACGACATCCGCGATCTGACGGAACGGCATGTCGAGGAACTCGCGCATCAGGAACACCTCGCGCTGCTCGTCGGACAGCGCCTCGATCGCGCGTTGCATCGTCGCGTGCAGCTGCTTGTTTACGGACTTGCGATCGCTGGCCATCTCGTTCGACGGGATCACATCCAGCAAGGTGCCGCTGTCGTCGCTGGCGTCCATCGGCGCGTCCAGCGATGCGTGCTTGCGGTGCTTCCGTCTCCTGGTCTGGTCAACGCACAAGTTGCGCGCGATGGTGTAAAGCCACGTCGTAAACTTGGCCTGGCGCTTGTAGGCCTCGGCGCCACGGATGACGCGCATGAAGGCTTCCTGCAGCAGATCCTCGGCGGTCTCCTTGTCGCCGACGAACCGCAGGATGAAGTTGTAGACCGGCTTGCGGTGCCGCGTGAGCAAGACCTCGAATGCGCGGACCTCTCCCCGCTGGTACAGCACCATCAGGTCTTCGTCGGCGTCCTCGGTACTCATTCGGGCGAGCTAGGTCTGCGACACTATCCTATCGGTCGCCCGGCGGGCAAACCGACTACCTCAGCAACGCCAAGGTCATAAACTACTTACGGGCCCGTGCGCGGGCAGGCTCGCGAGGTTCCGCAGTCTGACACGTTGGACAGTCGTACGTTGCTCGTCCTTGGAGCACCGAGCGCCGAATCTTGGTCTTGCAGCGCGGGCACGGCCGGCCCTCCCGATCGTAGACCCATAAATAGTCCGCGTTTTCGCCCGCGGTGCCGGCCGCATCGACAAAGTCGCTCAGGGTCGTGCCGCCGTTGGCGAGCGCCCGCTCGAGCACCTCGCGGATCGCCGCGGCCAGCCGGATCGCCGCCGGCGCCGTGAGCCGATTCGTGCGCAGCGTGGGCCGCAGCTTGGCCCGCCACAGCGCCTCCGACGCATAGATGTTCCCGACCCCGGCGATCACGCGCTGATCGAGCACGAACGCCTTGAGCGTGGTGCGCTTGCGCCGCGCCGACGCCAGCATCCCGGCGACGTCGATCGCCTCGTCGAGCGCGTCCGGCCCGAGCACCGCCAGCCCCGCGTGCGCGCGCTCCTGGCCGCGGGTCACCACGTCGAGCTGCCCGAACCGCCGCGGGTCGACGAACCGCAGCTCGCGGGCCCCGAGCCCGATCACCACGTGGGTATGCGGCGCCCGGGGATCCGCCTTGCCATGGATCCGCAGCCGGCCGGTCATCCCGAGGTGGACCAGGATCGACTCCGCGCCTTCGGTATCGATCAGCAGGTACTTGCCGTGGCGCCGCACCGCGGTGATCCGGGCGCCGATCAGCTTGCGCAGCCGGGCCGCGGGCGGCTTGCGCGCCATGTGCAGCCCCATCCCGCTGGTCCACACCGACGAGATCTTGCCGTCCACGGCGGGCGCCAGCGTCCTGCGAACCGTCTCGACCTCGGGGAGCTCTGGCATACGCGGAGCAAATCCCTACCACCCCGGGACGCGCCACGCACCTGCCCGCGCGGATCATCCCCGCGCGGTCATTACCGCGCCGCCGCGGGCAGCGCGGGCAGCGCCGCGGCGAGCCGGCCGAACTCGGCGATGTCGAGGGTCTCGCCGCGCCGGATCCCGTCGATCGCGGTCGCCGCCAGCGCGCCATCCACCGCGGCCTCGTCGAACACCGCGCGCAGCGCGTTGCGCAACGTCTTGCGGCGCTGGCCGAACGCCGCGTGCACCACCGTCGAGTAGTGCACCGGGTCGGCGATCGGCACCCGCGGCTGCGCCCCCGGCAGCGGCACCAGCTTCACCACCGTCGAGTCGATCTTCGGCGGCGGCACGAACGACCCCGCCCCGACCTTGGCCACCGTCGTCACGTCGGCGTACGTCCGGATCATCACCCCGAGCGCGCCGTAGTCCTTGCCGCCCGGCGGCGCCACGAGCCGGTCCGCCATCTCCTTCTGGATCATCACCACCGCGCAGCGCACCACCGCGCGGGCCTCGATCACCCGGAACAGCAGCGGCGCCGCGATGTGATACGGCAGGTTGCCGCACACCGCGATCGCATCGCCGCGCCACTTCGCGGCCATCCGCAGATCGTAGCGCAGCGCATCGGTCGCCTCGATGTCGACGTTGTCGACCCCGGCCAGCTCGGCGCGCAGCACCGCGATCATGTCCGGATCGCGCTCGAGCGCGATGATCTTGCCCTCCGGCACCCGCTCCGCGAGCCGCGCGGTCAAGGTCCCGAGCCCCGCCCCGATCTCGACGATCCAGTCGTCGTCGCTGCGCACCGTCGCATCGACGATCGCCCGGAACGCACGGTCCGAGATCAGGAAGTTCTGCCCGAAGCTCTTCTTCGCCCGCAGGTTGTAGCGGGCCAGGAGCACCCGCGCATCGGGGAACGGGTCCTCGCGCAGCGAGTGCGTCCCATGGCCGTTCGTCCCGTCGCCATGGTCTCCGGTGCCCTCGCCAGGCTTCGTCACGCCCGCCTCGGCAACGCCGCGCTCGGGATCGCATCCAGCTCCAGCCCGTCCCGGTCGCCGCGCAGCAATCGGTGGTATCCGGCGGCCGCGATCATCGCGGCGTTGTCCGTGCAGCGCGCCGGCGGTGGCACGTAGACCCGAAATCCGTCCGCTTCGCCCGCCGCGATCATCGCCGCTCGCAGCGCCGAGTTCGCCGCCACGCCGCCGCAGATCTGGACATGCGCCAGCCCCTCGCGGCGCGCCATCCGCCGGGTCTTGCGCACCAGCACCTCGACGATCGCCGCCTGATAGCTCGCGCACAGGTCCGCCAGCGCCTGGCCGTCGGGCACGCCGTGCGCCCGCACGTGATGCAGCAGCGACGTCTTGAGCCCGCTGAACGAGAAGTCCGCGCCGTGCTCGCTGCTCGTCATCGGCCGGGGAAACCCGATCGCCCGCGGGTCGCCGGTCCGGGCGAGCCGATCGATCACCACGCCGCCCGGATAGCCCAGCCCGAGCAGCTTGGCGCCCTTGTCGAACGCCTCGCCGGCGGCGTCGTCGCGGGTCGCGCCGAGCTCGACCACCCGGGCATGATCATCCACACGGACCAGCGACGTGTGGCCGCCCGACACGATCAGCGCCAGGTGCGGCATCGGCGGCGGCTCGGGCTCGAGGAACACCGCCGCCAGGTGGCCCTCGAGGTGATGCACGCCGACCAGCGGCACGCCGGTGACCCACGCCAGCGCCTTGGCGGTCTGCAGCCCGACCAGCAGCGCGCCGACCAGCCCCGGCGCGTTGGTCACCGCGATCCCGTCGAGCTCGCCGAGCGTGGTCCCGGCGCGGTCGAGCGCCGCCTCGATCACCGGCACCACATTGAGGATGTGCGCGCGCGACGCGAGCTCCGGCACCACCCCGCCGTAGCGTGCGTGGACCTCGTCCTGCGACGCCACCACGTCGGACCGGACGTGCCGGCCGGCCTCGACGACCGCCGCGGCGGTCTCGTCGCACGAGCTCTCGATGCCGAGCACCCGCATCACCGCGGCTCGTTCATCAGTCGCCGTACCGAGGCCGCCTTCGGGCTGTTCGGATCGAGCGCGAGGAACTTCTCGAACGCTGCCCGTGCTTCATCGCGCCGCCGCGCCGCCCACAAGATCCGGCCGCGGGTCTCCCACACCGCGCTGAACTCCGGCGAGATCGCCGCCGCGGCATCGACCGAGGCCAGCGCCGCATCCACGCGATCCAGCCGCTGCTCCGCCTGCGCGCGCAGCAGGTACGTCCGCGCCGTCTTCCGCTGCTTCAGCGACGCGTCGGCCAGCTCCAGCGCTTGCGTGAAGTTGCTCTCTTCCATCGCATCGTGCGCCTTGTCGTACAGCGCCTTCGCGCTCGCGGTCTTGTCCGCGGCGCTGGCCTCGCTCGCCGGGGGATTCGGCTTCCCGGCCGGCGCTCCCCCATGCCCGCTGCCATTCGCGCCATCACCGCCACTCGCCCCACCGCCACTCGCCCCACCGCCATTGCCCGGCGAGCCGCCATTGCCCGCCACGCCCCCGCCGCCTGCCACGCCCCCGCGCGTTCCTGCCACGCCCCCGCCGCTCGCAGGATTCCCACCATTGCCCGGCGAATCGCGGTGGTCCGTCGACGGCGTACCCTCGACGACGTGCGAGCCCGACGTGGCCCCGCCGTGCGTGCCCCCGCTCGCAGGATCACCATCCGCGGACGGCGACGTGCCGTTCGCACCCGCGGCACCCGACGAAGCT
>DATBBB010000122.1:0-8229 GCA_036271215.1 Kofleriaceae bacterium | reverse complement strand
CGGCACCGGGCCGTTCGGGCTCGGCTGGCGCGAGTCCATGCCTGCGATCACCCGCAGGACCGACAAGGGCCTTCCTCAGTATATCGACTCCGCGGAGTCCGATGTCTTCGTGCTCTCGGGGGCGGAAGACCTGGTGCCCATCCCGGCGCCGGAGCCCGTGGTTCGCGATGGCTACCGCATCCAGCGTTATCGCCCGCGCGTCGAGAGCCAGTTCGCCCGGATCGAGCGCTGGACTGCAGATGCCACGGGAGACAGCCACTTCCGCGTCGTCACGCGCGACAGCACGACTTACATCTATGGTCGCAGCGCGAGCGCGCGGATCGCCGATCCAGCAGGGCCAGGATCCGGCGCAGGCGACGTGGAAGCTGATGGCCTCGGGGAGCGCGGACAAGTTCAACCCGCGCAACCTGCGGACGATCGCGCTGGTCGTCACCTACGCCACCAAGCTAGCGTTCTGATCAGCAGCCGAGGTGGCGGCGGACCTCGTCGAGCACCGCCTGGGCGACGACCGACTGCGGCGCGCTGCCGCCCAGGTCGAGGGTCAGCGGCTCGCCGCGCTCGACCAGGGTGGCGACCGCGGTCTCGATCGCGCGGTGGGCGCGGACCAGCCGGTCGTCGGAGAACCGGCGGCCGAGCCACGCCATCGCCTCGCCGGTGGCGAGCATCATCGCCATCGGGTTCGCGCGGTCCTTGCCGGCGAACGGCGGGGCCGAGCCGTGGATCGGCTCGAACATCGCGTGGTCGTCGCCGACGTTGCAGCCGACCGCCATGCCCATGCCGCCCTGCAGCACCGAGGCGAGGTCGGTCAGGATGTCGCCGAACATGTTGGTCGTGACGCACACGTCGTAGCGCTCGGGCTGGGTCAGCACGAACATCGCGAACGAGTCGACGATCGCGACGTCGGGCTCGATGTCCGGATACTGCGCGGCGACCTCGCGGAACACGTCGAGGAACAGCCGGCAGCCGGTCAGCACGTTGTGCTTGACGATGCAGGTCACGCGGCGCTTGCCGTCGCCCGGCGCGCCCTTGTCGCGGCGCCGCGATAGCTCGAACGCCGCGCGGATCACGCGCTCCGAGGCGTGCCGCGTGATCACCCGCAGGTCGGTCGCGCGGTCGTGGGTCCGCTCGCCGATCCCCGAGTACAGCCCCTCGGTGTTCTCGCGGATGATCACCATGTCGACGGTCTCGGGCGACCACACCTCGCGGAACTTGCCCGACAGCCCGTGCTTGGTACCGAGCAGGCAGCGCACCGGCCGGATGTTGGCGTAGAGGTCGAGCTTGATCCGGTTGCCGATCACCGGCGACCACCCGGCCATCTTCTCCTTGCCGTCGGCGTCGGTCATCGTGACCGGCGAGCCGTTGGGGCCGTTCCAGCCGACCGCGCCGAGCAGGATCGCGTCGGCCCGCTGGCACCGGTCCTCGGCGCCCTCGGGCCAGTCGCGGGTCTTGTGCTCGAGGTAGAACTTGCCGCCGCACGGGATCTCGTCGAGCGAGAACGCCGCGCCGGTACCACTGGCGACCAGCTCGATCAGCCGCCGGGCGTGGCCGAGGACTTCGACGCCGATCCCGTCGCCGGGGAGCAAGACCAGATCGTAAGACGCCTTTGGCTGCATCGGCCGGAACGTAGCACCGGCGCCGGGGCTCGCGGTGGTGTGGGCGCGTACCGCTGGTGCAGCGCCACTGGCTGGTGCTGGGGACAGCCGCTGCCCCGGAATGGGGCTCGGCCCGGTGTGGGGCACCGCCGTGAACGACGTCTGGGCCGGCGGCGCGGGCGGCACGCTGCTCCACGACGACGGCGCGGCGTGGCGCGGTCAACCCGCCGTGTCAGTCCCTGCCGTGCGGCCGGCCGCGCGGATATACTGCGCGCGGTGGCATCCCGCGACGACTGGCAGCGCCGGCTCGGCCCGCTCTACGGCGGTGCGGTCGCGCTCGTCCACTCGACGCCGTGGCGGTGGCCGGTCGAGGTCGGCGACGATCCGCGAGCGGCGGGCTGGCTGGTCGTGCTCGGCCTGCCGATCGGCGTCGCGGCCTGGGCGATCGCGGCGCTCGCTCATGCCGCCGGGCTGCCGGTCACGGTCGCGGCGCTGCTCGGGCTCGCCGGGCTGTCGCTGGCGTCGGCGGCGCTGATCGAGCGCGGGCTCGCCGAGCGGATCGATCACTGGGATCGCGCGCGCGACGGCCGGGCATCGGGCGGGCTGGGCGTGACCTCGCTGCTGGTGATCGTGTTCACGACCCTGGTCCGCGCCGCCGCGATCGCCGCGCTGCCGGCATCGCAGTGGCTCGCGGTGTTCGTCGCCGCCGCGGTCGTCGGCCGGTGGGCGGCGATGTTCCTCCAGGCGCTCGGCGAGCCGATCGGCCCCGATGCGACCGGGCGATCGCTGGTCGCCGCGCCGGCGCCGGCGTGGCTCGCCGCCGCGATCAGCCTCGGGGTCGCCGTGCTCGCCGTGGTCGCGATCGGCAAGGCCGGCATCCTGGCGCTCGCGGTCGCCGCGATCGCGGCGTTCGCGCTCGGCCTGCAGGCCCAGCGCCGCGACGGCGGGCTATCGGCGCCTGCGGTCGCGATGGTCGCCGCGATCGGCGAGCTGTCGGTGCTGCTGATCGCGTCGGCGTGACGAGCGGCGCCGCGGCGTGGCGGCTCAGCTCGCCGGCGGAGGCGACTGCTTTGCCGCCGCCTGCATCCGCGCCTTCTGGATGTCCTGCATCATGCCGAGCACGAGCCGCGGATCGGTGAACACGTTGAGCTTGGGCGCCAGCGCCTTGGCGTAGCGATCGAAGTACAACAGCTGCTTGGTGATCAGGATGAACTCGTTCGGCATCCGCATCCGGTGCCGGGTCGCGGTGCGCTGGATCCCGGGCAGGAACTCGGCGTAGTTGACCTCGGCGAACGACAGGGTCAGCAGCGGGCGATAGGTCTCGCCGAGATCCTTCACGAACGCGTCCAGGTCGAGGTTGGCCGGCTTGCCTGACATCTCGATGATGATCTCGGCGAGCCGCTTGTAGTTGCCGGACGCGAACGCGATCATGTAGTCGGTGACCAGGTAGCGCTCCGCGTCGTCGAACCGGCCGACGATGCCGAAGTCGAGGAAGCCGATCGTGCCGTCGTCGAGCAGCATCAGGTTACCGGCGTGGACGTCGCCGTGGAAGAACCCGTAGAACACCACGCACTGGAACCACGCGCGCAGGCCGTCGATCAGCATGGACTCGCCGTCGATCCCGCGCGCCTTGATCTCGTCGAACCGGTCGACGCGCAGCCCGCTGAACCGCTCCATCACCAGGATCTTGCGCGTGGTGTACTCGTGGTGCGGGACCGGGGCGTGGATATTCTTGTGGCCCAGCTCGCGCATGATCTCGTTGAACCGATCGAGGTTCTCGGCTTCCTTGCGGAAGTCGAGCTCCTCGGTGAGCGTCTTGGTGAAGTCATCGACCACGCCGACCGGGTTGGCGAGCTCGGCGTTCTTGCGGAACCGCGCCACGATCCGCGCGAGCGACCGCATCAGCTTCATGTCCGCCATGCAGCGCGGGATGATCCCGGGCCGCTGGACCTTGATCACGACCGGCGTGCCGTCGCGCAGCTTCGCGGTGTGGACCTGCGCGATCGACGCCGACGCGAGCTGGCGCGGCTCGATGTCGATCAGGTGCGCGGCCTTCTCGCCGCCGAGCTCCTCGTCGAGCGTGCGCTGCACGCCGTCGAACGCGAACGGCTTGACGCGGTCGAGGACCTTCTGGAACTCCTTGACGTAGGGATCGGGGAACATGCCGGCGGACGACGCGATGATCTGGCCGAACTTGATGAACGTCGGCCCCATGTCCTCGCACCACATGCGGAGCAGCATCGGGCGGGTCAGCTTGTGGTAGCGCGCGCCGCGGCCGGTCATCGTCAGCCAGGCCCGCCGCAGCCCGATCGCGTCGGCGATCCACCACCAGAGATACTTCGTGCTGTAGAGCGAGAGCGCCCACAAGCGGCGCGGCACCGGCAACGACACCGACAACACGAACAGGATCCCCAGGGCGGCCAGCAGCGAATACCAGAGCATGCTCGGGGCCGAGCTTAGCACCAAGCCCGTCGCCGGCGCCGTCGCAAACCTCAATCTCAGGTGGCATTCACCGGCGGGCCCGGCGGGTGCGTGGGGAGCTTGTTCGCCGCCGATCGCGGGTAAATCGCAGGGCAAATCGCGGCTGGCCCGTATACTGGCGCCGTGCTCACGACTGTCTCCGCTGGCCCGGTCACGGTGCGCGGCATCTCCGTCGGCGGGGTCTACACCTCGCTCGCGGTGCCCGAGCTCGGGGTCGTGTTCGACGCCGGTGCCTCGCCGCGCTCGTCGTGTGCGTTCGATACGATCCTGCTGTCGCACGGCCACGCCGACCACGTCGGCGCGCTGCCGGCGATGCTCGGGATCCGCGCGCTGTCGGGCAAGACCCGGCCGCCGCGCGTCATCATGCCGGCCGAGATCGTCGACGATCTGATGGCCGCGCTCGCGGCGCTGTCGCGGCTGCAGCGGTTCCCGCTCGAGATCCAGCCGATCGGCGCCTCGCCGGGCGACGAGATCGATCTGCGCGGCGATCTCCGGGTGCGCGCGGTGCGGACGTTCCACCCGGTGCCGTCGCTCGCCTACCTGGTGATCCGCCGGATCTCGAAGCTGCGGCCCGAATTTCAGGGCCTGGCCGGGCCGGAGATCGCCGCGCGCCGGCGCGCCGGCGTGGACGTCACCGATCACGAGGATCGGATCGAGCTGGCCTACGCGACCGACACGCTGATCTCGGCGCTCGATCACGCGCCCGAGCTGCTCCAGGCGCGCACCCTGATCATGGAGTGCACGTTCCTCGACGAGCGCAAGTCGCTCGAGGCCGCGCGCGCCGGCTGCCACGTCCACCTCGACGAGATCGTCGCGCGCGCCGATCAGTTCGCGAACGCTCAGATCGTGCTGATGCACTTCTCGCAGATCTACCGGCCCGACGAGGTGACCGGCATCCTCGACGCCAAGCTACCGCCGGCGCTGCGCAAGAAGGTCATCCCGTTCATTCCGACCGGCTCGACCGACCCGACCGGCACGCCCAGCAGCCACTGGCCCGGGTGACCATGGCGCCGGATCCCGAGTCGCGCTGCTGGGGCTCGCTCGGGGCCGGGGTTGCGATGACCCGCTCGGCACCGGAGCTGCGGTGACCGCGCGGCGTCCGCCGGGCCCGGGGCCCGATGAGCTCGACGCGGATCTGTTCGCCAGCCCCGAGGAGATCGCGGCGGCGCTCGGCGCGCCCGATCCGCCGGCCGCGGGAGCCCCCGCCGCCGAGCTCGACCTCCATACGTTCCTGCCGCGCGAGTGCGCCGACGTCGTCGCCGAGTACCTGGACGCCGCGCGCGCCGCCGGGCTGACCGCGGTGCGGATCATCCATGGCAAGGGCACCGGCACGCTGCGCCGGCTCGTGCACGGCGTGCTCGACCGCCACCCCGCGGTCCAGGCCTACTGGCTCGCCGACGACCGCGGCGGCAACTGGGGCGCGACCGTGGTCGAGCTGCGCTGACGCCGGCCGCGGCGGTCGCGGACCGGCGAATGATCGACGATCGCCGAAGCCAATGATCCAAGCCAACGCGCGAGAGCCGGCGTTCGCGGCGTCTAGGTTGTAGGATGTACCGTGGTTAAATCAAACTAAAACCTTGAACTAGTTTTATATTGGTGTACAGTATCCGAAATGAACGCCATAGCCAAACTTACCCTCGTAGGAGCTCCCTTGGAGATTGCAGCGTCGCACCGAAGCTTCGTACGTGACATGCTCTCGCACCAGGATCTCGCAGTCGACCTTATCAGGAGAACCCAGTACTGGGTCTATGATCCGATCGCGAAGACGTTCTCGCCCTCCAAGTTCAGCGGCTATGTCGCGATGGATTTCCCGCACTACGTGGTGGCGCGAGGCGGCGCGTCGTCTGGTGCCAAGTTTGATGGCGGCGTGACCCAGCGGGCGATCACACAGGTCCTTGGCGACTACCGATCAGACCACGAGCTCGCGCAGGAGCTCGAAGCCTGGGCGAGCTCGATCTTTTATCAGGACGTGCTCGAGGGCATCGCGCCCGACAAGTGGCGCTTCGTGCGGTTGCCGGCCACCGGTGCGGGGGGGCTCGCGGCGCTCGCGGGTGGCTGGGAAGGCTCGGAGGAGCTGGTCGAGTCCGTGCTGGAGCTTCGCCGCGGACCGGGCCGCACCGTCCCCGAGCTGGACTGAACATGGCCTGGCTGTTCGATACCGATGCCATTTCGGAGGTCCTGCGCCCGAGGCCGTCCGAGCTGTACCTGACCTGGCTGCGGACGATCGCCGTCGACGAGCAGCTCACCACGGCGATCACCGTGGGGGAGCTGTACTGGGGCGCCTGTCGCTCTCCGGCGCGCGAGCGTCACCTGCGAAAGATCGACGAGGTCCTGCTGCCGTCGCTGCGCGTGTTGCCGTTCGATGCCAAGGCTGCGCGACAGTTCGGCGAGCTGAAGGCGATGCTCGATAACCAGGGCACGCCGCTCGCCGATGCAGATCTGCAGATCGCCTCGATCGCGCTCACCGAGGGCCACGAGCTGGTCACCGGTAACCTTCGCCACTTCAGCCGGATCCCGGGGCTCCGGATCAACACGGCGCTCGCGGCGTCGCGGCCTGCGACCTGACGAGCCGCAGCAGTCGGATCGGGTCAGCTGCAGGCAGCGCCGGGTTGGTTCGCCGCGGCGGTCGCCGGGTTGGTTCGCTGCAGCGGCCGGCGGGGGCGGTCAGCCGAAGCGGTCGTCGATCGAGGGCGGGGGATCGTCGTCGTCGTCCTCGCCGTCGTCTTCGAGGTAGCGCAGGAACATCGTCAGGTACTCGGAGCGCTCGGCGTCGAGCGGCAGGTAGCTGGCGCCGATCTGGTGGCCTTCGTCGACCGACGTGCACCACACGATGCGCGCCGGGATCCGCAGCGGCTCGGACTGGACGTCGTCGGAGAACACGAGCTGGATGTCGAGCTCGATCACGGTGCCGACCGCGATCGGCTCGGACAGGGTCGCGCACAGGCCACCGCGCGACAGGTTGCTGGTGCGGCCCGAGATCGCAAGGCCGGGCGTATGCAGCGTGATCACCGCTTCATGGGCGTACCGGGGGTGTTCGCGGTCCACGTGGCTCACGTGAGCTCAGCTTGGAGGCGCGATGCGGCGGACGCAAGTTTTGACAGGCCCGGGCCGCCATCCGACCTGCCCGAGGCGCTCCCGATGTGCTGCCGCCGATCGTGCCTCGCACCGCGGGCCGGATCGCTCAGGGCCGCGGTGCGCGACGCGTGGACGGTTCCGCGGAACCGTGGGCGGGCCGGGCGAGCTCGTCGGAGAACCAGCCATCCGTGAGGGCGTCTAACTCGGCGGTGGTCTCGGCGAGCCGCGTGGCGGTGGCCTCACCGGCGCTGCTGCCGGCGGCGGCCGCGGCTGCCCGGCGCCAGGTGAAGTACGCGCGGATGACCCGGCTCGCGAGCCGCCGGCGCTCTCGGCGGCGCGTCGCCTCGATCGAGGCGACTTGCAGCTCGCGGCCGTCGAACAGCAGGCGATCGAGTCGCCAGGTCGCGCGCAGCTCGAGCGTGGTGCCGTGGCCGACCTCGGACTGATCGTCCTGCCAGCTGGTGTCGCGCGTGGTCCGCACGGTGATCCACGGGATCAGCCCCGACAGCCGCGCGCGCCGGATCCAGCTGCGACCGGGATCGTGGTCGAGCCCGGCCGTGGCGTAGGCCGCGGACAGCACCGCGCCGATCGCCGGCGTGCCGGCGGGCACGTCGGGGTCCGCGTCCGCCGGGGCTCGCGCGAGGTCGCTCGGTGGTGTGCCGCGCGCCATGCCGCTTGCTGCCGGGGGCGCCGCGCCCTTCGACGCACCGTCACCCTCGAGCGATTCCCACCGGGGACCGCTCGACGCCCGGCCACGCGCGTGGTCGACGTGCGGTGCGCGCGGATCGCCGGCGGTGTCTTCGGTGTCGTCAGTGTCGCCAGTGTCGTCGCCGCGGCTCGCGCCGGTGTGGGCCGCGGGGCGAGCGATCGGACCCGCGAACGCGGGCGCAACCAGCAAGGGCAGGGCGAGAAACGCCAGGACGATCGCAAGCGGCATCCTGGCGGGCGACGTCTTGGCGAGCGGCGTCCTGGCGGGCGACGTCTTGGCGAACGGCGTCCTGGCGAGCGACGTCTTGGCGAACGGCGTCCTGGCGGGCGACGTCTTGGCGAACGGCGTCCTGGCGGGCGACGTCTTGGCGAA
>DATBBB010000121.1:0-8892 GCA_036271215.1 Kofleriaceae bacterium | reverse complement strand
CTGACGCTGACGCTGACGCTGACGCTGACGCTGACGCTGACGAAGCCGTGCCCGAAGCCGACGCCAGCGCCGGCCAACGTGCGCCCGTCACCGTGCCCGAAGCCGATGCTGGCGCCGCCGCGCCCGAGGATGCCACCGACGCGCTCGCCCAGGCGACCGCGCTCGCCGACGCCTGGAACCACCGCGTGGCCCGCGCGCGGCGCTGGGAGCTCGCGCTCCACACCGTGCTCCACGCCGAGCCCAAGCCGGTGCGGCAGATCCGCTGCGCGGCCGAGCTGGTGCTGGCGCGGCTCGACGACGCGCTCGGGCGCGCGGCGCGGCGCGGGCTGTGGTCGCCGGCGATCGAGCAGCTGCTCGCCCAGCTCGACCAGCTGGCGGAGCTGTGGGCGCGCGCGGTCGCGGACCGGGCCGGCGACGGCTGGCTCGCCGCCGCCGATCGGCTGGCCGGCGCGACCGCCCGCCGCCGCACGTGGACCGCGGGCCCGGCCTGCGATCGCTGCGGCGCGCCCAGTGATCGCTGGATCTTCGAGTTCGCGGTGGACGACCTCCAGCAGCGGCTGGATTGTCGGGTCTGCGGGTTCCGCGCCGCGCACGCCACCGACGCTGTGCCCCTCGTGGTCCAGGTACCGGCGGTGCTGCCGCCCGGCCACACCGTCCGCTGCCAGATCGCGCGCGCCGGCGGCGAGCCCGCCGGCTACCTGGCGTACCAGCTCACCGACAAGGGGCGCGGCACCCGGATCGCGAGCGGCGCCGTCCCGGTCGAGGGCCGGGCGATCCTCGACCTCGCGATCCCCGCCGATCTGACCCCGGATCTGCATACCCTGTCGGTCGCGTGGATCCACGACCTCGACATCGCGATCCACCGCGCGCGGATCCCCGGGGCGCCATGAGCCAGGGCCGTCCTGGGACCACGCTCCGGGCCGCCGTGTTCGATCTGTTCGACACGCTGATCGCGCCGCCGCCGGAGCCCGCGTGGCGCGCGCTCGCCGCGGCCCATGGCTACGCCGCCGACAGCCCGGTCGAGCTCTGGCTGCGCCGCGGGCTGATCTGCGCGCCGCTGCTCGAGAATGCCCCCGCGCTGATCCCGGCGCTGCGCGACGCGGCGCTGGTCACGCCGTGCGCGACCGCCGAGGACCTGGCCGGCCTGGCGACGTCACTCGGCGGCGAGCCCGGCCCGCGGGCGATCGCGACGGTCCGCGCGGCCGCGGCGCTGGTGCGGGCCGAGAGCCGGCTCGCGCCCGGGGCCGACCACGTGCTCGAGCGCTGCCGGGCGCTCGGCCTGGCCACCGCGATCGTGTCCAATGTCGATGGGTTATCCGCCGGCGTGATCGACCAGCTCGGGCTTCTCGCGCGGCTCTCGGTGCCGCCGGTGACGTCGTGCAATCGCCGCGCGCGCAAGCCGGCGCCGGCGCTGTTCGCGCACGCCGCGGCGGCGCTCGGGGTCGCGCCCGCCGACTGCGTGATGATCGGCGACAACTGGAAGAGCGACGTGGTCGGCGCGCTGCGCGCGGGCATGGCGTCGATCTGGCTGTGGGGCGGCGATCCGATCGCGGCCCGGCTCGCCACCGGGCAGCTCGCGGAGCTCACCGAGCCCGGGGCGCCGGCTCGGTTTCGCGCGGCGTATGCCGAGGTGATCGCTGGCTATCTGCCGATCGCGCCGGCCGCCGCGCTGGCCGGCGACCTCGCGTGCCTGGCCCGCGCCCACGTGGCCGACGACCTCGCCGAGGTCGCCGGGCTACTCGCCGTGCTACTCGAACCTCCCGGGGGAGCCGATGACCGAGCCAGCCTCGCCAGCCTCGAATGACGTGTACGAAGCGATCGCCGAGACCTATGTCCAGCGCACCGAGCGCAGCGCGTTCAACGCGCTGTACGAACAGCCGGCGGTGACCGCCCTGCTCGGCGAGCTCGCCGGGGCCCGCGTGCTCGATCTGGGGTGTGCCGGCGGCACTTATGCCGCGCTCGCGGTGCGTGCCGGGGCGCGCCAGGTGGTCGCGCTCGACGCCAGCCCGCGCATGGTCGAGCTGGCGCGGGCCCGGCTGGGGCCGGCCGTCGAGGTCCGCCAGGCCGACCTGAGCGAGCCGCTCGACGTCCCGGCGGCCGGGTTCGACGTGATCGTCGCGTCGCTGGTCCTGCACTACCTCGCGGCGTGGGACGCCGTGCTCGGCGGCGCCGCGCGCGCGCTGGCGGACGGCGGCGCGCTGGTGATCTCCGTCGGGCACCCGATGGAAGACGCGCACGAACACCGGCCCGCCGACTACTTTGCCACCGAGCTGGTGTGGGAAGACTGGCCGAGCTTCGGCGTGCGGATGCCGGTCTACCGGCGGCCGCTGTCGGCGATGTTCGCGGCGTTCGCGGCGGCCGGCCTCACCGCCGATGCCGTCGTCGAGCCGCGGCCCACGCCGGCCGTGCGCGAGGTCAACCCGGGGCTGTACGACCGGCTGCTCGCGCGGCCCGCGTTCCTGGTGTTCCGGCTGCGCCATGCCCGCGACTTCGTTCGCGACTCCGTTCGCGACTCCGCTCGCGACTTCGTTCGCGCGCGATGACGCCGTGGCCGTGGGCGCCCGCCGGGCGCCCGCCGGGCGCCCATTTCGAGGCCGCGCCCGCCCCGGCACCGCCGCGGGGGATCGCCTGTGATAGATCGAGGCGATGACGCGCCGGCTCTATCATGACGACGCCTACCTGCGCCGGTTCGACGCCGACGTGATCGCGCTGACCACGTACCAGGGCAAGCCGGCGATCGTGCTCGACCGCACGGCGTTCTACCCCGAGGCCGGCGGCCAGCTCGGCGACCGCGGCCAGCTCGCGGCCGGCGCGGCGGTCACCGCGGTGGTCGACACCCGGGAGACCGACGACGGCACGATCGTCCACGTGATCGCCGGCGAGCCACCGGCGGTCGGTGCGCGGATCACCGGCGAGCTCGACTGGGTCCGCCGCCGCCAGCACATGGCGCAGCACACCGCGCAACACCTGCTGAGCGGCGCGCTGCTCGATCGCGCGCAGGCCGCCACGGTGTCGGCCCGGCTCGGCGAGTCCGCGCTGACCATCGACGTCCAGCGCGACCGGATCCCCGACGCCGAGCTCGCCGCCGCCGAGCAGCTCGCGAACGACGTGGTCGATGACGACCTCGCGATCCGCGCGTGGTTCCCGGCGGCCGACGAGCTCGCGGCGCTGAAGCTCCGCCGCGATCCCAAGGTCACCGCCGACATCCGGGTGATCGCGATCGGCGAGTTCGACTTCTCGCCGTGCGGCGGCACCCACTGCGCGCGGACCTCGCAGCTCGGCGCGGTCCATATCACCGGCGCCGAGCGCTACAAGGGCATGACCCGGGTGACGTTCACCGCGGCGCGCCGCGGCCGGACCGAGCTGTTCACCCACGATCAGGTGCTGCGCGGGCTGGCGGCCCAGCTGTCGTGCGGCCCCGCCGAGGTCGCCGGCGCGCTCGACAAGCTGCGCAGGGACGCGACCGCCGCCGGCGCCGAGCTGACCCAGCTGCGCAGCCGGCTCGCGTCGCTGATCGTCGCGCAGCTCGCCGGCGCCGGCACCGGCCCCGTGATCGCCGCGCTCGACGCCGCCCGCGGCGACCCCGAGCTGTTGCGCAGCGTCGCCGCCAAGCTGGTCGCCGCCGGCCGCGACGCCGTGCTGTGCGCGCCCGCCGGTCCCTCGGGCCTCGCCGGCCCCCCTGGTCCTGGCTCTGGCCCTGGCTCTGGCCCTGGCTCTGAGACGACCGAACCGGCGGCCGCGGCCGACCCC
The DNA here is from genome assembly GCA_036271215.1 of Kofleriaceae bacterium. Lineage (GTDB taxonomy): Bacteria > Myxococcota_A > Polyangia > Haliangiales > Haliangiaceae > JABFXX01. The sequence continues at coordinate 5,142 of DATBBB010000121.1, read as the reverse complement.
GGTGCGATCGTCATCTTGATGCGCGCCGCTGGCTCGACCCTGGACTGCGGCGCGCTGTGGAAGCAGCTGGCCGCCCAGCTCGGCGGCCGGGGCGGCGGCCGGGCCGATCGCGCCGATGGCCGGCTGCCCGCCGCGCCCGCTGACTGGCCCGCCACGGTCGCTGCCCTGTTGCCCTGAGCGGCATGGCCCGCCTGTGCGCAGCCGCGCGGATCGCGCAGCGCTGCCGCTGATTCGCACACCGAGCGACTACGCGCGGCCCAAGCGATGCGTGCGCGCACGCTTCGATCGTCCCTCACGGTCCATGCGATGGAATTTTGCGATGTTCTCGCCGTAAGGCGGTGCCAGCGGTCCGGCGCGGAGTTTGAATTTCAGCCTGCGTCAACCGCGTGATGTCCGACAAACCTATCTTGCCCGACGCAGCTCCGGCCAGCTCCCGAGCTGATGCCGATCCCGTTTCCGGATCCGGCTCCGGTTCCGACTCCGGCACCGGCGCTGATCCAGGCTCCGACCCTGGCGCCAGCGCCAGCGCCGGTGCTGTCTCCGACCCCGACCCCGACGCGTCGCAGATCCCCACCGACGGCCGGATCGTCGGCATCGGTGCGTCCGCCGGCGGCCTCGAGGCGCTGCAGCAGCTGTTCGACGCCCTGCCGCCCGACACCGGGATGGCGTTCATCGTCATCCAGCACCTGTCGCCCGACTTCCGCAGCTTGATGGACGAGCTGATCGCGCGCCACAGCGAGATGCCGGTCGTGGTCGCCGAGGAGAACATGCCGGTGGCCGCGAACCACATCTACCTGATGCCGCCGCGCAAGCAGATGATCATCCGCGACCGCCACCTGATGCTCACCGACAAGGAGCCCCAGGCGTTCACCCTGCCGATCGACACGTTCTTTCGCTCGCTCGCCCAGGACGTCGGCGATCAGGCGATCGCGATCGTGCTATCGGGCAGCGGCAGCGACGGCTCGCGCGGCGTGGTCGAGATCCACCGCGCCGGCGGCATGGTGCTCGCCGAGACCGCCGCGAGCGCCAAGTTCGACAGCATGCCGCTGTCGGCCGCCGCGACCGGGGTGGTCGATCAGGTCTATCCGCCGCGCGACATCGCGCGCGTGCTGTGCGGGCTGGCGCCGCGCGAGATCGCGCCCGACCAGGGCGCGCTGTCCGACGACCCGGCGATGGACGCCGTGCTGCGGCTGCTGCGCGACCACTTCGGGATCGACTTCTCGCTCTACAAGACGACCACCGTCGGGCGCCGGATCCAGCGCCGCGTCGATCTGCTCCGCATCGCCACCCTCGAGGCCTACGTCGAGCAACTGCGGCTCAACCCCGAGGAGCTCAACACGCTGTACCAGGACCTCCTGATCGGCGTGACCCAGTTCTTCCGCGACCCCGAGGCGTTCGAGCGGCTCGAGCACGAGGTGATCCCGGCCCTGCTCGACAAGCTGCCGCCCGACGAGGAGCTCCGGATCTGGGTCGCCGGCTGCGCGACCGGCGAGGAGGCCTACTCGCTGGCGATGCTGTTCTGGGAGGCGTTCGCCGCGCGCGACCGCCAGGTCCGGATCAAGATGCTGGCGACCGACGTCCACCAGGCATCGCTCGAGCACGCCGGGGCCGGGGTCTACGGCGAGGATCAGCTGCAGTACGTCGCGCCCGCGCGGCTGGCGCGGTTCTTCACCAAGCGCTCGACCGGCTACCAGATCTCGCAGGATCTCCGGCAGCTGATCGTGTTCGCGCGCCACAACGTCACCAAGGACGCGCCGTTCACGAAGATGCACTTCATCTCGTGCCGCAACATGCTGATCTACTTCCAGCCCCAGGCCCAGCGCACCGTGATGTCGCTGTTCCACTTCGGGCTGGCGTCGGGCGGCGTGATGTTCCTGGGCGCGAGCGAGACCCCGGGCCCGCTGAGCGACGAGTTCGTCACGCTCGACGACCACTGGAAGATCTACCGCAAGCGGCGCGACGTCCACCTGCTGTCGCAGATCCGGCTGCCGCTGACCCGCCAGGCGCCGCGCCGGCCGGCGCTGATCGACCTGCCGCGCGCGCACGCGCCCGATCCGCTGATCCTGCAGACCTACGATCAGCTGCTCGATCGGTTCATGCCGCTCGGCTTCCTGATCGACGAGGACTACGCGCTGATCGACAGCTTCGCGGGCGCCGAGAAGCTGCTCAAGGTCCGCCGCCGCCGGCCGAGCCGCAACCTGCTCGACCTGCTCGATGACGAGCTGCGCGGGCCGGTGTCGGCGGCGATCCAGCGCGCGGTCAAGGAGCGCGCCGCGATCGCGTACGCCGGTGTCCACGCCGCGGTGCTGTCCGACGACGGCGCCCTGTTCACGCTGACCGCCGAGCCGCTGCTCCACCCGCGGACCGGCACGCGCCACGTGCTGGTGACGTTCCAGCCCACCGCGATCACCGCGGCGACCGCGACCAGCGAGCCGGGCGCCGGGCGGCCCGAGCCGCAGGCGCTGCCGGCGGCCCAGGCGTCGCGCGAGCACGTCGACACGCTCGAGACCGAGCTGGCGTACACCCGCGAGACCCTGCAGGCGACGATCGAGGAGCTCGAGACCTCGAACGAGGAGATGCAGGCGACCAACGAGGAGCTGGTCGCGTCCAACGAGGAGCTGCAGAGCACCAACGAGGAGCTGCACTCGGTCAACGAGGAGCTGTACACGGTCAACGCCGAGTACCAGCAGAAGATCATGGAGCTCAAGGAGCTCAACACCGATATGGCGCACCTGCTCGAAGGCACCGACGTCGGCACGGTGTTCCTCGACGGCGAGCTCCGGATCCGGCGGTTCACGTCGCGGATCGCCAGCGTGTTCCGGTTCCAGCCGTACGACATCGGCCGCCGGATCAGCGACTTCTCGCACAACATCGAGCGGCCGCAGCTGATCGAGGAGATCGATCAGGTGCGCGTCAACGGCAGCGTGGTCGAGGACGAGGTCCGCGATCGCAACTCGGTGCCGTACTTCCTGCGCATCCTGCCCTACCGGATCAACCGCGGCGCCGACGCCGATCGCGATGCGCCGCCGATCGACGGCGTGGTGCTGACCCTGACCGACATCTCCGCGCTCGACCGCGCGCGCGCCCACCTCGCGGAGCTGTCGGCGATCGTGGCGTCATCCGACGACGCGATCATCGGCAACACGCCGGGCGGCACGATCACGACCTGGAACCGCGGCGCCGAGCGGCTGTACGGCTACCCCGCCGAGCAGGCGATCGGCCAGCACCTCCGGGTGCTGGCGCGCGACGGTGCCGCGCGCGAGCTCGACGAGCTACTCGAGCGGCTGCGCCGCGGCGACAAGGTCGAGCACGTCCAGTCGCTGTGCCGCCACGCCGATGGCCGCCAGGTCCAGATCTCGGTCTCGCTGTCGCCGATCTACGCCCGCCACGGCGTGATCACCGGGCTGTCCGCGATCGGCCGCGACATCTCGCCGCTGATCGCCGCGCAGCACGAGCTCGAGGATCGCCAGCAGCGGATCGCGAGCCTGCTCGAGCAGGCCGAGGACAGCGCGACCCGGCGCGAGCAGTTCATCGCGATGCTGTCGCACGAGCTGCGCAACCCGCTCGCCGCGGTGATGAACGCGACCACGCTGCTCAAGAAGCAGCCCGACATCGACGTCGTCGCGCGCTGCCAGGCGGTGGTCGAGCGCCAGGCCCGCCACATGAAGCGGCTGCTCGACGATCTGCTCGACGTCTCGCGGATCACGCGCGGCAAGTTCCAGCTGATCAACGACGACATCGACCTGCGCGCGCCGATCGAGGCCGCGATCGAGTCGACCAGCCCGCTGTTCAGCGAGCGCGGGGTCAAGCTCGACTCGAGCCTGCCGCACCAGGCGATGCCGGTGCGCGGCGATCTCAACCGCCTGGTCCAGGTCGTCGTCAACCTCCTGTCCAACGCCGCGAACTACTCGCCGCGCGCCAGCACGGTGCGGTTGCTGGTCACCATCGAGGATGGCCAGGGCGTGGTGCGCGTGATCGACCACGGCGTCGGCATCGAGGCCGAGCTGCAGAGCAAGATCTTCGACCTGTTCGTGCAGTCCGAGCAGCGGCTCGATCGGTCGCGCGGCGGGCTCGGCGTCGGGCTGTCGCTCGCCAAGAACATCGTCGACCTGCACGGCGGCACGATCGAGGTCCACAGCGACGGCCCGGGCACCGGCAGCGACTTCAAGGTCGCGATCCCGCTGTTGCGCGATACCCGCGACGCGCTGTCGGGCCAGGGCGGCGCGCGCGCGGCGGGCGGCCGCAGCAGCCGGTGCCGGATCGTCCTGGTCGACGATCAGGCCGATTCGCGCGAGATGCTGCGCATGCTGCTCGAGTCGCGCGACCACGTCGTGATCGACGTCGAGGACGGCCCGACCGCGATCGAGGTCATCGGCCGCGAGCGGCCCGACGTCGCGTTCATCGATATCGGGCTGCCCGAGATGAACGGCTACGAGGTCGCGCAGCGGCTGCGCAGCCGGCCCGACCTCGAGGACGTCATGCTGGTCGCGCTGACCGGCTACGGCGCCCCGGCCGACGTATCGGCGGCCCACGCGGCCGGGTTCGACGAGCACCTGATCAAGCCCGCCGAGCTGGCCAAGCTCGAGAAGATCCTCGCGACCAAGAAGCCGGTCACCGTCGACTAAGTGCGCGGCGGCCGACGGCGCCGGGTAACTCCCGCGGATCCGGCCAATCACACGGTGCGCTGCCCAGCAGGCGCCGTGGTGATGCTCCGGCGGAGCCCGAGTCCAACAATCACGATAGCGTCGCAAGCAGTGGGAACCATCGTCCATCATGCCTTCTTCGCGTTCGCAAGAGCAGCACGCCCTATGTCCGTGATGCGGTACTGCTGCTTCGAACTTCTGGGCTTGTCCGGGATGGTCATCTCAAGGAGTCCGGCCTTCAACAAGGGGGCGACGACTTGATCCCGGAAGCGCGTCTTGTTCTTGAGCCCAGAGGGGGTCATCAGCTCCGGCATTGCCCTCAGTTCTCCAGCAATTTCAAGAACCTCAACTTGGGCCGGACTTAGGACCGACATAGGACCAACATGGGACACGGTGCGTCCCATGTTCGCGACAACCTCGGCCTTAAACGTGACGGTCACGGCGCCGGACAGCTCCGCGAACGTCGGAGCGGGAAGGCCGTAGGCGCGACACGATTCGA
>DATBBB010000120.1:0-8182 GCA_036271215.1 Kofleriaceae bacterium | reverse complement strand
GAATGGATTCGCCACCCACGCCGACAGAATCGCCCACGTGGGTCGAACAGGTCCCTACGCAGGACAGCTCACCGCCTGCACCAACGAAACCGGCGCCCACGTGGGCAGCCCCGCAGACCACACAGGCGAACACATCTCCTGATAGACTCGGAATTGCTGTCCTTCGCACACAAGCGAAGGAGGCGTTGATCAGGCTCGGATGGAAACCGACCATCGCGAACGCAGCCGTGGCGGCAGCCATCACGGTACCGGGTGCGACGGCAACGCTCGAACAACTGGTCTTGGAGTCGCTACGTAGATGCCCGCGACCGGCACCTTGAACGATGTTGCCACGTCGTGAGGTGCGACGAGTACAGTCCTCGCGGCGCAGCAACTCACCGATGGCGCCTTCCAGGCCGGAGGCGAGCGCGGTGTCCGCCTGCCGGACGATACGCAGCTTGTACTCGGCCGTGAAGGTCCGGCGCGCTGGACGCTCGGGGCTGGTGGCGCTCTCCGGCGCCCCCGCGCGTGCAGCCTTCCGGACCGCGGACGCTGTCCCCTCGCGGGGCCAGCACCACGACAAGCAAGCGAATCGCGGCATTCTCGAAGGCGCTCGAGCTGTTCCCGGCCATGCCCAGGCGCTGCCTCAGCGCGGCCAGGCATACGTCCGGGCGTCCGGGCCAGCAACCTGATGAACGCCAAGCGCGACCTGGAGGCGTTCACCGCCGCATCAGATGCCAAGCTCACCTTCACGCAAGCCAAGCCAAGCCAAGCCAAGCCAAGCCAAGCCCAGCCAAGCCAAGCCAAGCCAAGCCAAGCCCAGCCAAGCCCAGCCCAGCCAAGCCCAGCCCAGCCAAGCCAAGCCAAGCCAAGCCAAGCCAAGCCCAGCCCAGCCAAGCCAAGCCCAGCCCAGCCCAAGCCCAGCGAATGCTGTTCGAGATCGCCGTCCGGAAACACGGATCGCGGCGCGCGATCTTTACGCCATCTTTATGTGTCAGGCGGGTGCCTTGACGCCATCGATACGCCTGGGCTCCTAGGTTCAAGACATGTCAGATGTTGCGCGGCGCCTGTTCGGCCGGGCGCGCGATCTCCGCGATCCGAAAGTGTTCCACCAGATGACCCTGGTGGCGTTTCTGGCCTGGGTGGGGCTCGGCGCCGACGGCCTGTCGTCGTCGGCGTACGGTCCCGAGGAGGCCTTCAAGGCAGTCGGCACGCACCGCTACCTCGCAGTGTTTCTCGCGATCGCCGTCGCCGCCACGGTGTTCATCATCTCGTGGGGCTACCGCCGGATCATCGAGGAGTTCCCGCACGGCGGCGGCGGCTATATCGTCGCCAGCAAGCACCTCGGGCCGTACGTCGGCGCGGTGTCGGGCTCGGCGCTGCTCGTCGACTACGTGCTGACGATCGCGATCTCGCTCGCGTCGGGCGCCGACGCGGTGTTCAGCTTCCTGCCCGAGAGCTGGCACTCCGCCAAGCTCGCGACCGTGCTGATTGTCCTCGTGCTCATGGGCCTCATGAACCTGCGCGGGGTCAAGGAATCGGTCACGATCTTGACGCCGATCTTCCTCGTGTTCCTGGTCACCCACGCGGTCCTGATCTTCGGCGCGATCGGTGGCCACCTCGGCAACGTCGGCGACGTCGCAAACTCGGTGCGCCACGACTTCAGCCACGACCTGCATACCATCGGTGCCGGTGCGATCGCGCTGATCTTCATGCGCGCGTTCTCGCTTGGCGGCGGCACGTTCACCGGGATCGAGGCGGTGTCGAACGGCCTGGCGATCATGCGCGAGCCGCGCGTCCGCACCGCCAAGCGCACGATGCTGCTGATGGCGACCTCGCTCGCGATCACCGCGAGCGGCATCCTGCTCGCCTATCTGCTGATCGACGTCCACCACGTCGACGGCAAGACCATGAACGCGGTGCTCGCCGAGAAGTTCGCCGGCGACTCGACGATCGCGACCGGGTTCGTGATCGCGACCCTGATCTCCGAGGGCGCCCTGCTGTTCGTCGCAGCGCAGGCCGGGTTCGTCGACGGCCCCCGCGTGATGGCGAACATGGCGCTCGACCAGTGGATGCCGCACCGAATGGCGGCGCTGTCCGAGCAGCTCACGATGCATAACGGCGTGTACCTGATGGCGATCTCGGCGGCGGTCCTGCTGGTCTACACCGGCGGCGCGGTCGACACCTTGGTCGTCATGTACAGCATCAATGTCTTCATCACGTTCACGCTGTCGAACGTCGCGATGATCCGCCACGCGATCCACACTCGCCAGGGCAACTGGCGGCGCGCGATCTTCGTGCACGGCATCGCCGCGGCGGTGTGCGCCATGATCCTCGTCGTCACCCTGGTCGAGAAGTTCACCGAGGGCGGCTGGATCACCACGGTGATCACCGCGGCGCTCGTCGTGGTGTGCTTCCTGATCCGCGGTCACTACCAGGCGGTCAGCACGCGGGTCGCGCGGATCTCTCAGGAGCTCGAGCTCGACGTCCCGCCGCTGCACGACGCCGCGGCCAGTGCCGAGCTCGATCCCGACAAGCCGATGGCGGTGGTGCTCGCCGGCGGCTACGGCGGCCTTGGCCTCCACACGCTGCTGCAGATCCCGCGGGTGTTCCCCGGTCAGTTCAACCAGGTCGTGTTCGTCGCCGCCGGGGTGATCGACGCCGGCGCCTTCAAGGGCAAAGACGAGATCGACGCGATGGGCGCCAAGATCGCAGCCGATCTCGGCAAGTACGAGGCGTTCGCACGCGGCCACCTGGGATGGGCGGCCGACAGCGAGCACTCGATCGGCACCGAGGCCGTCGCCGAGCTCGACCGATCGTGCCGCGAGCTGGCGCTGCGGTTCCCGCGCGCCGTGTTCTTCGCTGGCAAGCTCGTGTTCCAGAAGGAGCGCTGGTACCAGCGCCTGCTCCACAACGAGACCGCCGCCGCGGTCGAGCGCCGTCTGCAGTTCGCCGGGCTGCCGATGATCGTCATGCCGATCCGCGTGTTCCATTGAGCGCACCGCGGCTTGATATATTCTTGATACGGCCCGGCGCACCGCACGCAGGCGGCAACGGCGGTAGCCTGCGTGGGTGACTGACCGCGACGAGCCTTCCGACGCCGACGCCGAGCCGCCGCGCATGATCATCCCGAGCGATACGACGGTGCGGGCGTGGCTCGCGGCCGGAGCCTCGGCGGTCACACCGGTGGCCTGCGCGACGTTGCTCGGCGTGATCGCGGGCGCGCGGCTGTCGCTGCCCGACGACGCGATGCTGTTCCTGTTCGCGATCATGATCGCCGCGTTCGGCGGCCGGCGCGCCGGGCTGCTCGCGGCGTCGCTGTCGGTCGCCGCGTACGACTTCTTCTTCGTGCCGCCGCGGTTCACCTTCGCGGTCGCCGATCTGGGCTACGTGATGACGTTCGCCGTGATGTTCACGGTCGGCGCCGGGATGGGCACGCTCGTCGCACGGCTGCGCCACGCCGAGGCTGCCAGCCGCCAGCGCGAGCGCCGCACCGCCGCGCTGCTCGCGTTCACCGCCGACAGCGCACGCGCCGTCGATGTCGCCGAGGTCGCGTCCGCGGTGGCGGCGCACGCCGAGGATGTGCTCGCCGCGCCGGTCGTCGTGCTGGTGCCGGGCGGCGACGGGGCGCTCGCCGCCGCCGCCGGGCTCGCCCCGCTCGCGGCCCAGGAGCTCGCCGTGGTGCGCGCCGCCCACGAGCAGCGCCGGCCCGCCGGGCGCGGCACCCAGCTCGTGCCATCGGCGCGGCTGCTCGCGCTGCCGCTGCTCGCCGGCGGCGACTCGGCCGGCGTGGTGGCGGTTCACCTCGATCGCGCGCGGCGCCGGATCGATCGCGAGGCCCGCGAGCTGCTCGAGGCGATCGCCCGCCAGGCTGGGCTCGCGATCGCGCGGCTGCGGCTGACCGCCGAGGCCCGCGATGCCGAGCTCCGGGTCCAGGCCGAAGAGCTGCGCAGCGCGCTTTTGTCGACGGTATCGCACGACCTGCGCACGCCGCTCGCCGTGATCACCGGCACCGCGACCGCGCTGCGCGAGATCTCGAGCGCGCTGACGCCGGATCAGCTCGCCGCGATCGACACGATCGTCGAGGAAGCGACCTGGCTCGGCCGGATCCTGACCAACCTGCTCGCGATCACACGGGTCGAGCACGGCGGCGAGATCCACAGCGAGTGGGTGCCGGTCGAGGAGATCGTCGGCTCGGCACTCGCGCGTGCCGAGGCCGTGCTCGCCGGCCGCGACGTCGCGCTCGATCTGGCACCCGACATCGGCGTGCGGGTCAACCCGATCCTGATCGAGCAACTGCTGCTCAACCTGCTCGAGAATGCCGCCAAGCACACGCCGCCCGCCACGCCGATCGAGATCGCGGCGGCGCTCGCCGGTGACGGCGTGGCGATCGAGGTCGCGGATCGCGGCCCCGGCGTGCCGCCCGGCGCCGAGCATCAGGTGTTCCAGAAACTGTACCGCGGGCCCAACGCGCGCGGCGCCGGCGCCGGCCTTGGCCTGGCGGTGTGCCGCGGCATCGCGACCGCGCACGGCGGGACGATCGAGGCCGCGCAGCGCTCGGGCGGCGGCGCGACGTTCCGGATCTGGCTGCCCGGCGGCGCACCACCACCCCCACCGATCGATGACCGTGCAATCGACGACCATGCAATCGACGACCATGCAATCGACGACCGTGCAGTCGACGACCGTGCAGTCGACGACCGTGCAGTCGACGACCGTGCAGTCGACGACCGTGCAGTCGACGACCGTGCAATCGACGACCGTGCAGTCGACGACCGTGCAATCGAGCCAGCGCCGACGGGGCCCGGCGTCTCTCCCGCGGCCGGGGCCGCGCCATGACCGGGCCCGGCGACACCGTCGTGGTGGTCGAGGACGAGCTGCCGATGCGGCGGTTCCTGCGCTCGGCGCTCATGGCACACGGGTTCCGCGTCGTCGAGGCCGGCACGATCGCCGAGGCCGAGCGCGCGGCGGTCGACACGCGGCCGGATGCGATCGTGCTCGACCTCGGCCTGCCCGACGGCGACGGCCTCGAGCTACTCAAGCGGCTGCGCGAGTGGTCGACCGCGCCGGTGATCGTGCTGTCGGCGCGCGACCGCGAGAACGACAAGGTGATCGCGCTCGACGCCGGCGCCGACGACTACCTGACCAAGCCGTTCGGCACCAGCGAGCTCCTGGCCCGGATCCGGGTCGCGCTCCGCCACGCGCGCGCCCAACCCGCGACCGAAGATCCGACGATCATCGTCGGGCCGATCTCGATCGACCGCGCGCGCCACCAGGTCCAGCTCGCCGGCGCCGCGATCCACCTGACGCCGATCGAGTTCCGGCTGCTCCTGCTGCTCGCGCGCCACGCCGGCAAGGTCCTGACCCACCGCCAGCTGCTGCACGACGTATGGGGCCCGCGCAGCGCGCAGCAGACCCACTACCTGCGGGTCCACATGGCGGCGCTGCGCAAGAAGCTCGAAGTCGATCCGGCACGCCCGCGCTGGCTGACCACCGAGCCCGGCGTCGGCTATCGCCTGCGCGACGAATGAGCCCGCGCGCTCAGTACGATTTGGCCCACACCACGCGCTTGGCGCTCGGCTGTCCGGTGAACGGACACGTACCGGGCTCGCCGGCGTCGAGCGGGATGCAGCGCACGGTGACCCCGAGGTCATCCTTGATCTTGGCTTCGAGCGCCGGGTCGCCGTTGAAGTGCGTCATCGCGAACCCGCCGTGGATCGGCGTCGGATCGTTGGCGTTCTTGGTCGGCGGCGGCGTGAAGTACGCGTAGAACTCGTCCTTGCTGTCGATGATCTTGGTGTGCTCGGTGCGGACCGCGAGCGCACGCTGAAACAGCGCGTCCTGGATCTCCTGCAGCAGCGCCGCGACGTTGGCGACGAACTCGGCGCGCGGCACGCCCTGCTTGTCCTTGGGCTTCTTGTCGCGCCGGCCCATGAACACCGAGCCCTTCTCGATGTCTTTCGGGCCGATCTCGAGCCGGATCGGCGCGCCCTTCTTGATCCACTCCCAGACCTTCTTCGAGCCCTGAACGTCGCGCGCGTCGAGGTGGACCCGCACCGGCGTGCCGGCGTAGCTCTGCGCCTCGAGCTCTCGCTTGAGCTCGGTGCACCACGCGAGCACCTGCTCGCGAACCTCGGGCTTCTGGATCACCGGAATGATCACGACCTGCTGCGGCGCGAGCCGCGGTGGGCACACCATGCCGTCGTCATCGCCGTGCGTCATGATCATCGCGCCGATCATCCGGGTCGACACGCCCCACGACGTGGTCCACGCGTGGCTCACCGCGCCCTTCTCATCCTGGAACTGGATCCCCGACGCCTTGGCGAAGTTCTGGCCGAGGAAGTGCGAGGTCCCGGCCTGAAGCGCCTTGTGGTCCTGCATCATCGCCTCGATGCAGTAGGTCCTGACCGCGCCGGGGAACCGCTCGCCCTCGGTCTTCTCGCCCTGGATCACCGGCAGCGCCATCCAGTTCTCGGCGAACTCGCCGTAGACCCACAGCATCTGCATCGTCTCGTCGATCGCCTCCTGCTCGGTGGCGTGTGCGGTGTGGCCTTCCTGCCACAGAAACTCGGCGGTGCGCAGGAACATCCGCGTCCGCATCTCCCACCGCACGACGTTGGCCCACTGGTTGATGAGCAGCGGCAGGTCGCGGTAGCTCTGGACCCACTTGGCGAAGCTCTCGCCGATGATGGTCTCCGAGGTCGGCCGCACCACCAGCGGCTCCTCGAGCTCACCGACCGGCACCAGCTTGCCGTTCTGGACCTCGAGCCGGTGGTGCGTGACCACCGCGCACTCCTTGGCGAACCCCTCGACGTGCGCCGCCTCTTTCTCGAGCAGCGACACCGGGATGAACACCGGGAAGTACGCGTTGACGTGGCCGGTGGCCTTGAACATGCCATCGAGCACGCGCTGGACGTTCTCCCACAGCGCGTAGCCCCACGGCTTGATCACCATGCAGCCGCGCACCGACGAGTTCTCGGCGAGGTCGGCGGCCTTGATGACCTCGAGGTACCAGTCGGCGTAGTTGTCGGCGCGGGTCGGCGTGATCGCGGTCTCGGCCTTGGCGTTAGTCATCGCCGGCAAGGCATACCGCAAGCGCCGGTGCGGCGGCTAGCGATCTACAGACAGCGATCATCGAATGATGACACGCCGTTCTGGATGCCCTGGCTACCGAGGTCGATGTCGAAAAACCAGCGCTCGTCGGACAGCCAGGCGATCCGGGCGACGACGTCGCTCGGGATCGAGTGCGCCAGCGCCTGCTTCCACACCCCGGCGAAGCTGCAGCGCGGCGCGCGGATGAGCTTGGCGTTGCAGGTGTCGCTCGACAGCACGCGCGCCGAGACGCCGTGCACACCGATGTCCACCGAGACCCGGCACTTGCGGTCGATCGGCATGTTGCGCGGCCGGCCTGCCGGGAACACCGAGCGCTCCGCGGAGCGGAACTCGTAGGCGTGATCGCGACTGTCGAGCGTCAGGTCGACGTGACCATCGGGGAACACCGGGTCGAACTCGAATGACGTCAGGTGCGCGTCGGGGACCAGCTCACGTGCCAGTTGCTGCGCCTTGGGCAGGTATGCCACGGGGTCGAAGTGCTTGGGGTTGTAGTCGGCCGGACGCTGCAGCTCCTCGCGTCCAGCGCCCGGCAGTGGGACCGGCGCGGCCGGCGTGGTCGAGCCGATGATGACGTTGGAGCCCAGCGTGACGTTCGGGCCGATGAACACGCCATGATCCGCGGCGCTGCCGCCGCCGATGATCGTTGGGCCCTGGCCGTGCGGTGCCGGTGTTGCGGCGGATGGGCTGCCGGCGGTGGTCGGGGCCGCCGGGCTGCCGGCGGCGGTCGGGGCCGCCGGGCCGCCGGTCGGGCTGCCGGCGGCGGTCAGGGCCGCCGGGCCGCCGGTCGGGCTGCCGTTGCGGTGCACGCGCTTGTACAGCGCCGCCGGCTCGTCGAGGTGGCCGGTCGGGGCCGCCGGGTCGGTTGTGGTCGTCGTGTCCGGTGTGGCCGTCTTGGCCAGTGTGGCCGGCGTATCCGGCGGTGGCGGGCTCGGTGTGGCGACGGCTCCAGCGCCACCCGGTCCGGCTGCCCCGCCCGGCCCCGCTATTCCGCCCGGTCCGGCTGCCGCCCCCGACCCGGCTGGCCCACCCGGCGCTTGCGCAACCGCCGCGGACTCGCCGCCGCCGCGGTGCGCCACGGCAAACAGCGTGC
>DATBBB010000119.1:0-7275 GCA_036271215.1 Kofleriaceae bacterium | reverse complement strand
CACCGAGGCCGCCAAGACCGACGAGCAAGACCAGCGTGGCTGGATGGCAGATCCGCGACAAACGCGTGAGCATGAATGGAAACGTACCCAACAGGTGTACCGGGGGGCAACTCCCGTGTGCCGCCCAGGTGAACGGCTCGCAGGCTAACCGCACCCGGGCTTACATCAAATCGCGGCGAGCCAGCGCACGGCGCATCTTCGACAGCGCCTGCTCCTGGAGCTGACGGATTCGCTCGCGCGACAGGTTGTACTTGTCGCCGATCTCCTTGAGCGTGAGCTCCTGCTCGGTGCCGAGCCCGAACCGCTGGCGCAGGATGTCGGCCTCGATCGGCCGGAGCTCGCGCAGCAGGTCGCGGACCTCGGCGGTCAGCGCCTCCCACTCGAGGTCGCCGGTCGGCGAGCTGTCCTCGCGATCGGGATCCTCGAGCACCTCGCCGAGCGAGCGGCCCTCGTCGTCGCCGACCGGCTTGTCGAGCGAGATCGACTGCTCGAGCAGCCAGCTCCGCATCTTCTCGATCTTGTCGAGCGGCATCTGGGTCGCCTCGGCGAGCTCCTCGCTCGTCGGCTGGCGGCCGAGCTGGCCGGTGAGCTGGCGGCGCGCCTTGGTCAGCCGGTGCTGGGCGTCGATCATGTGGACCGGCAGCCGGACCTCGCGGCCCTTGTCGGCGAGCGCGCGGCTGATCGCGTGGCGGATCCACCAGCTCGCGTAGGTCGAGAACCGGAACCCGCGGCGGTAGTCGTAGCGCTCGACCGCCTTGATCAGGCCGAGGTTGCCCTCCTGGATCAGGTCGGCGAGCGCCATCCGGCCGTGGTTGAACCGGCGGGCGATCGAGACCACGAGCCGCAGGTTGGCCTGGACGAACTGGTTGCGCGCGTCGGCGACCGCGCGGTTGGCGGCGTGGACCCGGCGCAGCCACTCCTTGCGGGCCTTCTCGCGGCCGAGCCCGGCGACCGCGCCGCCGCGGGTGCCGATGCCGAGCGTGACGCGATCGATCGCACCGAGCGCGGCGTCGATGTACAGGTGATCGACGTCGTCGGCGCGCAGCTTGCGGGCCGCCCGCGCGGCGAGCTTGGTCCAGCCCTTGGCGTCGCCGGCGCGCAGCTTCTTGACCTCGGGCGGCAGCGGTGCGATCGGCTCGATCGCGCCGAGCACGTGCGGCGCGGCCGGCGCGTAGGCCAGCACGGCCTCCCACAGCATGATCTCGAGCGTCTCGATCTCGCGCGCCGAGGTGAACTCCTCCTCGGGGCGCAGCACGTCGAGCGCGGCCATGTCGCGGAAGTACATCGACAGGTAGGTCGCGTTGTCGGCGCGCGCCCGCACGACCGGCTCGGCCTCGGGGCCGGCCTCGAGGCCCGCCTCGGGCTCGCCGGCCGCGTCCGGCTCGGCGTCGCCATCGGTATCGGTGTCAGCGTCCTCGGCGACCTCCACGACCTCGGCCGCCTCGGCGATCTCGCCGGCCACCGCCTCGACGTCCAGCTCGGGCTCGGACTCGCCATCCCCACGGCCGCGGCGCGGCGCCTGGCGCTGCGGTGCCTTCGCCGACACGCGCGCAACTCGATTCTTGCGCGTGCTCGGACGACCGAACCCCTGTTGCCCGACCCTGCTGACGATGGCTGCCATGGGACAAATCCTTCTGCGCTCCGCCGCGCTGGTGATTCAGACGCGTGAGCACCCCAGATGTGTTGGATGACCACCGAACCGACCGAGTTATTCCGCTCTCCCGGCCGCTCTCCCGGCCGCTCTCCCGGCCGCTCTCTCGGCTGCCTTTTGGCCGCCCTCTCAACTGCCCTCTCGGCCGCTCTCTCCGCCGGTGATCCACCCGTTCTACGCGTGACCTCGAGTACTTGCGCCCTGCCCCGACCAGCATGACCGCACGGCCGGTCTCACGGCCTGGCAAATGCCGGATCTTGTGATCGGTCCTTCGATCTCTGCGACCCCACTGCGACCCACTGCGATGCTCTCTGCCCTCACCCGTGTCTGTACGTACGCCCGTCCCTCGCCCTCAGCCTTGCCCGGTCCCGTACCGGGGCAGGCGTCACGCCTCAAGAGCTGACGAACATTCGTTTGCCGCTCTTGCCGATTGGCTTGCCGGCATACCGCCGCGCCTGTCCGAAAAAGATCGTCAGCTCGAAGACTCGCTGCCTCAGCGCAAGATCAGGCTGCGCCCGGATCCTTGCGCTCTGCTAGGACAATGATGTGACGCGACTGGTTGCCGAAAAACCGCCCGCGGGTGTGATACGCGCCTGACACTTCAAGCACCCGGAACCCCGCGGCGTGCATCAACTTGCCGATCTCGTGAAGCGAGTACGCCCTCACAGAAATTTCCTGTTCGAGCTGGCGGCCGTCGTCGAATACGACCGAGCGATTCACCTGGATCCGCGACGAGAAGTAGTTGAGCTCGACTTCCTCGAGCACCACGCAGCCATCGCCCTCCCACCACACGCGGGTCGGCAGATCGGCGATCACGTAGTCGCGGTTCAGGATCTCGAGCAGCACCCGACCGCCGGGCCGCAGCGCGCGCGCGATGTTCGCGATCGTCTTCTTGTTGGTCTCGTCGTCGAAGTAGCCGAACGTCGAGAACAGGCAGTACGCGCCGTCGAACTGGGCGTCGAAGTCGAGCTCGCGCATGTCGCCGCGCACGAAGTTGATCGTGAGTCCGCGGCGGTGCGCCTCCTCGCCGCCGCGGACCAGGAGCGGGGTCGACATATCGAGCCCGACGACGTGGAACCCGCGCGCCGCGAGCTCCATCGCGTGGCGGCCGTAGCCACAGCCGATGTCGAGCACCTGGGCACCGGGCTGCAGCCCCATCGCGTTGATCGCGAACTCGGCCTCTGCCTGGGTCGCCTGCGGTGTGAGGAACGGCAGGGTGCGCAGGTAGTCCTCGTCGAACAGGTCGACGAACCACGGCTTGCCGCGCGCCGGTTTGCCGTCGAGCTTGGCCTGCGACGCGCTCGGCGACGACGCGCTCGGCGCCACGGCCGCCGACTTGTCTTTCTTGGGCGGCGGCGACGGCGGCGCCTTGTGGACGGCCGGGGGCGGCGGCGGCGGCGAGTGCACCGGCTCGCGGACCACCGGCATCTGCTGCGAGTCGCGCGGGCCGAGCGCGGCCGTGGCCTGCGGCGTGACCTGGACCTGGATGAAGCCCGGCGGCTGGGATGGCGTGCGGGTCCGCGGATCGGACCCGGCGGGCACCAGTGATGCCATCACCGGTGCGGCCGCGGCTGCCGGAGCGGGTGCCGGAGCGAGCCCTGCGGCCACCGCCGCGACCGGCCCGGACCGGGATTCGACGATGCCCTCGACGTCGACCTCGAAGTCGCCCGAGGCATCGGCCGCATGCTCGGCCAGCGTCATGATGTCGATCTCGGGGACCGACCCCATCTCGACGACCGGCGCGGGGACCGCCATCGACCCGGTCGACCGCTTGCCCTCGATGGGCTTGCTCGGCATCGGCGGTGGCATCGACATCGCCGTGGGCCGGAGCGGCACCGAGCCCCCGCCCGGATTCGAGGCGAGCCGGGCGGCCTCGCGGACCTCTTCGAGATCTTCCTCGCTCAGCGCGACGGTCTGGGCGCGCGGATGGCGGAGCGCGGCGCCGGCCTGGGCCGGTGCGGTCTGGCCCGGTGCAGCCTGGGACGGCGCGGCCTGGGACGGCGCGGCCTGGGATGGCGCGGCCTGGGACGGCGCGGTCTGGGACGGTGCGGGCTCGGCAGCCGGCGCGACGGCGACCGGGGCCGGCGGCGTGGTCATCGCGGCGCGCGGTGGCAGAGCGTCGACGGGCGGCGCGAGCGGCGCGAGCGGCGACATCGCCATCGACGGCCGCGACACCAGCAGATCGCTGCTCGCCGTCGTCGTTGTCGTCGTTGTCGTCGTCCGGGGGACCACCAGCTCGGCGACCGAGCCGGCGATCGCCTGGCGCTGCGACGGCTCGTTGGCGACCGAGCTCGCCACCCGGCCATCGCGGCCGGCGGCGGTGACCGGGGCCGGGAGCGCTTCGTGGACCTCGTCGGTGGCGAGCTCGTCATCGACGCTGACGCTGACGTCCTCGGCAGCCTCTTCGGCGTCCGCGATGACGTCCTCGGCCTCCGCGCTGAGATCTTCCTCGGGGACGTCCTCGGCCTCCGCGCTGACGTCCTCGGCCTCCGCGCTGACGTCCTCGGCCTCCGCGCTGAGATCTTCCTCGAGGACGGGCTCGGCGTCCGGTGCGCGGCGGTCGAGCGGGGCACCGTGGCCCGGGGCGCCGTGGCCCGGGGCGCCGTGGCCCGGGGCGGTGGTCCCACGGGCAGCGAGCCCCCCGCCGGGCTTCCCGGGAGCGACGCCGTCCACGCCGTCCGCGCTGTCGATCTCGACCTCGACCTCGACGTCGTCGGTCGGGTCGGTCGCATCGCGCTTGAAGAACCGGACCTCGACGCTCGACGCCGGCTCGCCGGACGTCCCCGGCAGCGAGCTCCCGGCCACCACCGCGGCCACGGTCGACGGCGCCACCGCCTCGAGATCCGACGACGACACCCGCTGGCGCGGGATCCCGCGGTTCGACGACCCCGCCTCGGTGAGGCCGAGCGCTTCGAGATCGATCGCGGTCATCTCGCGGGTCTGCATCTCGAAGTCGGCCTGCTCGACCGGCCCGCTGACCGAGTCGATCACCGTGGGCATGCCTTCGTGGTGCTCGAACGTCGGCACCGACTCGCGGGTGGTCACGCGCGACGACGCGGCCTCGGCGACCTCGGGCGAGAAGCTGTAGGCGATCGACATCGCCAGCGACGGATCCTCGGGGACCGGCGCGACCGGCGGCTTGGTGGTGCGCGGGACGTTGTCCGACGGGACTCGCAGCCCCCCGCCCCGCCGCCGCCGCCGCCGCCGCTCGGCGGTCGTCATCCCGACTTCCATGTCGGCCTGCGGATCGTCGTCGCGCTTGCTCACGGCGCACCTCCCGTGCCCACGCCGATGCGCTGGCCGAACCGCACTGCCTGGCCGAGGTCCCCGGCGAGCTCGGCCTTGCCGGGCTCGAACACCAGGACCACCGTCGATCCGAGCCGGAACATGCCGAGCTCGTCGCCGCGCGCGACCTCGACGCCGGACAGCTCGACCCGGCGGGGCTCGCGGGCGGTCCGCCACTGTACGCTGTCCACCGGGTTGCCATCGGTCGCCAGCGCCGACGCGAGCTGCATGTTCCCGACTCCGGATGCTGCGACCATGACCACCGCGATGTAACCGAGCGCCCCGGCGTGCAGGCGAATCACGACGCGCTCGTTGCGCGCCAGGAGGCCATCGCGCCGCGCCGCGACCCGCGGGTTGACCGGCCACAGCGCGCCCGGCAAGTAGTCGTAGCCCAGGACGCGCGCGCCGACGGGAGCATGGACGCGGTGGTAGTCGCGTGGTGACAGATAGATGGTGGTGTACGTGCCGCCGGTCAGCCGGCCGGCGAACGCGGGGTCGGCCACTAGCTCGGCGAGCTGGTAGTTGCGGCCCTTGGCCTGGACCATCGCTCCCGCGGTCGCGGTGCCGCGCGCGGCGATCACGCCATCGCACGGTGAGATGATCGCGCCGGGTGCGGCATCGGCCACGCGCGCGCCGGGCCGCAGCCTGCGCGCGAAGAAGTCCCCGAGCGAGGCATAAGCCCCCAGCTCGAGCTCGACCTCGTCGAGGTCGGCGCCGACCGCGCGCGCAAACGTGCGATACGCGAACCGGCGCAGCGGCGGCGGAACGGTGCGCGTGGCACTCCACCCGGTCAGCGCCGAAAACACCGCGCCGACGCGCGCACGCGGGCGGTCAGCTGCAACACTTCCTGGCTTGCTGAAATCCACGCAGGTGCTCAACCGCTGTTGACTGCATGGCTGAACGCAGTCCGGAATACGTAGATTCTGCCAGGGGGCGCGCCGGGTTACAAGCGCCGGGCGGCATCGGTCAGCAGCCGAGAACGGCCACCGTAGAGCTGAAGCTCTGCTGGAATGGAAGGCGATCAAACGACGGGCGCCGCGGCGACCATACTAGTAGGAGATCATCACACCACGTGGCGCGCTCAGATCGCGTCCTCGCCGGTCTCGCCGGTGCGGATGCGGATGACCTCGTCGATCGGGGTGATGAAGATCTTGCCGTCCCCGATCTTGCCGGTGCGCGCGGCCTCGGTGATCACGGTGACGACCTGCTGGACGTTGTCGTCGGCCACGATGATCTCGACCTTGACCTTGGGCACGAAGTCGACGACGTACGCCGAGCCTCGGTAGACTTCTTTCTTGCCGCCGGTGCGGCCGAAGCCTTTGACCTCGGTGACCGTCATGCCGTGCACCCCGATCTCGGCGAGGCGCTCCTTGACCTCGTCGAGCTTGAACGGCTTGATGATCGCCTCGACCTTCTTCATGTCCAGCGATCGTTAGCCGCGGAATGTTTCGCGCGGGTTTCGCGGCCAAATATTCTCGACTACTCGTGCATGCGGGCGCGAAACACCTCGAGCTTGCTCGCCGCGGCGCGCAGCACGGCGTCGCCGCCGTTCGCGGTGTTCGCGGTGTTCGCGGTGAACGTGATGTACGTCGCGAGCTCGCCCCACTCGCTCTCGAGCCGCGAGCCGAACTTGGCCTTGAACTGATCGTATTCGCGGCGGACCTGCTGGAACTTCTGTCCGAGCTGCTCGCGGGTCAGCGCCGCGGCCGGCGGCTTCGGATCGACGTGGAGCGGCCGGTGCGCGACCTCGCGCGGCGCGCGGTGCGACGGGCCCGCCGGGTGGGCCGAGCCATCATCCGTCATCGGGGCCGCCGGCGGCGCAGCCGGCCGATCGTTCGGGGTCATCTCGATCTCGGGGTCACCGGCCGGCGCGCTGGGATCCGGGGTCACCTCGATCGGCTCGACGGTGATGCCGGTCGCGGCCGGCTGGCTGGGTGGCGCGGGCGGCTGGACCGGCGCCGGCGCCGCCCCGGGCCCAGGGCCAGGGCCAGAAAGGCCCCACGCGGCGAGGATCGCGATCACGACGACCCCCGCGCCCGCCGCGATCACCGTGCCGCGGTGGCGATGGACCGCCGCGGTGCGGATCACCCCGCTCGGCGGCGACACCGGCATCGGCGGCATCATCATCATCGGCACGGCCGCCGGCCCCACCGCCGGATCCACCACCTCGAGCGGCTCGATCGCATCGGTCGGCGGCGTCATCGTGTCGAGCGCAGGCGACGGCCTGGCCGTCGGCCCCGACCGGCTCAGCGACACGTGGCGCCCGGTGACCGGCCTGGCGACCACCGGGCTGGGGCCGGTCTTGCGGCTGACCACGGCGACCGGTCCGGTGGTCCGGG
>DATBBB010000118.1:0-24069 GCA_036271215.1 Kofleriaceae bacterium | reverse complement strand
CCATGTCAGAAGTCGTAGTCACGGGCATCGGACCGATGCTCGCCAATTGCTCCGATCGGCATACGCTATGGACCCACCTCCGCGATGGCCCGTCGCAGCTTGCGTTCGAACCGGCGCCGGGCGCCGAAGGCGAACGCTGGCCGGTCGGCCGGATCCGCGGGTTCGAGCCCGGCCGCTGGCTGGGGCGATTTTCCCGGGCGTTCTACGACCGCTACCACCGGGAGCAGCTGCTCTACCTGTCGTCGCTGATGATCGCGATCGACGACGCCGGGCTCGACCTGCCGGCGATCCCGCGCGACCGAATCGGGATCTTCGATGGCACGTCGCGCGGTAACTTCGACTACTGGTATCACAAGATCCGCTCGGAGCGCGACGCGCCGGCGAGCGAGCTGTACACGCGGCACGATCTGCTCACCGGGCCCCCCGGCCAGGCGGCGAACCTGGCGGCTAGCCTGCTCGGCGTGCGTGGCCCCGTATACACATTCAATATCACGTGTTGTTCCGGCGCCGTGGCGATCGGCCAGGCATGCCGAGAGCTCGCACATGGCGACATCGACCTGGCGTTCGCGAGCGGCCACGACTCGTCGCTCGAGGCGCCGATCTACCGGATGTACCGCGACGCGGGCCTGCTGTCCCAGGAGCGCGACGACGCGCGGCGCGCGATCCGGCCCTACGTCGAGCACTCGCGCAACGCGTTCGGCGAAGGCGCGATCACCCTCGTGCTCGAGACCCGGGACCACGCGGCGCGGCGCGGCGCCCGACCGCTCGCGACGATCGACGGCTGGAAGCTCGGCAACAACGGCGGCCACCCGCTGAACGTCGACGCCGAGGGCAACCGCGCGACCACGCTCGTCTCCGACGTGCTCGCCAAGGCCCAGGTCGATCGCGGCGACATCGGGTTCGTCGTCGGCCACGGCAACGGCGTCGAGCAGAGCGATCGCTCGGAGCTGCTCTACATGCAGCGCGTGTTCGCGCAGCGCGCCGCCGAGGTCCCGCTGCTATCGGTCAAGCCGGTGTACGGCCACCTGTTCGGCGCGTCGAGCGCACTCAACGTCGCGGCCGCGATCCTGATGCTGCACCACGGCTGGCTCGCGCCCACGCTCAACGTCGATCCCGCGCGCGCCGCGGGCCCGGCCAAGAGCCCGGCCAAGAGCCCCGCCGAGAGTCCCGCCGAGAGCCCCGCCGAGAGCCCCGCCGAGAGTCCGATCGATCACCTCGCCGGCGGCGGCCGGCCGAGCAACGCGCGCAACGCGCTCGCGATGTCGTATGGCATCGGCGGCCACAACTCGGTCACGCTCGTCGGACGCGCGGAGGCCGCGTGAGCCCAACCTCGATCTCCGATCCAGCGCCCGGCCCGGTGCCCGGCCCGGCCCGGCCCGGCCTCGTGGTCCCGCTCGCCGAGGCGATCCGGACTCATGTCGCGCCCGGCATGCACCTGCACCTGGCGTCGACCCCGAGCCGGTCCAACGCGGCGATCCGCGAGCTCGCGCGTGCGTTCCTCGACACCCGCCCCGAGTTCTGCCTGAGCAGCACCGGGTTTCACTCGATGGCGCACCTGTTGCCGCGGCTCGGGCTCGCGCGCCGGCTGATCGGGTGCTTCTTCGGCGACCACTACCCGGCGCCGCGGCCGAGCCCGCTGTACAGTCGCGGCGACCTTGAGCTCGTCCACTGGCCGTTGTGGTCGCTGGTCGCCAGCCTGCGCGCCGGTGCCCAGGGCGAGCGCTGGGTCGTCAACCGCTCGCTGCGCGGCACCACGATGGCCGCCGAGCTCGCCGCGCGCGGGATGTACCGCGAGGTCGAGCTGGCCGGCGAGCCGGCGCCGCTCGGGCTGTGCGCCGCGCTCAGGCCCGACATCACGTTCGTTCACGCCGCGGCGGCCGACGACGAAGGCCACGTGCTCATGGCAGGTCCACTGTCAGAGGGCCCGTGGGCTGCGCTGGCCGCCCGCCGCGGCGTGATCGTCACCGTCGAGCGCGTGGTCCCGGCCGCGGTCACCCGCGCGCATCGCGCGGCGATCGTGCTGCCGCCGCACCGCGTGCTCGCCGTGTGCCAGGAGCCGTTCGGCGCGCACCCGCAGCCGTTGCTCGTGCCGGCCGGCCTCGACCTGGCGCCGTACCGCGACGACTTCGAGCACTACGAGCGGTGGCGCGCGCTGGCGACCGACGACGCGGCGCTCGCGCAGTTCGTCGCGCGCGTGCTCCGCGCGGCCGATGGGGGTGCGGCGTACCGCGACGAGGTCGGCGCGCCCCAGCTCGCGCGGCTGCGCGCGCCGCCCGGCACGCCGGCGAGCGAGCCCGCGATCCCCGCGTCATCCCCCGCGTCATCCCCCGCGTCATCCCTCGCCCCCGCCCCCGCCCCCGCGTCATCGCGGGCCGCGCGCGCCGCCCGGGCGGTGCGGGCCGCGCGGGCCACCGCTGCCCCCGAGCGCGCCCAGACCCCGGTCGATCCGCTGATCGTCGCCGGCGCTCGCCAGCTCGCGCAGCGCGCGCGCGCGATCGGCGCGCAGGTGTTGATCGCCGGCATCGGCCAGGCGTTCTTCGCCGCGCGGCTGGCCCAGCTCCAGCTCGCCGCCGCCGGGTTCCGGCTGCGCGTGATGGTCGAGACCGGGCTGTACGATCTCGACTGCGGGCCCGACGGTCACGGCTACCTGCTCGCGTACGACAACATGACCCGCGCGCGCCGGGTCACCGCGATCGACGACATCCTCGGCGTGCTGGTCGGCGGCGACGACAACCGCTGCCTCGCCGCGCTCGGCGCCGCGCAGATCGATCGCCGCGGCAACCTCAACAGCACGCGGCTCGGCGGCAAGTGGCTGGTCGGCTCGGGCGGCGCGTGCGACATCGCGGCGCTGGCCGCCGAGGTCGTCGTGATGACCCGGCTCGCGCCCGGCCGGCTGGTCGACGAGGTCGAGTACGTCACCAGCCCGGGCCACGCGGTGCGCTCGGTGGTCACCGATCGCGGCGTGCTGACCCGGACCGGCGATCGCGCCGGCGCCGATCCCACGTGGACGCTCGAGGCGCTCGCGGTCGCCACCGGCGCGTCGACCGGGGCCGAGGCGGTCGCCGCCGGCGTGGCGATGATCGGCCGCGACTGCCCGTGGTCGATCGCGCCGGCGGACGGCCTCGGGTTCGCCGCGCCGATCACCGACGACGAAGCCCACCTGCTCTCCACCCTCGACCCCACCGGCAAGTACCGGCACCGCGCCGGCTAGGAGCTCCCATGCAGCCAACGCAATCCCACGACGTCCGGATCACCGGGTTCGCCAGCTACCTGCCGGCGCTGATGCACAGCAACGACACGCTGCCCACGCTCGACGAGCCGACGACCCCGGCCGAGCTCGATCGGATCGGCGTTCTGTGCCGCGGCTGGGCCCAGGACGGTGAGGGCATCGCCGAGATGGCCGCGATCGCCGGGCGCCGCGCGCTCGAGCGCGCCGGGATCCGAGCCGGCGAGCTCGACCTCGTGATCCTCGCCAACTGGACCCAGCGCCGCTACCTGCCCGAGTTCGCGCCGACGGTGAAGCGGCTGCTCGGCGCCGATCGCGCGTTCGCCCACGATCTCGGCTGCGCGTGCGCCGGGTTCCTGTACGGCCTGGGCACCGCGACCGAGTTCCTGCGCAACCCGCGCTACCGCCGCGCGCTGGTCGTCGCGTCGGAGCACACCTCGCGGCGCGCCCGGCCCCGCAGCCGGGGGACCCTGATCCTCGGCGATGCCGCCGGGGCGTTCGTGCTCGA
Source organism: Kofleriaceae bacterium (assembly GCA_036271215.1). Lineage (GTDB taxonomy): Bacteria > Myxococcota_A > Polyangia > Haliangiales > Haliangiaceae > JABFXX01. The sequence goes on along the minus strand of DATBBB010000118.1, from coordinate 20,335 downwards.
GCGCGCGGACGACGCGGTGCGCGATCCCGGCGGCGGCCGGCTGGTCGACTACGAGCTCGCCAGCGACGGCGACCACGCGGCGATCATGGAGATCAGCGACGAGGGCTGGGTCCACACCCACATCGCGCAGCGCCAGCTGTGCGCGCTCGCCGCGCGCTCGATCACCGAGGTCTCGGGCCGCATGCTGGCGCGCAACCAGCTCACGCTCGCCGACGTCGCCTGGGTGATCCCGCACTCCGGGACCGCGGGCGTGCAGGCCGCGATCGTCCGCGCGCTCGACCTGCCGCCCGAGCGCATCCTCACCAACTACGCCGACGTCGGCAACGTGTCGTCGGCGTCGATCCCGGTCGCGCTCGATCACTTCGTCGCGCGCGGTCCGGTCCGGCCCGGCGATCTCGTGCTGTCGGCCGCGGTCGGCAGCGGCTGGTACGCGGCGGCCGCGCTGTACACCGCACCCGGCGCCAATGCGGCGCAGGGAGCGCGCGCGTGACCCGGTTCGCCACCGCGCCGCGACCGCGCCGCGACCGGGTCAGCGAGATCGTCGCGACCGGGTTCGCGTACCCCCACACCACCGTCGACAACGCCGAGTTCTTCGCGCGCTGCAAGTTCCCGATCACCGACGACCGCGCGGCGCTGATCGCCGACAGCCGGATGATCCGCCGCGCGTGGTGCGGGCCCGGCGAGAACACCTGGACGATGGCGCGCGAGGCGGTCGCGAACCTGCTCGCCGCCGGCACCGTGGATCCCGGCGAGATCGACCTGGTCGTGGTGTCGTCGTGCTCGACGATCCCGATGGTCAACTACCCGGATCCGAACAACCCGGTGGTCGCCGACCTGGCGCCGCTCGTGCTCGCCGAGCTCGGCCGCGACGACGCCGTGGCGATCGATCTCAAGGCCGGCTACTGCGCCGGGTTCCTGCGCGGCCTCGAGGTGGTCGACGCGATGCTGGATAACGCCGATTACCGCACCGCGCTGCTGATCGCGAGCGACGAGGGCGGCCGGTTCGCGACCGCCGAGACCAATCGCTCGGCGTTCTGCTTCCTGGTCGGCGATGCGGCCGGCGCGGTCGTGCTGCGCAAGCGGCCGGCGGCGCCGCGCACCGGGCTCGTCGACTACCTCGGCGCGACCGTGGTCAGCAAGGCGGACCTGACCAGCTGGGGTCCCGACGGCCGATCGCTGTTCGTGCGCGGCACGCGCACCGGGCTCGCCGGGCTCGAGCTGATGCTCGACGCCGGGCGCAAGCTGCTCGCGCGCAACCGGCTGTCGCCGCGCGACGTCGACTGGCTGCTGCCGGCGCAGACCCACGCCGGCACGGTCGAGGCGCTGTGCGATGGGCTCGAGCTGCCGCGCAAAAAGCTGGTGTGGTCGGGCGACGTCACCGGCTACGCCGCGAGCGCGAGCATCGCCGCCACGCTCGGTGCGCGGTGCCACGATCGGACGCTGCGCAAGGGCGACCTCGTGCTGTCGCTCGCGGCCGGCGCCGGCATGAATGTCGCCGGCGCGCTCTATTACTGCTGACCGGCACTGCTGACCGCGCACCGCTGACCGTTCAGGACCGCAAGCCCCACCCAAGGAGAACAAACCTATGTCAGGTATGCTCGAAACCAAGCTCGCGGTGGTCACCGGCGCGACGTCGGGGATCGGCGCCGCGCTGTCCCGCCGGCTGATCGCGGAAGGCGCCACGGTGATCGGCGTCGGCCGGCGCCGCGACGCGCTCGCGGCCGAGGTCGCGCACGGCGATGGCCGGTTCATCGCGGTGTGCGCCGATCTCGCCGACGCCGAGGGTCGCACCGGGGCGATCGCCGAGATCTGCGAGCGCGCGCCGCGGATCGACATCCTGATCAACAACGCCGGCGAGACCGCCTATGCCACGCCCTGCGAGCTCGGCGCCGCGGCGTGGCGCGCGCTGTTCGAGATCAACCTCCATGCCGCCACCGAGCTGGCGATCGAGCTCGCGCCGCGGCTGACCGGCGGCCACCTGATCAACGTGTCATCGGTCACCACGCGGTTCGTACCCAACGCGCGGTTCGCCGTGTACGCCGCGACCAAGGCGGCGCTCGACCGCGTGACCGAGGCGCTGCGACTCGAGCTCGATCCGCTCGGCGTCCACGTGACGTCGATCGCGCCCGGCCTCGTCGACACGCCGATCTACGACAAGGTGCCGGCGTTCGCCGACACCCGCGACAAGATCGCCCGCGCGCTGCCGCACTGGCTGTCCGCCGGCGACATCGCCGACACCATCCTGTGGGTCGTCACCCGACCCGCGCACATCGTGATCGCCGAGCTGGTCGTGCTGCCGGCCGGCCAGGGACGCTAGGGACTTCATGACCGACCACGCCGATGCCCCCGACCACCATGCGCGCTCCGAGCGCTACCTCGACGAGCTGTTCGGCGCCGGTGCCGGTGCCCGCCACAGCGCGTTCATCGACCGGCTCGATCACCCGGTGCTGCGCGACACCCTGCACGCCTATCACGTGCTCGAGTCCGACACCCGGCACCTGTCGGTCGCCGAGAACTACCTGCTCGGCATGACCGTGCTGTGCGCGCAGCGCAACTACGGCCCGGCCGCGATGTTCGCCAAGACGCTGATCCACATCGGCGTGCCACGCGAGAAGCTGCTCGAGGCGACCGCGCGGCTCGCGATGTGGGTCGGCGGCATCCCCGCCGCCGAGGCCGCCGCGCACATCCAGAAGGCGATCGGCGAGTACGAGCAGCGCGGGGTCGCCTCGCTCGAGGCGTGGTTCCCGGCGGAGGCGAAGCGATGACCGCCGTCGACCTCGCCCGGCCGATGCTCGCCGGCCGGCGCGGCGTGGTGCTCGGCGTGTCGAGCGCCAACAGCATCGGCTATCACGTCGCGCGCACCGTGCGCGACCTCGGGGCCAGCGTGGCGATCACCTGCCGGCCCGCGCGGGTCGATCGCGTGGCGCCGCTCGCCGCCGAGCTCGGCGCCGCGCTGTATCCGGTCGACGTCGGCGACGAGCCCAGCCTCGCCGCCGCGTTCGACGCGCTCGGCGCCGGCGGTGCCGGGCTCGACTTCATGGTCCACGGCTTCGTCGAGATCCCCGAGGGCGTGCTCGGTCGGTCGGTGCTCGACGTCTCGCGCGCCCAGTTCGAGCACGTCATGTCGGTGTCGGCGTGGTCGCTGATCGCCGCGTGTCGCCACGCCCGCCCGCTGCTCGCGCGCAGCACCGCGCCGCGCGTCGTCGCGCTGACCTCGGCATGTAGCCACCGTATGACACCCAACTACCATGTCGCCGGTATCGCGAAGGCTGCGCTCGAATCGGCGGTGTTGTATCTGGCGATGCAGCTTGGCCGGGACGGGATCCTGGTCAATGCCGTCGGGTCATCGTTCCTGGCCACAGACGGGGCGTTGCGCGCGATCGGCGCAGGCAACGCCGCGGCCACGCGCGCGCTGCAGGCCAAGCGCAGCGCGACCGGTCGGGCGATCGAGCCCGAGGACGTCGCGCGCACTATCAGTTTTCTGTGTAGTCCATTCGCTCAGAATCTGACGGGCGAAATCGTGACGGTCGACGGCGGCTTCGCGCGAACCTATCTCTGACTCGCATTCCTGCGTTCCGATCTCGCGCGCCGCGTGCGACGATTCCATGGATCCCTATGGCCTCCGACCTACCGATCGCACTCTCCGCTGCGCCGCCCGACGCGCCAGACGCGCCGAGCGCGAGCCACGGCGTGGTCCAGGGTGGCCGCGTGCCGTCGAGCTCGCCGCCACCACCCACGCCCGAAACCGGGTTCGCCGCCGTGCGCCGGATCGTCCGCGAGGCGCTGCGCTCGAACCTCGGCGGCAAGCACCACGCGGAGCTGCGCGATGGCCAGCGCGACGTGATCCTGCAGCGCACCGTGGTCCTGATCTGGATCTCGGTGTTCGTGATGCCGACCACGGTCGGATCGTTCATGTACTTCACCGCGCGGCCATACCTCGACGTCGCGATGTGGATCGTGCTCGCCGCGGTCGCCGCGGTGTTCGCGCTGCGGTTCGCGCTGGCGCGCGGCATGTTCCGCGAGCGCTACCACCTGGCGATGCTGCTGCTGGTCGCCGGTGTGTTCGGCACGGCCGGCTCGGCGATCATGGCGCTGTCGGCGGCGGCCGGCGGCAGCTTCCTGTTCGCCTACTTCATGATCTACTTCGCGTTCACCGCGCTGTTCCCGGCCGACGTGGTGTGGATCGTCGCGACCTCGGCGGCGATCATCGCGAGCTACCTCACCTCGGCGATGTTCCAGCACGACGCCGCGGTGATCTCGAACCTGATCTACTTCCTCGAGCTGACGTTCATCGGCGTGGTGCTGAACCGCGTGCTGTGCAAGCTGTTCTTCGACGAGCGCCGGGCGCGGATCGAGCTGCGCGGCGCGCGCGACGCGCTGTTCGCCGAGATGGAGGTCGCGCAGGGGATCCAGACCCTGCTGCTGCCGCGCGAGCCCACGCTACCGGGCTACACGCTGAGCGGCCTGATGTCGCCGGCGTCCGAGGTCGGCGGCGACTACTACGACGTGATCGAGACCGATGGCGGGCGGCGGCTGATCGCGATCGGCGATGTCTCGGGCCACGGCGTGACCACCGGGCTGACGATGATGATGGTGCGCGCCAGCCTGGTCAGCACGCTCGAGTCGCGCGGCGATGCCACGCTCGGCGAGCTGTACGTCGTGATGAACCGCTGCCTGTGCCGCAACCTCGAGCGGATGAACCTGCGGCTCTACATGACGTTCGCGCTGCTCGAGCACGACGGCGGCGGCAAGTTCCGCGTGGTCGGCGCTCACCTGCCGGCGCTGATCTACCGCGCGGCGAAGAAGGTGGTCGAGGAGATCGAGATCGCCGGCGTGTGGCTCGGCGTGATCGACGAGGTCACGTCCGACCTCGTCCCCGAGACCGACTTCGAGCTCGCCCGGGGCGACACGATGCTGCTCTTGACCGACGGCGCGGTCGAGCACAGCGGCCCGAGCGGCATGTTCGGGTTCGACCGCGTGCACGCCGAGCTGGCGGCCAACGCCGACCTCGGCCCGGCACAAGTGATCGAGGCGATCACCCAGAAGCTCGCGGCCCACAGCGCCACACAGGATGATGATGTGACCCTGCTGGCGCTCAAGTACGTCGGCGAGGTCGACGCGGCGAACGTGTCATAGAGAGGGGGCCTTCCCGCCGACTGGCGACTATCCCGGCATAGCCGGGCCTGGCCGGGTCGGATTAGACCGTCAGCTCGGCCTGGACGTGCAGCACGCCGCGGACCAGCTCGGCGGTGAGCTTGCAATTGCCCTCGTAGGCGATCCGCACCAGGCCGAGCTTGCTGTCGCCCGGCTCGCGACTACCGGCGGCGATCTCGAGCAGCCGCGCGCGGTACGCATCCGACGTCGACGCGAACGTGCGCAGCCAGCCGATCGTGCGGAGCACTTCCTCGGCGTGCTTGTCGCCGCGCCGCACCGGGTTCTCGACCGAGACGTGCGCGCGATGACCCTCGCCCCACACCCGGAGCCGGAAGCGCTGGTCATCGAGCACGCTGTGCGCGCTCCAGTCGCCGTACTTGATCGCGTTCTCGATCAGCTCGCCGGTCACCATCGCGAGCGCGCGACAGCCGTCGATGTCGCTGAAGATCGCGGCGAAGCAGTTCTGCACCGACGTGCGCAGGATGTCGACGTTCGCCCACTCGCTGCGAACCGGTAGATCAATCGAGAAGTGGAAATCATCCATGCAGAGCGAGCCTCACCTCGTCGTCCATGGCTTCGATGAGAATATCTCTTACGTTCAAGCTCTACATTCTACGCTTCTGATTAGCAATCTCGATATCCAGCTGCAAATTCGTAGGGTGAGATTTCACTCTTGTAATCACGATTCACCGGCGAGCAGACACACCGTGATGCGTCGCTGACAACCGCGACACGCGCGATCGTCGTCTCCTAGTTGCATACCTGAAAATCGCTCAGAGGTACGGTCTGGAGACGCGCGTTCGGCCGGAGCGCGGCGCGCTACCAGAGAATTTCCTGAAACAACCGCGAGACCTCTGCCGTCAGATCGCTCACCCCTTGATCTTTGGACAGGTAGAGATCCGCGCCGGCCTCGTGCGCGAGCTGCGCGAGCTCGTCGCCCCGCGCGCTCGAGAAGATCACGATCGGGATCTTCTCCAGCGCCATCGTGACCCGCAGGTAGTGGCACAGCCGGCTGCCCGGCGCCTCGGGCATCCGCGCCTCGCTGAGCAGCACGTGCGGCTTGCGCTCGCTGACCAGCATCGATAGCTCCGCGAGGCTGCCCGCCGAGCGCACCTTGTGGCCCTCGGCCTGGAGCGCGAGCGTGATCAGGTCGCGCGTGATCTCGTCGTCGTCGAACACGATCACGTCGCGCTGCTTCCAGTGTGCGACCTTGACGTTGCCGATGTGCTCGGTGAGCTTGCGCACCGCGCGCGCGAGCCCGCCGAGCCCCTCGAGCCCCGCCGCAGCCGTGCTGAGCTCGAGCTCGGCGAGCTCGGCGCACAGGATGTTCGCCGCGCGCTCGGCCTCGAACCCACCGGCGCCGGCGAGCGCCGCGACCAGCTCGATCCGCCGCGCGCGCTCCTCGAGCTGCACGAGCACCCGGCGCTGGCGCGACGACACCGTGACGACCTCGGTGCGCGGCCGCTGCAGCTCGCGGGTCGGCGATTCCCGCCGGACCTGGTTCATACCGTCAGCTCCGCCTGCACGCGCAGGACGCCACTGGTGAGCTCGGCCGTGAGCAGGCAGTTGCCCTCGTACGCGATCCGGACCAGCCCGAGCTTGCTGCGCGACGGGTCGCGGTCGGCCGCGGCGACCTCGAGCAGCTTGGCGCGGTACGCCTCGCTGGTCGATGCGAAGCTCCGCATCCAGCCCAGGGTGCGCAGGACCTCCTCGGCGTTGGAGTCGCCGTTCTGCACCGGATTCTCGACCGAGACGTGCGCCGAGCGGCCCTCGCCCCACACCCGGAGGTGAAACCGCTGTTCCTCGGGGCCGGTCCAGTCGCCGTACTTGATCGCGTTCTCGATCAGCTCGCCGGTCACCATCGCGAGCGAGTGGCAGCCCTCGATATCGCTGAAGATCGCCGTGAAGCAGTTCTGCACCGAGGTCCGGAGCAGGTCGACGTTCGACCACTCGCTGCGCACCGGCAGATCGATCGAAAAGTTGAACGCCATGGCTAGGCGGCCCGGAGCTCGAGGAGATCGTCCTTGGCGAACACGCGCAGCGCATCGAAGCTGAGCTTCTGCCACTTGAGCGCCTGGTCGTAGACCAGGATCAGCTTGATCGCGCGCGCCCGCGAGTCCTGGATCAGCTGGATGATCGTCGTGATCGTCGACGAGTTGAAGTGCTCGAGCTTCTCGAAGTGGAGCTCGACCGGCACGCGTTTGGTCGTGGCCTCCGCGAGCACAGAGCGAAAGTACGGCGCGAGCGCCTCGCCGGGGTGCCGGTTGTTGCTCTTGCCCTTCCACAGCAGCCGGACCGGCACCGAGGACGTGGCTTCGTCTTGCAGCGCTTCGATCCGCAGGTCCCCGACGATCAAGCTTTGCATATGAATCCTCTGTGACGGTGAGACAGGCCGAAACACGATGCGCTTCATAGCCACTCTGAGTCAAGCCCTCAGAATCGTTCGCAGCATCGGAGTATTCGTGCGGCATCGTCGCAGACGACATTACACACGCACCATTGATTGCGGTTCTAGAGCCGAATTGAAACTCGATTGGAAATCAGCTCGTCGAGATTTCACCCGCGGCGCAATTTGCGACCAGACCACCGACTGATCGATCTCACCGGCGAAAGTGTCGTCGGCGGCGGCTGGACGTGGCCCAGGCGCGTGCGCATCGCGCCTACCTCGCAATCAACACATTATCACGACGATTATTCGCAATCCAGCACACGCTCGAATAGCAAACAAGTCAGCAAATCTGGCTGCGGTGGTAGGTCCGTGTAGATGCCACGCGCCCACGAGCTGCACCGATCGATTGCCCACACCGCGCGCTTCGCGTGCGTCCGCAACATCCCGCGGCCCACACTTCCGCACGGTGCCTCCAGAATCTGCCCTGGATGCCGCAGGTTGCGCGAATTCCGCGATTCTCCGAGGAACTTCGTTGACACTAAATTGAAGATATTTTTCGATCACAACCGTTCGCCGCCTGACGCGTCAGCCGCCGGCGATCGGGATCCGGATCCCGGCGCCCGGCTGCACCGGGATGCGGTGCTCGAGCTCGAGCGCGGCCACGGTCGCGCCCGCGGCGCCGAGCCCGAGCGCGATCAGGTTGAGCCCCGGCACGAACAGCAGCACCGCGACCGCGCCGCCCAGGCCGGTCGTGCGCTGGCGGAACCGCGCGAGGTACGCCAGCTTGTCGCGATACGCCATCAGCCGGCGCGCGAGCACGGCGTCGTAGCAATCGTAGGCGGCGCTGTGAGCCGCGAACCACGCCGTGGCAACGACCGCCGCGATCGTCCCGATCACCGGCACCCAGCCGATGGCGAACACGACGACGAGCGCGACGAGCGAGGCGAGCACGCGGCGGATCCCGTGCGCGATCGCGAGCGCGAGGCCGTGCACGAACTCCGCCGCCGCGAACGGCGAAGCCGGCCGGCCGGTGAGCGCGACCTCGAGGTGCTCGGACAGCCGCTCGGCGAACGGACCGGCGATCAGCCCCGCGAGCGGCACGAAGATCAGCACGGCGCCGGCCCAGATCGCGACGGCGAGCACCGCGGTCATCAGCGAGCTGGCGACGTGCGCGAGCCGGTCGGGCAGGTGGGCCGCGATCCAGCCGAGCAGCGGGTGCGTCAGGTGCATGGCCCCGAGCACGAGCAAGCCGAGCAGCGCCGCGGTGATCAGCGCCGGCGCGATGACGTACTTCCACAGGTGGGGATGCGCCTTGAGCGCGGCCCACCCGCGCTGAACATCGCGCACCCCGGTCGCGAGCGAATCCATTGGTTCCAAGCGTAGCGCGATCCGGGGACCGGGACACCGCGAACCCGGCTCGGCTGACTCAGGTGAGCGCTGAGGGTAGGCTCGCCGCGTGGACGCCATTCCGATCCTCGAGACCGAGCGCCTGATCCTGCGCGGCCACACCGCGGCCGAGCTCGACGACGCGGTCGCGCTGTGGAGCGATCCGGCGGTCGTCCGCTTCATCGGTGGCCGGCCGTCGACTCGCGAGGAGGTCTGGGCGCGGCTTCTGCGCTACGTCGGCCACTGGACCTTGTCCGGCTACGGGTTCTGGCAGATCCGCGAGCGCGCGACCGGTCGGTTCGTCGGCGAGGCCGGGCTCGCCGACTTCCAGCGCGACCTCGCATGGTCGTTCGACGGCGCGCCGGAGGCCGGCTGGGTGCTCGCGCCGTGGTCGCACGGCAAGGGCTACGCGACCGAGGCGATGACCGCGGTGCTGGCGTGGGCCGGCGCCGCGCCGCTCGGAGCTCGCACGGTGTGCCTGATCAGCCCCGACAATGCCGCGTCGCTGCGCGTTGCAGCAAAGTGCGGATATCACACCTGTGTGCGTACCAACTACAAATCGAGTGATGTTTTGGTACTCGAGCGCACTAGACCTGATCGCTAATTGCGCACGAATTGCGCACGAGAAGGTTTGTTGCTCGAATCTTAAAGTTTGTGGCCTCGCACGACGATGATCGGTGCCGCGGGCGCGACTACGCTGCGCGGCATGACACACCGAGCTCGACTTCGATCATTCATTCAGCTTGCGGTGGTGGGGAGTGGCCTGGTCCGTGCGCTCGCCGCCTGCGACGCTGCCGATCCGGCTCAGGAGGGCACGTATCAGGCATTCGCGACCGGCTCTTCGGACATCGTCATCAGTCAGGTCTACGGCGGCGGCGGCAACTCGGGCGCCCCGCTGCGGAGTGACTACGTCGAGCTGTTCAACCGCGGCGCGGGGTCGGTCTCGGTCGCCGGCTGGTCGGTGCAGTACGCGTCGTCGACCGGCTCGTCGTGGTCCGCGGCCAACCTCAGCGGTACGATCCCGGCCGGCGGCTACTACCTGGTCGCGCTCGCCTCCAGCGGCAGCGTCGGCTCGGCGCTCCCCGCGGCCGACGCCACCGGTGGCATGAACCTGTCGGGGACGACCGGCAAGGTCGCGCTGGTCACCACCACCTCGCTCCTGACCTGCGGCAGCTCGGCGTGCCTGCCCAACGCCAACATCCGCGACTTCGTCGGCTACGGCAGCGCCAACCAGGCCGAGGGCAGCGCGGCCCCGACGTTCAGCAACACCACCGCCGGGTTCCGCGCCGGCAAGGGCTGCACCGATACCGACAACAACGCGGTTGACTTCTCGGCGAGCACGCCGGGGCCGCGCAACTCCAGCAGTGCGCACACCAGCTGCGGCGGCGTCGGGATCCCCGATGCCGGCACCGGCAGCGGCGGGCTCCCCGACGCCGGCACCGGCAGCGGCAGCAACGGCTCGGGCGACGGCCCGCCGACCCGCGTGGCGTGCACCGGCTCGTTCGGCTCGGGGATGACCGCGGTGTACGGCCGGCTCGACGGCTTCCTGGTCTCGATCGTCAACATCAACGGCAGCTCGACGTGCCGCGGGGACGACAACCACATCCACCTCCAGATCAAGGTCAACAACCAGATCGAGGACATCGCGGTCAACGTCGAGTCGACCACCGGCAACCCCAACGTCGGGTTCCGGACGCTCAACGCCCCGCTGCACGGCGGCGCGTGGGCCGAGGGCTGGCACACCGGCCAGACCCTCGACTACGCCAACACGCTCGGCGTGCACTCCACGACGTTCACGGCCGAGACCCTGACCCAGCTGCAGTCGCTGCTCGACGCCGACCTCACCAACGCCAACCACGTCTCGATCTTCGCGACCGGGTTCGACGGCACCGGCGGCCACGATATCCACCGCGAGCCGACCAACCACGACGGTGCGATCGTGATCAACCCGACGACCTCGAACCCCGAGTACCTGCTGTTCAGCTTCTCGGACCAGACGTTCTGATCCCGGCGCGAGCCGGTCGGGCTAGGAAGCTCGCTTCGGCTTGCGCGGCACGGTGACCTTCGTGCGGCGCTCGGTGCGGTCGGCGTCGCGCAGGCACAGGCCCTCGAGCTGGGTGAACAGCCAGCGGTGGGCGGGGCCGAAGGTCACGTCGCTGCGGTAGACCGCCGAGAGGTAGAGGGTGTGCTCGTCCTCGCCCCAGGCCTCGACCCGGATCCGGACCAGGCGGCCGGCGCGGACGTCGTCGCGGACCAGGTGCTCCGGCAGGTTGCCCCAGCCGAGGCCAGCGCGCAGCAGCGCGTACTTGGTGTGGAGGTCGCGGACCCGCCAGGTCCGGGTCGACAGCACGGCCTGATCGGGGTGGCCTTCGCCCTGGAGCTCGGACAGCACGAGCTGGATGTCGTCGCGCAGCCGCACGGTCGGGATCGGGCGGCGCAGGGTCGCGAACGGATGGCCGGGCGCCACGACCGGGACCATCTTGATCGCGGTCAGCACCTTGCGCTCGAGCGCCGGCGACACGCCCATCGGGCTCGCCACGCCGATCGTCGCGCTGCCGTCGATCACGCGCGCCGACACGCCGGTCATCGTCTGGGTGTCGACCCGGAGGTCGACCGACGGAAACTCGGTGCGGAACCGCTCGCACAGATCGACCAGCGCGGTCAGCGGGAACAGGATGTCGACGCACAGCGAGACCGAGGCCTCGAGGCCGAGCACCATGCCCGCGGTCAGCTTGCGCAGCGAGTCGACCTCGGTGCAGACCTTGCGCGCCGCCGCGAGCACCGCCTGGCCCTGCTCGGTCAGCCGCGCGACCTTGGTCGAGCGATCCCACAGCGGCACGCCGAGCTGGGTCTCGAGGTTCGCCATCGCGGTGCTGACCGCCGACTGCACGCGGTGGAGCTTGCGCGCCGCCGCCGAGAAGCTGCCCTCCTCGATCACGGCGATCAGCGCGCGCAGCTGGTCCAGGGTGAAGGTCTCGAGCATCCGCGCCACTATCAGCCATCACCTGAAGCGATGGAAGACATCAATCGTTTGCCAATTCCAAGGATGGCCCGCGATGCGCAGACTGCAGGGTGCAAGGAGTAAGCGTCATGATGACCGTTCGCAGATCCAACGACCGCGGCCACGCGGAGCATGGCTGGCTCGACAGCCGCCACACGTTCTCGTTTGCGGATTACTACGATCCCGCCCACATGGGGTTCCGGGCGCTGCGCGTGATCAACGAGGACCGGGTCGCGCCGGGCCAGGGCTTCGGCCGCCACTCGCACCGCGACATGGAGATCATCTCGTACGTGCTCGACGGCGGGCTCGAGCACAAGGACTCGATGGGCACCGGCGCGGTGATCAAGCCCGGCGACGTCCAGGTGATGTCCGCGGGCTCCGGCGTCACCCACAGCGAGTACAACGCGTCGAAGCGTGACCTCGTGCACTTTCTGCAGATCTGGCTGTTGCCCGATCAGCGCGGCCTCACGCCGAGCTACGCGCAGCAGTCGTTCCCGCGCGCCGACAAGGACGGCAAGCTGCGGTGCGTCGCGTCGTCCGACGGGCGCGATGGCAGCGTGACGATCCACACCGACGCCAGGGTGTACGCAGGCTTGTTCGATCACGACCAGACCGCCGAGCTCCCGCTCGCGGAGGGTCGTCACGCCTGGGTCCATGTCATCCGCGGCAAGGCCTCGATCAACGGCACCGAGCTCGGCGCCGGTGACGCGGTCGCGCTGTCCGATCAGCGGACCGTCCGGATTCAAGGCCTCGACGCCAGCGAGCTGCTCGTGTTCGATCTGGCGTGACCCACGTCGACGCCGGGCCCTCGGGCGTTCTATCTTCGCGGGTGCGTGTGGACGCCCGACCTGCCATGCCGCGCGACGTGGTCCGCATGACCGGCGACCCCGGCGCCTGGCGCCGCCATCGCCACGCGCCCGCGCCCGGCACCGAGCTCGGTCCGCTCGCGGCGATCCCCGATGGCGAGGGCCGCGAGTTTGCGTTCGGCCCCGAGGCCGAGCGCGAGGACCATGGGTTCTCGATGTTCGTGGTCCGCCGCGGCGAGGCCGCGTTCGGCTACGTCAACGTGTGCCCGCACTTCGGGCTGCGGCTCAACCATCGCCGCGATCTGTTCACCACGTACGGCGAGATCATGTGCAGCATGCACTTCGCGCTGTTCCGCATCGACAACGGCTTGTGCACCGACGGCGCGTGCGAGGGCAAGTCGCTCGATCCGGTCCCGATCGAGATCACCGCGGCCGGCACGCTCCGCATCGCGGTCCCCGCCGAGTAGCCGCGCCGCGCCGCGCTGCGCCGAACCGCCGGCACCGGCGCTGGCGCCGCCACGGTGTAGAACACGGCATGGCGCTCCAGTGGTACCCCGGTCACATGACCAAGGCGCGGCGCGAGCTCGCCGGGCTCATGCCGTCGCAGGATCTCGTGATCGAGGTGATCGACGCCCGGTTGCCGGCCGCGAGCACCAACCCGGTGGTCACCGAGCTCCGGGGCGACAAGCCGTGCATCAAGGTCCTCACCAAGAGCGACCTCGCCGACCCCGACGTCACCCGCGCGTGGCTCGCGGCGCTGGCGAGCCCGCCGCACACCGTGGCGTTCGCACCGAACCCCGAGCGGCCGGCCGAGACCCGCAAGCGGATCCCCGAGCTCGCCGCGCGGCTCGGCCTGCGCCACACCAAGGACCGGCCGCTGCGCGCGCTGATCGCCGGCGTGCCCAACGCCGGCAAGTCGACGCTGATCAACACCCTCGTCGATCGCCTGGTCGCCAAGACCAGCGACAAGCCGGCGGTCACCAAGATCCAGCAGCGGGTCGTGCTGCCGGGCGGCATGATCGTCACCGACAGCCCCGGCATCCTGTGGCCCAAGATCGAGGACGAGGCCGGCGCGTTCCGGCTCGCGCTCGCCGGTTCGATCCCCGACACCGCGATCGACTACCTCACGATCGGGATGTTCGCGGCGCGGCTGGTGCTCGCGCGTTACCCGGCGCTGGTCGTGGCGCGCTACAAGCTCGCCGGTGTGCCGGCGTCGGCCGAGGCGCTCCTCACCGAGATCGGCCGGAGGCGCGGCGGGTTACGCGCCGGCGGGACCGTCGATCTGCACAAGGCATCGGAGATCCTCGTCCGCGAGTTTCGCCAGGGCACGCTCGGCCGGATCAGCCTCGAGCTGCCCGCGCCCACTCCCGATGCCGTCCCGGCCCCCGTGCCGCCCGCGTCGATTGGTTGATACGAGCCACCATGTGATCCGGACTGATCAAATTCAGTACAGTCGATCCGACGCGGAGACGCAAAAACGTAACGTACGAATTGCAGGGTGGATCACGCTATCATCGACGAGACGTGCGGACGATAAACTATGCTGGGTGGGTGCGGCTCCTACCATTCGTGATCGCCTGCGTGGCCGTCGTGATCCCCGTTCAGGCCATCGCCAAGCCCAAGCCCAAGATCGCGATCGCGCCGCTCGACGGCGACGTCGGCAACAAGGTCGGGCTGGCGGTGGTCGACGCGCTGGACGGCAAAGACTTCGTCGTGATCAGCCCCAAGGACACCAAGCGCGAGCTGACCAAGCTCGGCGCCGCCGACGAGCTCGGCGCCAAGGACGTCCGCAAGCTGACCACCAAGCTCGGCGCGATCGCGGTCATCGACGGCAAGGTCAGCAAGACCGGCAAGAAGCACAGCCTGCACCTCGAGGTCCACCGCCGCGGCAAGCCCGACGCCGGGTTCACGATCGAGTTCAAGCTCACCGCGACGGACGGGTTCCGTCGCGGCGTCCACGACGAGGTCATGAAGAAGCTCGACGGCGCGACCGAGGACACCGACGAGGAGCCCGAGAAGCCGGTCGCCAGGGCCGAGCCCAGGGACGACGATCCGCCCAAGCGCAAGCCCATCGCCGACGATGATCCGCCCAAGCGCAAGCCCGTCGCCGATGACGATCCGCCCAAGCGCAAGAAGATCGCCGACGACGATCCGCCCAAGCGCAAGAAGATCGCCGACGCCACGGGCGATGACGGCGAGCCCGCGGTCCGCAAGCGCAAGCACACGCTCGGCGAGGACCAGCCCGTGTCGCAGATGCTCGCGCGGGTCGGCGCCGGCGGCTCGGTCGGCCAGCGCCGGCTGAGCTACAACCTGCGGCCCGGGTTCACGCAGATCCCGCCACCGGTGGTCACCACCGCGGGCGGCGGCCGGGTCGACGGCGAGATCTACCCGTTCGCGCTCGCCAACGCGGCGAGCGGCGGTGCCGGGTTCGGGTTCGCCGCGTCGTACGACAAGACGTTCGGGCTGTCGATCAAGGTCCCCAACACGACGACCAGCGCGCCGATCGATCAGTCGCGCTACTCGGTCGGCGCGCGCTACCGGTTCACCGTCGGCGAGACGTCGGCGGTCGCGCTCGGCCTCGACTACTACGGCCGCAGCTACATCGCCGACCGCTCGGGCCTGATGGCCAACGTGCTCGACACCCCCGACTTCAAGTACTCCGCGGTCGCGCCCGGGATCTCGGCGCGCACGCCGGTCGCGCCGACGGTCACCTTGTTCGGCGGGCTCGACGGCCTGCTGATGCTCGACGCCGGTCCGGTCGTCAAGGCCACGAGCTACGGCTCCGGCACGGTCTACGGCGTCGAGGCGGCGGCCGGCATCGACGTCGCGCTGACCCAGCAGATCGGCCTGCGGCTCGCGGCCGAGTACAGCCAGATCAACCTCTCGTTCAGCAACAAGGGCACGCAGGACAACAACCGCGACAACGATCCCACGACCCAGGACGTCATGGGGGCGGTCGATCGCTCGATCGGGGTGTCGGCCACGCTCGGCCTGACGTACTGATGGATGGACCTCGCGTCGCTCGCATCGCTCGCGTTGCTTCGGGGCCTCGGTACGGATATTGAATAACCCAGACTTCGTGAACGGCGACCTTACCGAGACAGTCAGCAGGACCGGCGCCGCCGCGAGCGATGCCGCCACCGACGACGGCGCCCCCCGGCTGATCGTGATCTGCGAGTGCGGCCGGCTCACCACGCCCGCGCTGCGCGTCGCGCTCGCCGACATCCACGAGATCACGCTCGGCCGCGACTCGCGGCGCCGGGTCGTGCGGCAGGGCAAGACCGCGGCGCTGTCGGTGCCCGATCACGAGATCTCGCGCAAGCACCTCGTCGTGCGGCGCCAGCCCGCCGGCTGGGAGGTCGCCGATCTCGCGTCGAAGAACGGCATCCTGGTCAACGGCGAGCCGACCGCGATCACCACGCTGACCGACGGCGACCTGATCGAGGCCGGCGGCACGGTGCTGATGTTCCGCGAGGATGGCGGCGCGCCGAACGCCGACGCCGACCGCGATCTCGCCGGCGAGACCACCACGCCGATCGCGTTCCGCACCGTCAGCGCCGAGCTCGAGCACCGCGTCAACCAGCTGTCCAAGATCGCGATCGCCGGGGTCTCCGTGCTGATTCGCGGCGAGACCGGCACCGGCAAGGAGCTGGTCGCACACGCGATCCACGACGTCTCCGGCCGGCGCGGCCCGTTCGTGCCGATCAACTGCGGCGCGCTGCCGCGCAACCTGATTGAAAGCGAGCTGTTCGGCCACCGCCGAGGCGCGTTCTCCGGCGCCAGCGAGGAGCGCGAAGGCCTGGTCCGGCGCGCCAACGGCGGCACGCTGTTCCTCGACGAGATCGCCGAGCTCCCGGAGGAGTCACAGGTCGCCCTGCTCCGCGTGCTGCAGGAGGGCGAGGTCCGGCCGATCGGCGCCAGCGACGTGGTCAAGGTCGACATCCGGATCATCGCCGCGACCCACCAGGACATCCCGGCCCGGATCGCCGATGGCCGGTTCCGCCAGGATCTCTACGCCCGGCTCGCCGGGTTCGAGATGGTGCTGCCCGCGCTGCGCGAGCGCCGCGAGGACCTGGGGACGCTGATCGCCGCGATCCTGCCGCGCCTGCGGTCGGATCCCGAGCGGATCTCGCTGCATCGCTCCGCGGCGCGCGCCCTGTTGCGCTACCCGTGGCCGCTCAACATCCGCGAGCTCGAGCAGGCGCTGCGGGCCGCGGTCGCGCTCGCCGACACCGGCGAGATCCGGCTCGAGCACCTCTCGGAGGCGATCCGGACCTACACCCCGCCGACGGTCGCCAGCATGCGGCCCGAGGATCGCGTGCTGCGCGAGCGCGTCGTCGAGCTGCTGCGCGAGCACGCGGGCAACGTCACCGCGGTCGGGCGCGCCATGGGCAAGGCGCCGATCCAGATCCGGCGGTGGTGCCGCCGCATGCAGATCGAGCTCTCGCAGTTCCGCAGCTGACGATCCGGCAAGTCCTGGGTCCCCGGAACATCCCCGAACCGCGCGCAAGCACTGCCGAACGCGGCGGTTTTCATTCCGCGCCCGCCGGGGTGGAACACGGTGGAACACCGGCCGCGCCGGCGCGGGGCCGTAGCGTCTCGGGACCTTCCATCGCAACCGGAACACCCGGAACACCCGCCGGAACACCGGAACACCGCAAGCCGCGCCGATTCGGTAACGCCCCGTACGCCAGAGGCGCGGCGGGCCTACACCAAGAACAGCCGCTGCCACTCCGGCTCGTGCGCCTCGCATGCCGCGATCAGGGTCAACGCGGTCCCGACCGCGCCCGACAGCAGCGTCGCGTCATCGTCGTCCCAGCGCGGCGATTCCTCGTGCAGGCGGATGTAGCGCCGGCCGGCGTTGTCCGCGGTCATCGCGCCGAGCCGCAGCACCTCGTCGAGCCACGCCAGCGCCGCGGTGCGCAGCTGCGGATCGCCGGTGAGCTGGAACGCGGCGTTGTAGACGTGCGCCATCCCGGCGACGCCGTGGCAGAACCCGGCGTCGAGCGTGCCGTCGCTCGATGCCGGCTTCGAGAGCCTGCGCAACAGGTCGATCGCGTGGGCCTCGATCGCCGGCGCCCCGAGCGCGCGGCCGGCCCGCAGCAGCACCGCCGCGACGCCGGTGTGCCCGTTACACCAGCCGATCCGGCGCAGCCGCGGGACGTCGAGCGGCCAGGTCATCTCGAACCGCGCCGCGTCGCCGCCGATCATGTCGCGCAGCCACTCGACCGCCGCCTCGAGCAACCGCCGGCTGCGCACCGGCTCGATCCCCGCGGCGACGAACTGCGCGAGCATGCCGACCACGCCGGCCACGCCGTGCGCCACCCCGAGATCGATCACCCCGTCTGGGTAGTGATGGCGCTGCGGCTCGGGCACGTAGCGCGGCGCGGTCCGCCACGTCGCGCCGGACTCGGTCATCGTCGCGGTCGACTCGAGGTGGAACAGCACGCGCTCCGCGATCTGCGCCGCGCGCGGGTCGCTGCGCTCGGCCGCCAGCACGCCGACGCCGGCGAGCCCGTGCACCAGATCGTGGCGGTCCTCCCAGCGCGGCACGTCGAGCTGACGCAGCAGCACCGCGTCGTAGCGCTCGATCGCGCGCTCGACGCCCTCGCCGTCCGCGAGGTGCGGCAGCAGCCACGCCACGCCCGTGATCCCGCCGAACAGCGAGATCGTCGGCGGTGCGGTCAAGGTCGTGACCAGCGCGGCCTCGAGCCGCTTGGCCGCCGACGCCAGCTCGCACTCCGCGAGCAGCAGCGCCGCCGAGGCGTCACCGTCGAGCCCGGTCCGCGGGCTCGGGGCCAGCGCGTCGACCCAGCGCGCGATGTCGAGCGCGACGCGACGCGCGTTGTCGGCGGCCGCGCCGACGAGTAGAGGTTGCCATGTCATGCCATTACCCGCCGTATCAGTGAAGAGAGCTCGGTCGCTCGGTGGTCCACAGGCTTGTCCCTCGGACATGCACTGTCCCCAAGGTTCTCGCATCGCACCCCGCGCGTCTTCGGGAAAACGCCAAAAACGGTGGATCCAGCGGTGATGAGGTGTGATCGCGCTCGCAATCTCACGCGCGGTTCACGGTATCCGATGCACGAGCCCCATCTGGTGGAGACCAACGGACGTCCCGCATCGTGACTTGCGATGCGTTCTGCATCGCCACCGACGCCACCGGCGTGCTCGTCCAGCCTATCGCCGGTGGCGATCAGGTCCGTCGCGCGTGCCGGCGCGGCCACTACTTCGTCCAGATCGCCGATGCCGACCACGTCTTCTTCGAGTACACGCCCAAGGAGACCAGCGCCGTCGTCGGCGAGATGTTCCGCGGCTTCTCCGGCTACATCCAAGCCGACGCCAAGAGCGTCTATGATCTCTTGTTCCGCGCGCCCGATCCGCGCCCGGCGGACGACGGCGATCCGGATCTCGCCGTTCGCCACGAGGTCGGCTGCTGGGCGCACGCGCGCCGCAAGTTCTGGGAGGCGGCGATCACCAAGGACGCCGTCGCACGCGAAGGCCTGGAACGGATCGCACGCATCTTCGCCCTTGACCGCTCCTGGCGCGGCAAGCCGGTCGACGAGATCAAGTCGCTCCGTGAAGCGTGTCCGCGATCAGCGCGGTCTGCGCCGCACCGCACTGGGCTACGCCCATCGCCGGCGCGGTCCGCTGACCCGGTTCTACGACGATGGTCGCCTCCGTCTCGACAACACGTGATAATCCGCATGACCGACTCGAACCCGGTGACACGGCATCGTGGGACACGATTACGCCAGTGACAGGCATCACGAATCCTCCGGATGGCCTCGCTAGTCGACATCTCGTTTCGAGCGATCGATTAATTCCCAGCCTTACATACTTGACCTAAAAATCACTCCCGAGCAGTAGTAGTCACAGGATGGAGATTGCGGATCTGCCAGACAAGGACAATGCGATGAAGCACGAGACCGAGGATTCAGCGACAGCGCGGTTACCGGCTAGTTTGGCCAGCAATGTGGGTGCGTTGAAGGTCGTTGCGCCTTCGAGGCCTCTCGGCGCAAAGATCTCCAACGTCGATATTCGCACGATCAGCGACGGAGATGTCGAGGCCATCAAGCGACAGCTCTACGAACACAAGCTCGTCGTGATTCGTGACCAGTCCCCCTCGGATGAGGAATACATCGCGTTTGCGCGGAGGTTCGGGACGCCGCAGATCTATCTCCAGCCGAATTATCATCATCCGGAACACAAAGAGATCTTTGTCAGCTCCAACGAGCAATACCAGGGCCATAAAATCGGGGTCCGCGGAACGGGCCGCTACTGGCACACGGACTATTCGTTCATGCCGGAGCCACTCCCCCTGACGATGCTCCGCGCAAAGACCCTTCCCCGCGGCGTGCGCGAGACATATTACATCGACACCACCAGAGTGCTGGAGCAATTACCGGACGACCTACGTGCGGCGGTCACCGATCGATTCGGCATTCACGAGGGCAAATATCGCTACAAGGTTCAGGCGAGCGACATCGACGCCTCGCTCGCCGAGCTCCTGGAGATGGCGATCGGTCTCGCGCCAGCGGTTCGACATCCTTGCATCATCGAGCACCCGGTCACGAGAAAGCGCTGCCTCTACGTGAACCG
>DATBBB010000117.1:0-47275 GCA_036271215.1 Kofleriaceae bacterium | reverse complement strand
TCGGATCCGTTCGAGCCGGTCGGGGTCGTCGATGTGCAACAGGCGGCCGAGGCGCTCGCAGGTCTCGAGGGTGTCATCATCGGCCTCGATTTCACGCAGCCCGGCCTCGCGCGCGAGCGCCGTCCAGCTTTTGTGGCGATAGATCTGATCGAGCTCGCGACCGCTCTCCAGGAGGAATGCCGCGAGGGTGATCGGCTCGCCCTGCGATGCGCGTGCGATGGCCTGCGCCTCGGCGACGAGGACGGTCCAGCGGGCTTCGACGGACGTGCGCAACGACCGCAGCACGGTCTCTCGCGCAACCTCATCGAGCGCCATGGAGCAGCCACTCGGCAAGAACGGGAACCCCTGCTCGGCGGCCGCCATGAGGCGACCACGCGGCAAGCCAGTGATCGCCCCGAACACCGCATCGAACCGGAACTCCTGACGATGCTGGCCGATGAAGTCGAGCACGAGGCAGCATGCCTTGTTGGTATGGAGCCGGAGGCCACGACCAAGCTGCTGCAAGAACAGCGTCGCGCTCTCGGTTGGCCGGAGCAGGAGGAGCGTATCGACGAACGGCAGGTCGATGCCCTCGTTGTAGAGGTCGGCCGTGAAGATCACCTGGACGTCGCCGCGCTCGAGCAGGTGACGTCCGCGTTCCCGCAGATCCGCCGGTGACTGACCGTGCAGCGCGACGGCTGGAACGCCGTGCTTCGTGAAGTGGGCCGCCATGAACTCGGCGTGGCCAATCCCGACGCAGAATCCGAGGGCGCGCACGTCGCGGACGTTGCTGACGCGACGACGCAGCTGGGCCAGCACGAGCGCCGCGCGCACATCGTCGCCCGTATACAGACCATCGAGCGCCGCCGCGTCATAGCCCTTACCGCGCGTCCATCGCAGCGAGGACATCCGACGCTCGTCGACTCCGTCGTGGATGCCGTAATACTCGAACGGTACGAGCAGCTGACGCTCGAGCGCGTGCCACAGCCGGACCTCTGCGGCCACGTGCCCGCCGAAGTCACCGAGCAGCGACTGGCCATCGGCGCGCTCGGGCGTCGCCGTGAGGCCGACCAGGACCTGCGGTGTCAGGCGAGGAACGACGGCTTGATACGAGGCCGCGGGCACGTGATGGCACTCGTCGACCACCACATGATCCCAGTGGTCGGCCCCGAGGCGCTCGATCAGGCCACTTGATCGCAGGCTCGCGATCGTCGCGAATAAGTGATCGAGTTGACGTGGCTCGTCGTCTCC
This sequence comes from Kofleriaceae bacterium, assembly GCA_036271215.1. Classification (GTDB taxonomy): domain Bacteria; phylum Myxococcota_A; class Polyangia; order Haliangiales; family Haliangiaceae; genus JABFXX01. The sequence goes on along the minus strand of DATBBB010000117.1, from coordinate 46,045 downwards.
GGTGAGCAGGGCGCCGAAGCTGGCGTCCCGCAGCACGTGGCGGAAGGTGTCGCGCGCCTGGGTGAGGAGCTCGCGTCGATGCGCGAGGAACAGCAACCGTGGCCGGATGCCCGACGCGTGCGCGCGGCGCGCGTAATCGAACGCCGCGATCACCGTCTTGCCCGTCCCGGTCGCGGCGACCACGAGGTTGCGGCGGCGACCGTGGATTTCGCGTTCCGCGCGTAGGCGATCGAGGATCTCCTCCTGAAACTCGTACGGCCGCAGCGTGAAGAACGTCAGCTGGGCCACGTCATCGGCGCCGCGCGCCGCGCCGAGGGCCCCGCGCAGCCGCTCTCGGTCCTCGGCGTTTTCCGGATCGAAGCGCTGGAACTCTCGATCGGCCCACAGCGTCTCGAACGCGCCCGAGAACTTGGCGATGACGTGGGGGACGTCGGCTCGCGCGAGCTTGACCATCCACTCGAGCCCCACGGTCAGCGCTGGCGACGAGAGGTTCGCCGAGCCGACGTAGGCCGTGGTGAGTCCGGACTCGCGATGAAACAGCCACGCTTTGGCGTGCAGCCGGGTGCGCCGCCCATCATAGGAGATCCGAACTTCGACCCCGGGAAGCTGCGCGAGCTCTTCGACCGCAGCGGCCTCGGTCGCGCCCGTGTAGGTCGTCGTGAGTAGCCGAAACACCGGCGGCCCACCAGGCTGATGCCGCAGGACCAGGCGGTCGATCGCCTCGCGGAGGACGCGGACACCACCCTTGGTGACGAAGCTGACCAGCGCGTCGACTCGATCGCTGCTATCGATCTCGCACGCCAGCTCGTGGCCGATCCGCGGCTCACCCTGCCCCAGGGTGAGCAGGGTCGTCGTGGCGAGCGGTGTCTCCGGACGACGCGGACGCGCTGCGGGATCGGGGAACACGCCACGCAGCTCGCGTGCCGGGGTGGAGAGCAGCTGCGTCCGGTCGATCAGCTCGTGACGCTCGAGCACGCGCAGCAGCTCGTCGGAGAGCTGGATCTGTCGCGCGAGCTTGTCATCGCCGGAGCCACCCACCTCGGCGAGCGCCCGGTCGATCAGCCCGCGCAGGAACCGCGCCAGGACCACGCCGGCGTCGGCGTCGGCATCGAGCGTCGCGACGTCAAAGTGACGTCGATGCGCGATGAGCTCGAGGGCATCGGCGAGCTCGTCGGTGACTACCTCCTCGTACAGCCCGTCGGCGAGCCTGCGCGTTCTGGGCACTCTGAGGGATAGTACCTCGCCGTTCGTCTACGTGTCCGCATGGCTCGCCAGGCTAAGGATCGGGTCGGTCTGTGCGCTCCGAATGCCGAGGCACAGGTCGTGCGCGGAACGAGGTGCCGGACGGGGGCCTACGGGCCAGAGCGAGATAGAATCTGTTGCGCGTGTCGGTGTTTCTCGAGGTGCCCGAGGCGGAGTGGGTCTGCTCGAACGAGCTCGCCTTCGCGTTCCACGATCGCTTTCCGGTGTCGCGCGGGCACACGCTGATCGTGACCCGGCGGGTCACGCCAGACTGGTTCAGCGCCACGAACGATGAGCAGCGCGCCGTGATCTCGCTGGTCACTGAGGTGAAGCGACGGATCGACGAACAGTTCGCCCCCGATGGTTACAATGTCGGCTTCAATGCGGGAACGGCGGCCGGCCAGACGGTGATGCACCTGCACGTCCACGTGATTCCGCGGTTTCGCGGCGACATGGACGACCCGCGCGGCGGTGTGCGGCACGTCGTGCCAAGCAAGGGCAACTACTTGCGCGAGGTCGCGCCGCTCGCTACCGGCGGCGAGGATGACCCGTTCGCGCGCCATGTGATCCCGCTGTTCGAGCGGGCGGCGGAGATCGCGATCGTCGCGGCGTTCGTGCAGGAATCTGGGCTCGACAGGATCCGGTACGCGGTCGATGCCGCCGTCCGCCGGGGCGCCCGGATCCGCGTGATCACGGGCGACTACCTGAACATCACCCAGGCCGACGCGCTCGAGACCCTGCTGGACTGGGAGCAGGGGACCGAGGCCGACGATGGTAGCGAGCGCGGGACATTCGTTGCCCGCGTGATCGAGACGGAGCAGCTGCCCACGCGCAGCAAGTCGTTCCATCCCAAGTCCTGGCGCTTCGAGTCGCCAGAGCTCGGCGTGGCGTTCGTCGGGAGCAGCAACCTGTCGCGCTCGGCGCTCGAGAGCGGGATCGAGTGGAACCTGCGCGTCGATCGCGATCGCGACCACACCGCGTACACGCGCGTGCGCGACGCGTTCGAGGGACTGTGGACGCGCGCGAGGCCGCTCGATGCGGGGTGGATCGGGGCGTATGCGCAGCGGGCGCGGCGGGCGCAGCTGGCGATGCCCCCAGGAGAAGAGGAGGCCGAGGTGCTCGAGCCGCCTCCCGAGCCGCACGAGGTGCAACGCGAGGCGCTGGAACGGCTGCGGGCGTGTCGCGCCGAGGGACGCAAGCGGGCGATCGTGGTGCTGGCGACGGGCCTGGGCAAGACGTGGCTCGCGGCATTCGATCACTCGCAACTGCAGGAGGAGCTCGGTCGCCGGCCGAAGCTCCTGTTCATCGCGCATCGCGCCGAGTTGCTGCGGCAAGCCGCGCGGACGTATCGCCGGATGCTGCGGGCGGCCGGGGCGCCGGCGCGAGTGGGTTGGTTCGTCGGGGAGGTCGGCGAGCTGGAGGCCGATCTGGTGTTTGCGTCCGTGGCCAAACTGGCGCGGTCGGACAACCTGGCGCGGCTGGCGAACATGAGCTTCGACTACGTAGTCGTCGACGAGGTGCACCACGCTGCCGCGGATTCGTACCGGCGGATCCTGGATCGAGTGGATCCCGCGTTCCTGCTCGGGCTGACGGCGACGCCGGACCGCGCCGATGCGGCGGATATCCTCGGGCTGTTCGATGACTTCGTGGCCTACCGCGCCGATATCGCGAGCGGCATCGATCTGCGCCGGCTGACGCCGTTCCACTATGTCGGCGTCAAGGACGACATCGACTACGAGAATGTTCCGTGGCGGAACCGTCGGTTCGATCCCGAGGCTCTGTCACGCGCGGCGCAGACCGAGGCACGCATGCAGACGCTGTGGCGCACCTGGGGGTCGCATGGTGGCGAGCGCACGCTGGTATTCTGCTGCAGCATCTCGCACGCGAACTACGTGCGCGCCTGGTTGCGCAACCAGGGGGTGAAGGTCGCAGCGGTGTACGTCGGCTCCGGCTCCGACGATCGCGAGCAGTCGCTGGCGGACCTCGAGCGCGGCGAGCTCGAGGCGGTGTGCGCGGTCGATGTGTTCAACGAGGGCGTCGACGTGCCGTCGATCGATCGGGTGGTGATGCTGCGCCCGACCGAGTCGAGCGTGGTGTTCCTGCAGCAGCTCGGGCGTGGCCTGCGTGCGTCGCCGGGCAAGGCCCGTGTGAACGTCATCGACTTCGTCGGCAATCACCGGATGTTCCTCGAGCGGCTGCGGGCGCTGCTGTCGCTCGGTGGCGAGGCGGGCGCGGAGCGGCTGCGGGCGCTGCTCGAGCCGGAGGGCACGGCCGAGCTACCGGCGGGGTGCTCGGTCGAGCTCGAGCTTGAGGCGAAGGCGCTACTCGCCAAGCTGTTCCAGGTCAGCGGAGCGGACGAAGTCGAGCGCGCCTACCGGGAGCTGTGCCTGGAGCGTGGGGCGGACGAGCGGCCGACCGCGGGCGAGCTTCATCGGATGGGCTATCTGCCGGGCCGCCTGCGCGAGCGGCACGGTAGCTGGTTCGCGTTCGTCCGTGGCGAATCGGGCCTGGCCGCGGACGAGGTCACGGCGTTCGATGTCGCCGCGGGCTTCCTGCGTGAGCTCGAGACCACGCCGATGACCCGGTGCTTCAAGATGGTGACGCTCGAGGTCTTGCTCGAGCACGACGCGCTGCGGGACGGCATGTCGGTCGACGAGCTGGCGACGCGAGCGCACGCCTGGCTGCGGCGTTCGCCCGAGCTGTTCGTCGATGTGATCGACGAGCTCCGGGTGCAGGTGCTCGATGACGCCGCGCGCGCACGCTGGCTCGCATACTGGATGCAGAATCCGATCGCGGCTTGGACGGGCCGCAACCCGCGCGCGTGGTTCCGCGTCGACGATGACCGGTTCCGGCTCGACCTCGACCTCGCCCCGGAGCTGGCGGCGCCGTTGCAGCGGCTCACCCGCGAGCTGGTCGACTACCGGCTCGCGCAGTACCGCGATCGGCGGCGCCGCGAGCAACCCACCGAGGCGAGCTTCATGTGCAAGGTCACGTGGAACAAGCGGGACCCGATCGTGAAGCTGCCCGCGCGCGATCGCGTCACGGTTCCCGAGGGCGAGACCGACGTCCGCCTGCCGGACGGCGCGGTCTGGCAGTTCCGGTTTGCGAGGGAGTTCTGCAACGTCGCCCGTCCCGCCGGCACATCGCGCAACCAGCTGCCGGATTTGCTGCGCGGATGGTTCGGTCCGCGCGCCGGACAGCCGGGCACCGCGTTTCAGATCCGCTTCCATGCGGCGCCCGGCGGGTTGTGGGTCGAGCCGGTACAGGCCGAGGTCATCGAGCTCACGAGTCGCAGAAAGATCGTCGCGTATCCGGACCTGCGCGCGGCCGCGGGTCACATCGAGCGCGATGTCGAGCCGCCAGGCGACGAGCTGGTGTCGCTACCCATCGCCGATGCGGATCCAGATCTGTTCGCGGTCCGGGTATCGGGAACCTCGATGGACGGCGGCAAGCAACCGCTGCATGACGGCGACTGGGCCGTGATGCGGCTGGCGCGCAGTCTGCCGGCGAGCGCCGTCGAGGGCCGCGTTGTTCTGGTCCAGGTCGAGGGCGACGCTCATGGCGCCGGCTACCAGATCAAGCGCCTGAAGCGTGAGGGGCGCGGATGGCGGTTGGTCTCGGATAACCCCGCGGGCCCGGCGTTCACCGCGACGGACACGATGGTGCCGATCGCGCGGCTCGAGCGCGCGGTCCGGCCCGAAGCGCTCGCGCCTCCGCCGGGCACGTTGTGCGACGAGGCCGAGCTGGCGCGGTCGTTCGGTCTCGACGCGCTGCCCCCGCGCTCCGACCGCCACGCGGGTCACCTGTTCGTCTTCGTCGATCAGCCCGACGTGCTGATCGATCCGGATCGCCTGCGGTTCACCGGCGTCACGCCCCGGCCGGCCGAGACCGCGTTCGTGCTCGCCAGGCGCGACGCGACGCACTGGCAGTACCTCGGCGTGGCGCGCCAGACGGAGGATCGCGGCCTCTGGTCGTTGCCTGCCGTCGACCTGGCGACGTGGCGGGCTTGGGGCAAGGGCCGCGAGGTGTCACGCCGGCTGCCCGATGGCATGTTCGAGCGGGCCCAGGTAGCCGTAGCGACGCTGCTCGCGCGCCCGGAGCCGGAGCGCTGGATCCAGCTCGGCGAGCGGCGGGCCCGGATCGTCGGCAGTGCACCGAGCGGCGGGCTGCGGATCGACGGCGGCCCCGATGGCTTCGCTGAGCGCACCGTTTCACTGACCGATCTGGCCTGGGTAATTCAGGCGGCCGACGACGTCGGGCGTTCCGGTGGGCTACTGGACGAAGCGCGTGTCAACAAGCTCCGGTACCTGGATGGAACACCCAAGGAGTCGACGCGCTGGATCGACACCGGCTGGGCGATCGCGGCCTGGCAGGCGCTCGAACCTGGGTCCGATCGCACCACGCGATGATCTCCCGGCGATCATCCCTGGCGACACCGACGTGTGTGCGGCCGATCGATCGCGCTATGCTGCGCACAGATGCGTGAGTCCGGGCGGGAATTACTGGCCGTTGCGCGGCGCCGCTGGCGATCTAAATTTAGATCGGCGCCAGTACCGCTCCTGCGCGCGGACTACCGCGTAGCTCATCGAAAAACGGCGTGAACTCGCGCCGCGGGTCATACCAGACGCTACGCCGCGCCGGGTGAGCTTGTCGGCGAGCTGCTTGGCGAAATAGTCGTGGAGCGGGTGGATCAGGTGTCTCCTGCATTCAGCTTGTGCTGGCGGCGCAACTCCTGAGCGATGAACGGCGCCCGCTTCTCGAGCCACCTCAGCAGAATATCGCCCGTCTTGTAGTCAAGGTAATACTCGCTGCGTTGGTCGACGCAGTCCTGCGCATTCAGACCGAGAATGGTGATGGTGTTATCGACCTGCTGGCGCTTTGCTCCGGTGGCTGTCGGTCCCGCGACCACCTCCATGCTGACGAAGTCGAGAGCGAACAGGCTAGGTTCGATCGCGCACGGGTCAAGCACCAACTCGAGATCGCTCTTCTTACCGTTAATCAGCGACGCTGCGAGCCGGTAGTTTGACCACTCGTAGACCAACCGCCAGCTCTGACTCCGCGGCACCACGTGATCGACGGATGGACTACCGGTGGCCGGCTCGAGGTACATCGCAAGGTAAGCGCAGCGGCCGTGGTAGGCCTTGCGCATCTCGGGCAGCACGTCGCGCCAGTACGGAGGGAATTTGTCGGACGGAATCTGATTGCGCCGCTTCGCAACGACTTTGCGTGTCCGGCCACGGCGCGGCTGCGATGGTGTCTTACCGATGAGCTCGAGCATCGCTGCCGCCCCCTTCCGCCGCACCTTGGCATCGAATGCTGCCGGCTCGGGGGCAAGCGCAACCGGGATCACTTGGATCCCTTCAGCTCGTCCATCATGTAGCTCCACCGAACCCAGAACGGATCGATGTCGGACAAGCCGGCGGCTCGCAGCTTCGCGTCGATTGCCTTCGCGTCGTCCAACGGCCGCTTGGCCCGCTTCGCGAACGCCTTTGCCTCCCGGATCGCTTCCTCGGCCGGAATCGATCGAGCCTCCTCGAGATCGAAGGCATCGCTGGTGAGCCAGCGCGAGGCGTCCCCGTGGCGTACGAAAGGCCGCTTGCGCAGCTCGACCACGTGGGCCTTCTTGTTCAGGTCAAGATCGAACCACGCGTCGGTCTTGCCATCGAACAACGGCTCGGCCGAGGCCATGATCAGGGGCGAGTGCGTCGCGGCAATCAGCTGGACCTGTGCGTTCGTGTGCAACACCCTCGCGACGTCGAGTACCGAGCGCAGGATCGAGCGCTGCCATCGGGGATGCAGGTGGCTCTCGAGCTCATCGACGATCAAGATCACGCGTCCCGTTCGCTTGAATCCTTGTTCTTCCGCGAACGCCACGTGGCGTTCCCACGACCAGCAGAGCATGTACGCGAGGGCGACGACCTTCCGGATCCCCGCCGAGGCATGCAAGATCGAAACGCTACCTCCGTACGGCGTGTCGATCGTCGGATAGTCACCCGGGTCGTTCACCGAGATCGGACGCAGGGGGCCAACTGTCAGCGTCTCGCCGGCCGCCGACAGGCTCGCCAGAACTTCTGCCATCCGCCTGGCGGGCTCCTTGTCCTCGCGGATCCAGAGCGCCCAGTCATCGAGGATCCCTTTGCAGACCCTCGTCTCTCGCCCGTCGATCTTCATGTGCAACCCCGCCCACACGTCGGGGGGGGCAAACACGTAGGCTGGAACCGGCGTGTCCGATTCCGATTCGTCGTCCTCGTGGTCGCGCTTCCAATAGTTGCGCGCGGGGTCCCAGACCGAGAAGCCGCCATCTGCATGCGCATAGATGACCAAGCCGGGATCGTGTGGCCTGCCACGCTTGCCCGTCCAACCCCGGTCCGCCTTCGAGTACGTGCTCTCGTACTCGACCGGCTTCGACTTCGACTCGACGCGATACTTGATGCGTGCCGGCTTGCGAATATCGTGGGGGCGCGCGCGATACCCCGACAGCAGCCGCGGGTTGACGTCACGCGGCCACTTGCGGGTGAGCGCCCACCAGGCGACGTCGAGGAGGAAGCTCTTGCCGAGGCCGTTATCGCCAGTCAGGAGGTTGAGGCGAGGCGCGAGCGCCAGCTCCATCACGGGGGCCGGGCCGACGTTGTCCAGGCGGAGGTACTCAAGCATCGGGTGGGGCCTTGTGATGCGGGGCGAGTCGCGGCTGGTGGTAGTGCGGGAGGGCTACGTGGTGCGGAATCTGGACGATCGCGCGGAGCGCGATGGCCAGATGAACGCAGTAGTTCTGCCGCTGTGCCGGGCTACGGTAGGCGGCGGCACATACGCTGAGGCATTCGTTCGGCACGTGCGCGACGCCTCTCGAGGTGACCCGTGGCGGCTGCAGTCGTGGATGAGGCAAAAGCGGATCGACGAGACGATGATTTACTGCACGTGACGGAGAACCACCGACACGAGATCCGGACGTTCGTGGTGGAGGTGGGTTGGACTGAGATCGATCCGGATTGCCGTGCTTTGGTGCCCGCAGCAAGCCGTGGCGAAGGCGCTGGGACCGAAACGAAAAGGGCTGCCGAGGCAGCCTTTTCGTCGTTCAAATCGGGTGGAGATAAGGGGGATCGAACCCCTGACCTCGTGAATGCCATTCACGCGCTCTCCCAGCTGAGCTATATCCCCGTGTTCCGAGGACAGGGGTTCTACTGGCGGGGCCTCGCCATGTCAAGGGTCGCGGTCGTCTGGGTCGTGGGGCGGGGTGGGAAGAGGGGAACGCGGGGGGACGTCGTCGGGGTGCATGTACTCGTCGAGGTCGTCGTCGTCGAAGCTGATGCCGCCCTTGCGGTGCGGGTCCGGAGCGAGTTGGAGCCGGCGCGGGGTTGGGGCGGAGGCACCCGGAGAGTCGAAGGGGCTGGCCGAGCCGAAGGAGCTGGCCGAGCTGCCCGAGCCGGAGGAGCTAGGCGGGTTTCTGGATCCGGAGGAGCTGGCCGAGCCGGAGGGGCTGGACGGGCTACCGGAGCCGGAGGGGCTGGACGAGCCGGATGCGCCGGCCGGGCCGCCGGAACCGCTGGAACCGGATGAGCCAGACGAGTCAGACGGGCCGGGCGAGCCGAACGGGCCAGATGCATCGTCATCCTCGCCTGGGCCATCGACGTCGGGGCGACCGAGGCCGACGCCGGGGCGACCGAGGTCGGCGTCGGGGCGGACGAGGCCGACATTGGGGCGGACGAGGCCCTTGATCGGCTTGGTCGGGGCGCGGCTGGTATCGGCGGGGTCGAGCGGGCGGCCCGGGGTGGTGGGCCGGGTGGAGCGTAGAGCGGCACCGGAAGAGACGGTGCCGTCATCGGCGGCAGGCCGGCGGTGGACGGGGCGCTCGTCGAGGGTGGCCTCGTCGGCGAGGGAGCGGCGGCGCGACTCGTCGCGTGAGTTGAGGCGCGGGCTGTCGGCGGTGGGGTCGCCGCGGCGCGATGCGCCGCCATCGGTGCGGCTGTCGCGGCCATCGGTGCGGGCGTCGCGGCTGTCGGTGCGGCTGTCGCGGCCATCGGTGTGGGTGCTGTCGCGGCCGTCGGGGCGGGTGCCGTAGCGGTCGGCGCGGGCGTCGGGGCGGTCGGCGTCCCGGTCGTCGAACCGGCGGCGTGCGCTGGCGCGCAGCGGCGCGGGGCCGTCGTCGCCGGCCTCGGCGTCGTGGTCATCGAGCTGGCGGACCAGGTCGCGGGCCTCGGGGAGCTCGTCGAGGTCGATCTCGCCCCGCCGGATCAGGTCGAGGACGAGCTCGCCCAGCTCGGCGAGGGCGTCCTGCCGGCGGCGGCTGGCGCGGACGTCGTCGAACCGGGCGCGGCCCTCGCGGGCGCCGCGCTCGAGGACATCGCGCACGACGTCGGTGGTGGTCCGGAGCAGCGTGCCGAGGGTGCCGCGCAGCTCCGGTGGACCACCGCGTCGCTTGCTTGCCATGGCGGGAGCCTAACATCTGGGCTACGGTCGGGCCGCCGTGAAGTCTCGCAGCCTGCTGCTCGGCCTGGTTGCGTGCGCCGCCTGTGTGCCGCCCGATCCGCCGGCGGCGCCGATCCCCCCGGTCTCGACTGGAAAAGTCCGGGTCCGGGTGTTCACCGAGCCGTCGGCGGCCCGGTTGCTCGCGCCGGCCGGCCGGTTCGTGTTCGTCGGGACCGACCACGACCTCGAGCGCTGGGACGGCAACGGCGGCGTGCTGACGCTGTCGGCCGACCACGGGCTGTCGGGGAACCATGTGGCGGCGCTGGCGCCCGACCCCGATCGGCGCTGGGTGTGGATCCTGACCGAGGGTGGGCTCGGCCACTACGACGCGAGCGCCGAGCTGTACAGCGAGATGCCGCCGCCGCCGGCGTCGGTCGGCGTGGACTTCGGCGCGCTGGCGAAGGAGCCGAACGTCAGCGTCGCACCCGCCGAGGACGGCGGCGCCTGGCTCGGCAGCCTGCACGGGCTGTTCTACGTCAGCGCGCAGGGCGACTGGGCGTCGACGCCGATCAAGGATTCGATCCGCGCGCTAGCCCACGACCGCGCCGGCTGGCTGTGGCTCGCCGCCAAGGGCGGGCTGGTCGCGCGCAAGCCGTCGGGTGAGACGGTGCGGATCGGCCCCGGGCTCGGCTGCGCGGTGGTCGATCCGCGGATCCTCGTCGAGCTGGCGGGCGATCAGATGCTGGTGATCGGCGGCGACGCCGACGGCCACGACCGGATCGCGATCGGCAAGCAGCTGGCGTGGGTGACGTACCGCGCGCTGCCCGAGACCCGGTGGGACGCCGCGGCGCCGCGCGGCGACGGCGCGGTGGTGATGGGCGGCTCGCACGTCTACCGGATCTCGCCGGCGACCACGGCGCAGGTCCGGCCGCTGTCGCGCGACGGGATGCGGCTGGTGCCGGTCGCGAGCGGCGCGGCGGCCGACTGGGTGATCGATCCGGTCGACGTGGTGGTGCCGCCGGGCGCGATGACGGTCGGCGCGATCGACGATCACCTGCTGATCGGCACGCGCGACCTCGGCACGGCGCGCTACCGCGACGGCGACGCCCACCCGCGCGACTGGCTGCGCCGCAAGGAGATGTTCGAGGACGCAACGACGCTGTCGGTCGCGTGCGCGCACGCGCAGGACTGCTGGATCGCGACCGGCGCGCGCCAGGCCTGGCACTGGACCGGCGACAGGTTCGCGACCGGCGGTCCGGATCAGGTCGTGCTCGCGGTCGTGCGCGATCCGGCCGGGCCGATCTACGCGCTGCACCGCGGCTCGTCGGACACCGAGCTCCACCTGTCGCGGATCGAGGGCGCGGCGTGGACCGCGGTCGGCAAGGTCGCGCTGGCGACCCCGGGCACGGCGCCCGAGGTCAGCTTCGCGCGGTTCGCGTCGCCGGGCACGCTGTGGGTCGGGCTGCGCTACCACGACGGCTCCGAGCGCCGCGCGTACGGCGTGGCGATCGTCGACACCGCGACCGGCAAGACGGCGTACCACCGGACCGAGGCCGAGGCGGTGGTGCCGGGGCCGGCGCCGCCCAGCGACAAGAAGCCGCCCAGGATGCTGCCGATCCCGGTCGACGTGATCGATGGCGACGTCCGCGGCGACGCGGCGTGGTTCGCGACCCACGATGGCGTGGCGCGGCTGGTCGGCGGCGAGGTCAAGCTGTGGACCGAGGCGGATGGCCTGCGCAGCGAGCCGGCGCGCGCGGTGACGATCGCGCCGGATGGCGACGTGGTGATCGCGACCGCAGCCGGGGCCGGGGTATGGAATGGCACCACCTGGGACTTCCCGGCCGCGCTGCGGTTCGAGATCAATGACGTGGTGGCGACCCGCAACGGCCAGATCTGGATGGCGACCGACCGCGGGATCGCCGCCTGGGACGGCAAGAAGGTCCGGCGCGTCGATATGCTGCGCGGGCTGGCGGAGAACCAGATCGTTGATATCGCCACGGATCAATTCGACCGTGTATGGGCACGTGGGCCAGGCTCGCTGACCTTGGTTTCACAGTAACCCGGCAGTAGCCCGGCAGCAGGCCCGGCCATAAGCGAAAAGTTGCCCGGCTCCCGGCGATCCGTAACGTCGGGGCACGGTGCCCAAAATCGCGGCCGATATGCACATCCCGCCGGCGCTCCGGCGGTGGAGCGCGCGGCTCGCGCTGGCGCTGATGATCGCGCTCGCGATCGGCTACCTGCCGGGGCAGGTGCTGCGGCGCGATCCGCGGGCCGCCAAGCTCGAGGTCCAGATCGAGCAGCTCGCCGCCGAGGCGCGCACGGTGGCGGCGCACAACGCGGTGCTGCGGCGGGATATCGCGGCGCTGCGCAGCGACATCGGTGCGATCGAGGATCGCGCGCGGGCCGACCTCGGCATGGTGTACCCCGACGAGATCGTGCTGCGGCTACCTCCGGATCTGGCCGGCGATCCAGGGCCGGCGCCGGCTCCGCCGTCCGTGCCGGCATCGGCATCGGCATCGGCATCGGCATCGGCATCGGCATCGGCATCGACGACCGCTCCGGCCGGGCAGGGGACGCCATGATCGGCATCCCCCGCGGGGTGCGCCGCGCCGCGAAGGTCTCGATCGGCGCGCTCGCCGGCGGCCTGGCGTGCGCGGTGGTCGCCGCCGGCGGCGCCGATGGCGCGGCGGTGCTCGCGACTCATCCGAGCCTGCCGATGACGATGCTCGTGGTGGCGATCGCGGCGCTGGTCGTGATCGCGGTGATCCGGCGCGTGCAGTTCTCGCCGCCGACGGCGCGCGCGCAGCGGGTATCGTTCTGGCTCGCTGCGGCGAGCGACTTCGCCGATCTCGAGCTCACGCTGACCCTGGTCGCCGGGATCCACGTCGTGATCGCGGTGACCGGCGGGCTGGGCTCGCCGGCGTACCCGCTGCTCTACGGGTTCGTGGCGTTCGCGATGACGGTGCTGGCGCGGCCGAGCGCGATCGCGACCCTGGTCGCCGCGCTGCTGCTCGAGGCCGCGCTGCTCGGTCGCACCCGGATCGCCGAGCCGACCGTGCTCGCGTCGGGGATCCACGTCGCGTACCTCGGCGGCGCGGCGATGGCGCACGTGCTGCTGCTGCGCGGGATCACCGCGCGCTACCGGCGGCGGCGCGCGGCGCGGCTCGACGAGGAGCTGGTCGCGCTGCGCGACTCGGCGCGCGACTACCGGCTGATCGCGGCGGCGCTGGGGCCCAGCAGCCGCGCGCCCCGCGGCCGCGATGAAGAGGAGCGGTTGCTCGCGATCGGCGGGGTCGGCATGATCGGCGACGCGGCGAGCTGGATGCTCGCGACGCTCAAGCGCTCGCTCGGCGCGACCACGGTGGCGCTGCTGTGGCTCGACGACGACGGCGAGCGGATCAAGCTCAAGGAGGTCGCGTCGGACGCCGACAACATCACCGAGACCCCGCGGCTGCCGTCGGCGGGGATCCTCGGCGCGGTGGTCCGCGATCGCCAGCCGCTGCTGTGCGCGGCGACCAAGCCCGGCCAGCTGCCGTACTACGAGGGCGGCCGCGCCGGCGTGGCGCTGGTCGCGGTGCCGCTGATCGAGCACGGCCACCTGCGCGGCATCCTCGCCGCCGACCGCGAGCTGGCGTTCTCCGAGGCCGACCGCGATCTGCTCGCCGACGCCAGCGCCCAGGTGCTGCGCGTGGTGCAGTCCGAGCAGGTGTTCCGCGCCGTCGAGCGCGCCAAGTACGAGCACGAGCGGTTCTACCAGGCGACCGCGATGCTCGGCCGCGCGCTCACCGTCGAGCAGGTGATCGAGACCGCGTTCGATGCCGCCGCCGCGATCGTCGACTACGACGTCGCCGTGATCGCGCTCTACGACAAGCCCAAGGCGCGCCACAAGATCGCCGCGGTCCGGACCCGGCCGGGCGGCGAGGGCCTGGTCGATCCGGCGCAGCTCACCGATCTGGAGTTCAAGGACAACGCCGGGCTGGCGTCGATGGTGGTCAAGAACCGGCACTACCTGCCGGCGGGCGGCGAGCCGCGCGAGGTCACCGCGCCGATCTACACCCGCAAGGTCAAGATCGAGGACGCGCGCTCGCTGCTCGTGCTGCCGCTGCTCGCCGCCGACGAGCCGGTCGGCACGCTGACCCTGATCGCGCGCGCCGAGAAGCGGTTCGGCAAGGACGTCCGCGAGATGCTCGCGGTGATCGCCAACCAGGTCGCGATCTCGCTCGAGAACGGGTTCCTGTATCGCAAGATGGAGACGATGGCGACCACGGACGGCCTCACCGGGCTGACCAACCATCGCACGTTCCAGCAGAAGTTCGCCGAGATGCTCGAGCGCGCGGCGCGCCACAACCACAAGGTCGCGATCCTTCTGTGCGACGTCGACTTCTTCAAGAAGGTCAACGACGGCTACGGCCACCCGGTCGGCGACGAGGTGCTGCGCCGGGTCGCGCGCGTGCTGCAGGAGGTGCCGCGCAAGATCGACATCCCGGCGCGCTACGGCGGCGAGGAGTTCGCGGTGCTGCTCGACAACGTCGACGTCGCGCAGGCCAAGCAGGTCGCCGAGCGGATCCGGATCGAGATCTCGAAGGTCGTGGTCGAGACCGAGAAGGGCCCGCTGTCGGTCACCGAGTCGATCGGCGTGGCGGCGTTCCCCGACGACGGCCGCGACCGCGCGATGCTGATCGAGCGCGCCGACCTCGCGCTGTATCACGCCAAGCACACCGGCCGGAACCGCGTGGTGACGTGGGCGGAGTCGCAGGCCGAGAAGACCAAGAAGGCGAGCTGAGCCAGCCCCCCGACGCGACGACCTACCTGATCTCGAGCCGGCCCTGGTCCGGCGCCGCGCTCGGCGGCAACGCGCGAGGTCCTCGCGTTATTGCACCGCGCCGCACGCTGCCGGCCGTCGCGACCTCGCGCACGGCGCGATCCGCTCGTCGGTAGCGAGCCTCGATCGCCGTGTCATGGTCGTCGCATGAAGCGAACGCTCGTGGCCGGCATCGTGGCAGCCCTGCTCGGGACCTCGGCCCCGGGCTGCGCCGGGCGCCAGTCGGCCACCGCCACCACCACGACCTACGCGATCGTGGCCGGGCTCGTGCTCGTGGGGCTCGTCATCAACGTCGCCTCCGATCACAACCCGCCGGCGCCACCGCGCCCGCCGGCGCCGCCGTTTTGACCCCGGAGCTCGAGCGTCGAACAAATGTTCGCCGCCGGCTGTCTATCGGCTTGCCGGCGCAGACGCCGGCTGCGCCAATCCCGGAAGCAGATCGGAGCTCGCGGACTCGCGTCTCAGGTGAGCTCTGAGGTCAGCCGCCGCGCGTCGATCGGCAGTGGACAGCGGCCGATCTGGTCGTAGATTGAGCCGGTGGTCGCACGGTTCCTGGCGCTGCTGCTCGCCGTCGCAATGCTGACGGGCGCGGTGGTCCAGACATCGGCAGCGCCGGGGCCCGCCGCCGCGACCTGCGTGCTCGACGACGCCCCGGATGGCCCGGATCTCGATCCGGCGATCATCCCGGTGGCCGTCGCCGTGGTCCCGCCGCTCGGTCCGCCGGTGATCCGGTGCGCCGCGCCGCCGCTGGCCGCGGCCGGCCGCCGCCATGCCGTGCGCGTGTTCCGCCCGCCCTGTCTGCTCGCGTCGCGCTGATTCATCCAATCACGTAACGCAAGCTCTCGGAGGTGGCATGTCTGATCTCAACGTGCCCGCCTGGGCCTGGGCCCTGCTGGCGGGCGTCATGATAATTCTGGTCGCGATCGATCTGTTCGCGCACCGCGGCGAGCGCGTGGACTCGCGGCGGCGGGCGCTGGTGTGGAGCGCCGGGTGGATCATGGCCGCGGTCGCATTCGGCGGCCTGATCGGCGCGTACTTCGGCGCCGGCGCCGCCGAGCAGTACTTCGGCGCGTACCTGCTCGAGAAGAGCCTCAGCATCGATAACCTGTTCCTGTTCGTCGTGATCTTCGGCGCGCTCGGCATCCCGCGCAACGAGCAGCGCCGGGTGTTGACCTGGGGCATCGCCGGCGCGCTGGTGACCCGCGCGGTGTTCATCGCGCTGGGCGCCGCGGTGCTGCACCGCTGGCACGAGATCACGTACGTGTTCGGCGCGATCCTCGTCGTCACGGCGATCAAGATGCTGCGCGGCACCGGCGACGCGTCGGGTGGCTTGTTGCCGTGGCTCGAGCGCCACCTGCCGTGGACCCGCGAGCTCGCCGGCCATCGCTTCATCACCTGGCGCAACGGCCGCCGGCTGGCCACGCCGCTCCTGGTCGCGCTGATCGCGATCGAAGCGACCGACGTCGTGTTCGCGATCGACTCGATCCCGGCGGCGTTCGCGGTGTCCGAGGAGCCGTTCGTGATCTACAGCGCCAACATGTTCGCGGTGCTCGGGCTGCGCGCGCTGTACGTCGTGCTGGTCGGCGCGATCGGCGAGCTGCGCTACCTGACGTACGGGCTGGCGGCGGTGGTCGCGTTCGCCGGGCTCAAGATGCTGGCGGCGCCGTGGCTGGTGATCTCGCCGATCGGCTCGGTCGGGGTGATCGCCGGGGTGATCGGCACGGCGGTCGTCGCCAGCGTGATCGCGCGCCGGCGCGAGCGGTGGCCGGCCGGGGTGCCGCGAACCTCGTGATCTTGTTCGTGACCGGGATCGCGGTGACGTTACAAGCGCGGAGAAACCGCCGGGCCGGCTCGTGCGTTGATGGTCAGACGATGTCCCGTGCCCGCCTGATCGCCGTCCTCGCCGCGTCCATCACGGCCGCCGGCGCCTCCACCCTCGCCTGCAACGCCTCGAACGCCGATACCGGCAAGCCGCCGCCGATCGCCGGCCGGCCGGCGCCCGGCCAGCCACCGCCGGTGACCGCGGCGCCCGGCGCGCCGATCAGGGTCACGCCGGTGACCAACCTGTTCGTGGCGACCTCGGGCCCGGTGTCGCGCGAGACCCCGGCGCCGTGGTCGCTGACCGCGTCCGACGGCAGCGGGCTCCAGCTGACCCGGGTCGACGCCAAGGCGGTCGTCGAGGGCCCGCTCGCGTTCACCGAGCTCCACCTCTACTTCCACAACCCCGAGGCCCGGATCCGCGAGGGGACGTTCGCGATCACCTTGCCGCAGGGCGCCGCGGTGTCGCGGTTCGCGATGGAGAGCAACGGCCAGCTGCTCGAGGCCGAGGTCGTCGAGAAGCAGCGCGCGAGGATCGCGTATGAAGACTTCCTGCACCGCCGGCAGGATCCGGCGCTGCTCGAGAAGGCCGAGGGCAACCAGTTCTCGGCCCGGGTGTTCCCGATCCCGGCCAACGCCGACAAGCACCTCGTGATCAGCTTCTCGCAGGAGGTCTCGCCGGGCCACTACACGCTGCCGCTGCGCGGGCTGGCGAAGAGCGATCGGATCGACGTCCAGGTCCAGGTCCGCGGCCAGACCGGCGCGGTGGCCGAGCAGACCCTGAGCGAGCGCAACTGGAAGCCGGACCGCGACGTCGTGGTCGACGGCACCAAGGTCGGTGCGCCGCGGGCGATCGGCGCCGGCGAGCTCGCCGCGACCCGGGTCGTGGTCGAGCTGCCGAACGCGGCCGAGGTCCCGGCGTCGGTGACCCTGCTGGTCGACACCAGCGCGTCGCGCGCCCTGGGCTTCGCGGCCGAGGCCCGGACGATCCATCAGCTGGTCGATCAGCTCGCGCGCGACTACGGCGGCGCGTTGCCGGTCCAGGTCGTCGCGTTCGATCAGGTCACCGCGCCGATCTACGACGGCCGCGCCGACAAGATCGGTAACATCGAGCAGGCGCTGGTCGCTCGCGGCGCGCTCGGCGCGTCCGATCTCGGCCAGGCGCTTGCCTGGGTCGCCGCGCACTCGCCGCGCGCCCGGCTCGTGGTGATCACCGACGGGGTGGTCACCGCGGGCGCCGAGACCGCGGCGCTGCCGGCGCTCGCCAAGCAGCTCGCCGGCCGCGGCGTCGACCGGATCGACGTCGCGCTGAGCGGCGGGATCCGCGACGATCAGGCGGCCGCGGCGGTCGCCCACGCCGGGCTCGCGCACACCGGCGCGATCCTCGATCTCGACCAGGGCGTGACCGAGGTCGCGCGCCGGATCGGGCTCGCGGTCCGCACCGAGCTGCCGATCGCCGTCGACGGCGCGCGCTGGGTGTTCCCGCGCTCGATCGCCGCGGCGCAGTCGGGCGACGAGGTCACGGTGTACACCCGGCGCCCGGCGCAAGGCCCGCTCGCGATCACGGTCGCCGGCGTGCGCACCGTGGCGTCACCGGTCGCGGTGATGCCGACCCTGCTCGGCCGCGCGTTCGCCGGCGCCGAGATCACCGAGCTCGACGGCCAGCTCGCCAAGCAGACCGGCGACGCGGCGACCAAGCTGCGCGCCGAGATCGTCCGCCGCTCGGTCGCGGCGCGCGTGGTGTCGAGCCAGACCTCGCTGCTCGTGCTCGAGTCCGACGCCGACTACGCGCGGTTCGGGATCGATCGCCGATCGCTGTCCGAGATCCTCGCGATCGGCCCGACCGGGGTCGAGCTGATGCACCGCGCGGCGCCGCCGGCACCGGCCCAGATCGCCGAGCCGGTGGCGGCCAAGCCCATGCCGCCGAGGAAGCAGCCCGCCACCAAGAGCCTCGCGGCGGCGGACAGCGCGGCCGGGGACGACGATGACGACGACAAGCCTTCAGCGTCGTCGCCGCGGCGCGCGTTCAAGATGGCCAAGAAGGCCGACAGCTCGGACCGCGACGACGACGAGCGGCCGAAGGCCGGGATGGCCGCCCCCCGTGGCGCCGCGGGCCCGCGCGTCGCCGCCGCCGAGGCCGAGCCGCAAGAGGAGCTGGAATCGGCGGACGTCGCCCGCAACACGCGCCGCCGGCCGTTCGTCGATGGCCGCGGGCCTGCTCCGGCCGCACCGCCCCCGCCGCCACCGCCGCCGCCGTCCGTGACGCGCCCATCCCCGGAGCCGCGGCCCGCGGCCGCGCCGATGATCGCCAGCGTCAGCCGCCCGGACGCCGACGACGTGAGCGGCAGCGATTCGAACGACGACGGCCTGGCGATGAACCGCCGCAAGCCGGCGCTGCACGGCCCGCTCGCCGAGATCGAGCACGAGCTCGCGACCGGCGGCGCCGACGCCGCGCTGGTCAAGGCCTGGGCCTGGCACAACCGGGCGCCCGGCGACGTGCTCGGGCTGATCGGCCTGGGCGACGCGCTCGAGGCCAAGCACAACCTCGACACCGCGGCGCGGGTCTACGGCTCGATCATCGACCTGTACCCGGCGCGCGCCGACTTCCGGCGGTTCGCCGGCGAGCGGCTCGAGCGGCTCGGCAAGGCGCAGCGCGCGCTGATCATCGATACCTACAAGCGCGCGGTCGACGAGCGCCCCGATCACCTGACCGGTCACCGCATGCTCGCCTACGCCCTGCTCCGCGATGGCCAGTACGCCGCGGCGTTCACCGCGATCCTCGCCGGCATCGACCAGCAGTATCCCGAGAACCGGTTCGCGGGCGCCGAGCGCGTGCTGTCCGACGACGTCGGCATGATCGGCGCGGCGTACCTCGCGCACGTCGCGGGCAAGCGCGACGAGGTGCTCGCCCAGCTCGGCAAGCGCCGGATCCCGCTGCCGACCCAGCCGTCGACCCGGTTCATCATGTACTGGGAGACCGACGACAACGACGTCGACTTCCACATCCGCGACGCGCGCGGCGGCCACGCCTGGTACAGCCACAAGCAGCTGGCGTCCGGCGGCGAGCTCTACGCCGACATCACGACCGGCTACGGCCCCGAGTGCTTCGCGATCCCGGGCACGCCCAAGGCCGGCCCGTACCAGCTGGCGATCAACTACTACTCGCAGGGCCCGATGGGCTACGGCATGGGCCTCCTGCAGATCCAGAAGTTCGACGGCCAGGGCAACCTGAGCTTCGAGGACCGGCCCTACGTGATCATGACCGACCAGGCGTTCGTCGACCTGGGGACGTTCAAGTGAGCTGAGCCAGCGAGCCCTCGAGCTGCGGCGCGAGCAGACGGGGCGCGGATGCCCGGGAACGGCCGGGCGGCTCCCCGGGATCAATTACAGCGTTTTTCGCAGACCCGGCGGCCGTGATCCCACCAGCAGTCGGTGTGACACGGGCGAGCCGCGCGAAAGAAACAGCCGCTGACCGAGGCGGCGAGCAAGGCGGCAACAACAAAGAGACGTGTCTTGTTCATAGGGGACCTCTGGACGACGATAATGCAGATCTTACCCGGGGAACCCCGCGGATGGTCCAAAGGTTTATTGGCATTTTTCACTGTGCGCCGGCGCCCGCCGGGGCCTGCGCGAGCCGCGCAGCACGCCGACCCATTCACAGTCCGCGCGATCTTGCCACACTTCTCACGTTGACCCTCTCCATTTGTGTCATTTGACACACGCGGTGATCGAGTTCGACAATCGCCGCGTGTCGAGGGCTGCTGCAGAGGTCGGGTCGACCGCGAACAGCTATCAGATCCTCGCGAAGCTCGCGGTAGGAGGGATGGCGGAGATCTTCCTAGCGCGCGGCGAAGGCGTGGCGGGAGTGGAGCGCTACTGCGTGCTCAAGCGGATCCTGCCCGACCGCGCGAGCGACATCCACTTCGTCCAGATGTTCCTCGATGAGGCGCGGCTCGCGGCGCAGCTCCAGCATGCCAACGTCGCGCAGGTCTACGACATCGGGAAGCTCGGCGATTCTTACTTCTTCACGATGGAGTACGTGCACGGCGAGACCGTGCGCACGCTGCTGCATCGCGCCCTGGGCCTGCGCCGCGCGCTGCCGATCTCGTGCGTGCTGACGATCGCCGCCGGGACGGCCGCCGGGCTGCACCACGCGCATACCCGGCTCGGCCGCGATGGCCGGGCGCTCGGCATCGTGCACCGCGACGTGTCGCCGTCGAACTTGATGGTGAGCTACGACGGTGGGGTCAAGCTGGTCGACTTCGGCGTGGCCAAGGCGTCGGACCGATCGCAGGAGACCAAGTCGGGAACGGTGAAGGGCAAGATCAGCTACCTGTCCCCGGAGCAGTGCCGCGGCAAGCGCGTCGATCGCCGGAGCGACCTGTTCTCGCTCGGGATCTGCTTCTGGGAGATGCTGACGACCGAGCGGCTGTACAAGCGCTCGACCGACTTCGAGAACATGAACGCGATCGTCACCGAGCCGCCGCCGCCGCCGTCGTCGCGCCGGCCGGAGGTGCCGCGCGAGCTCGACGAGCTGGTGCTGCGGCTGCTGGCCAAGACGCCGGAGGAGCGGTTCGAGACCGCCGACGAGGTCGTCGAGGCGATCGAGACGCTGGCGGGGCGGACCGGCGCGATGGTGTCGACGCCGGCGCTCGGCCGGTTCATGCGCGAGCTGTTCGGCCAGCGGCCGGAGCCGTGGCTCGAGCTCGATAGCCAGCAGGAGCTCGGCGAGGCGGTCACGGTGACCAGCGAGCCGATCCCGAGCGATCTGGCGATCCAGGCGGCGAAGCACGTGAACCATCAGCTCGCAGGGGTGGTCGATCTCAGCCCGCCACGCCAGGTCACCGAGTCGCTGCAGCCGATGGCGATCGATCCGATGACGAGCGCCGTGATGGCGAGCGCGCCGATGACGAGCGTCGCGATCGCGCGCCCCGGGGCGGGGCGTCCGGCGGCTGGGATGTCGGCGGTAGGTCCGATGGCGACCGCACCGACCAGCGAGCCCGCGCCGGCCGAGCCGACCGCGCAGCTGAGCCGGCGCCGCAGCCTCGGGTTTCCGCTCGCGGCGCCGCCGCCGACCGATCCGGGGATCCTTGCGCTCGCGAACCGGGACGAGCCCGGCGCGGGATCGCCGCTGCCGCCGCCGCCGCCTGTGCGACCGGCCGGAACCGCGAAGCTCGCCGTGCCGCGGCCTCCGCCGGACCGGAGCGAGGACACCCAGTCGCTGCCGAGCATCGAGATCGAGACCGCGTCGGCGTCGGGCGAGCTGCCGGCGGCGCCGGGCGGGCTGTGGGCGGCGCCGAGCAGGCCGCGGGCGGCATCGAGTGGGCTGCGGGCGGCGGTGAGCGAGACGTTCGAGGCGCCGACGGCGGTGGAGCCAGGGCCGTCGAGGAAGACCGGGCCGCAGCGGGTGCCTGGGGGGCCGCGCTCGGGGCCTGTGCCGGTGCCGCCTGGGCCGCGCTCGGGGCCGGTGCCGGTGCCTGCGGGGCCGCGTTCGGGGCCGATGACAGTGCCTGCGGGGCCGCGCTCGGTGCCGATGACGGTGCCTGCGGGGCCGCGCTCGGGGCCTGTGCCGGTGCCTGCGGGGCCGCGCTCGGGATCGCTGGTCGCGCCGCTGGAAGCGCTGGCTTCGCCGTCGGCGGCGCAGGCTGCGTTGTCGGCTGCATCGTCGGGCGCATTCGCCGCGTCTGCCGTGCCGGCGCGGCCGTCGGTTCGCGACCACGCGTTGCGCACCTCGGAGGCGATCGCGATCGTCTCTCCGAGGCGGCCGACCTGGCCGCTGTACGCGGTGATCGGGTTCGCCACGCTGGTCGGCGCGATCGCGATCATGCTGCTGATGCGCTCCGGCCCCGCGCCGGCCGCGAACGTGGTCGCCGCGAACGGCGACGCACCGGCGAGCGCATCGGACGAGCCGCACAAGCAGGACGAGCCGCCGCACAAGCAGCCCGGGATGACGGTCGATCCGATCGAGCCTCCGATCGATCCGGCGCCGCGCGCGGTGACCTCACCGCCTGCCGCGAATCCGGCGCCGCCGGCCGCTCCGACCACCGCGGCGGCGGGCGCCGCGCGCACGGCCGAGCATCCCGAGCTCGCCGCACCCGCGCCGCCGGCTCGATCTGCCGAGCCTTCAGCGAGCGCCGCGCCTGCGCCGCCGGCTCGATCCGCCGAGCCTCCGGCGAGCGCCGCGGCTGCGCCGCCGGCTCGATCTGCCGAGCCTCCGGCGAGCGCCGCGGCTGCGCCGCCGGTTCGATTTGCGACGGTGCCGCATGCAGGCGGCGCCGGCTCCACGATGTCTGTGCATGGCGAGCCGTCGACACCGGCGACGCCGCCGTCGACCGCGCGGCCGAGGACGGCGCCGGCGTCGTCGATCACGAAGCCGACCACGCCGCCATCGGCTGCGAAGCTCGCGGCGTCGTCGCCGTCGAGCGCGAAGCCGGCGCCGTCATCGGCCGCGAAGCCGGCGCCAGACGAAGACGTCGCCGAGGCGTACGCTGCCGGCCGCTACGATCAGGTTGTCCAGCAGTGCGACGGCCTGGTGAGCGCCGAGCACGCGCCGTTCTGCTTCCTCGCCGCGTGTCACCTCGGCAGCGAGGCCAAGGCGCGCAAGCTGATCGTCGCGGTGGCGCCCGGCAAGCGCGACCAGCTGATCACGAACTGTCGCCAGTTCGGGGTCGACATCGCACCGCGCAAGAAGCCAGCGGCCGGCGACTGCGACGCCGACCCGATGGCCTGTCAGCACTGATCGTGCCGCCGACCGAGGTCTGCCGGGCCGCCGCGCGCGGCGCCGAGCACGCGGCCGCCGCGCGCGGTGCCGAGCCCGCTCGCTACTGCTGGGTCACCGGCGGCGAGATCCGGGCGTCCGCCGTGGCGGTGTCGTCGGGTCGGGGCCGCGCCGAGCCCGATCGCTACGGTTGGGTTGCCGGCGGCGAGATCCGGGCGTCTGCCGTGGCGGGTCGTCGGGATGGGCCGCGCCGAGCCCGATCGCTACTGCTGGGTCGCCGGCGGCGAGATCCGGGCGTCTGCCGTGGCGGTGTACGCGGGGCTCGCCACGAGGATGAAGCCGGCCGCGCCGCCGCCGCCGCCGCCGCCGCAGGCGTCGGAGCCGGTCGCGCTCGCGCCGGTGAGCGTCAGCTGGATCGAGCCCTGGCCGCCGGGCCGGCCGCAGCCGCCGCTCGCGAGCCCGCCGCCGCTCGCCGGTGAGCCGTCGGCCGAGCCATCGCTGCCGTCGTTGCCCGCGCCGGTCGCCGGGCCGCCGCCACCACCGCCGCCGCCGTTGGCGGTGAGCGTGCCGCTGATCATCGCGGCCGGTGCGTCGAGCCCGATGTAGCCGCCGGCCCCGCCACCACCGCCGCCGCACGCCGATCGGGTCGGCGCGCCCGCTCCGCCGGCGCCGTTCGCGCCGATCGAGCCGGTCACCGTGATCGCCGCCAGCGCGGCCAGCCGGATCGCACCGCCGCCGGCGCCGCCCTGCGCGCGTGAGGCCGCGGTGGCCGGGGCCGCGGCGATCGCACCCGCCGTGCCGCTGGTACCGCCCGGGCAGCCGCCGCGGATCACCGGCAGCGCCGCGCTCGGCCCGCCCGTGCCGCCGGCCGCGCTCGCGTTGCCGCCGGTGCCGCCGAGCCCGCCGGTGCCCTGGAAGCCACCGCCGCCGCCGCCCCCGGCACCGCCGGCCGCCGCGGCGTTGCCGCCGGCCATGCCGGCGAGCCCGGTGCAGCCCTGATCGGCGCCGGCGCCGAGCCGGATCGTCTGCGCGATGTGGCCGGGCACGTCGGTCACGCCGAGCTGGCTGCCGGCGTCGATCGCACCGTCGACCGCGATCGTCGACCACGACGCGATCAGCAGCGGCTTGGGGCCGACGACCTCGAGCGTGGCGCCGGCCTCGACGGTGAACGCGGCGACCGACAGCACGGCGACGACCGACTGATCGGCCTGGGTCACGGTCAGCGCCGAGCTCTGGATCACGCCCGCACCGTTGGACAGCTGGCCCCCCGCGGTCGTGGTGTCGTAGACGTAGGTCCCCGGGCCGAGATCGAGCGCCGGCTGCGGCGTACCGAGCGCGCACGGATCGAAGCCCTGCGGCTGCCAGCGCGCGCAGCTCGCCACGTCGATCGTGGCGTCGACCAGCACCGCGTCCTCGAACCCGAGGATGCCGCGGCAACCCGAGGCCGCGAGCACGAGGAGCCACACCAGCCGCATGCGCTCAGCCTACCCCCAGAGCTCGCCGGAGGTGACCCGGATCGCAGGGCAGATTGCGCCCGCGGCCTCGGGCGAGGGCCGCCGGGCCGCCGGCTTGACGGCTCGTCGACGCTGGCCGATGCTGGGCGCGTGCGAAGCCTGGCGTTCGCGGTGCTGGCCGCGATCCTGATCGTGCTGATCGGCCGCGCGGGCCGCGCGCTCGCCGATCCGGCCGACGCCACCGAGGCCGGGCGGATCTTCCTGCAGGGCCGCGATCTGGCCAAGGCCGGCCACTACGACGAGGCGTGCGCGCTGTTCGCGCGCAGCTACGAGCTCGATCCCGCGCTCGGCACCGCCGTCAACCTCGCCGATTGCTACGAGCGCCAGGGCCACCTGCGCCGCGCGTGGGAGCTGTTCGACGCCGCGGCGCGCGGCTCGCAGGACGTGCCGAGCCGGGCCCGGTTCGCCCGCGATCGCGCCGACGCGCTGGTCGCGCGGCTCGCGGCGGTGACGGTCCGGCTGGCCGATCCCGAGGCCGCCGGGCTCGGCGTCCGGATCGGCGACCGCGTGGCGGCGCCGGCCGCGGAGATCCACGACCTCGTCGAGCCGGGCGACGTCGTGGTGGTCGCCACCGTGCCCGGCCGGCCGGTGTTCAAGACCGTGCTGCACGCCGAGGCCGGGGTGACCACCGCGGTCGAGATCCCGGCGTTCGCGGCGCCGGGCATCGCCACCCCGGTCGCGACCCGGCGCCGGCGGTCGCGGATCTACCTCGCCGGCGGGCTCGGGGTCGCCGGCGTCGCCGGGCTCGGCAGCTCGCTCGGGTTCGCGCTGTCGGCGCGCGCGATCTACGACGGCGCGTTCGATCACGACTGCACGCACGCCGCCCACGGTGCCGCGTGCAACGCCCAGGGCAAGGCGACGATCGACCGCGCCGATGCGCGCGCCGACCTCGCGACCCGGCTCGCGATCGCGGGCGCCGTGCTCGTCGCCGCCGGTGCCACCGTGTTCGTCACCGCGCCGCGCGATGCGATCCAGATCGCACCGCTCGCGACCGAGCACGCCCTGGGGCTCGCGGCGTCTGGTCGATTCTGAGTTCGCGCGGCGTAACCGCACCGGATTCCTGGCGCCCACGGTGGACACCGCCGACGGCTCCGACGACAGTTTTGCCGTGGCGGTCAAGAATTACGTTTTGGACACCAATGTCCTGCTCCACGACGCCCGCGCGTTCTACGCCTTCGCCGACAACAACGTGATCATCCCGATCTACGTGATCGAGGAGATCGACACGTTCAAGAAGAACCAGGACGAGCTCGGCCGCAACGCGCGGCAGGTCGCGCGCCTGCTCGATCAGTATCGCCACGACGGCGGGTTGTCTCACGCGCAGGCGATGGAGAACGGCGGCACGGTCCGCGTCGCGCTGTCGAAGAACCCGATCAAGAACCCGAGCTACGACTCGCGCTCGATGGATCAGCGGATCCTCGAGATCGCGCTCGAGGTCCGCGACACCGACCTCAAGATCCCGACGATCCTGGTCACCAAGGACGTCAACATGCGGATCCGCGGCGACGCCCTGGGGCTCGCGGCGGTCGACTTCGATCCCGAGCGCACGCCGATCGACGAGCTGTACGTCGGCCACCGCGACGTCGCCGTCCCGGCCGGCACGGTCGAGCGGTTCTACACCGATGGCACGGTCACCGTCGATGCGCCCGGCCTGCACGCCAACGAGTTCCTGACCCTCAAGGACGAGACCGGCAAGTCGGCGCTGTCGCGCTGGGACAAGTCGACCGGCAAGGCGGTCCCGGTCAAGAAGCTGCGCGACGGCGTGTGGGGGATCAAGCCGCGCAACAAGGAGCAGCACTTCGGGCTCGACCTGCTGCTCAACGACGACATCAAGCTGGTGACCCTGGTCGGCAAGGCCGGCACCGGCAAGACGTTGCTCGCGATCGCCGCCGGCCTGCAGAAGGTCACCGAGGAGCAGGTGTTCTCCAAGCTCCTGGTCAGCCGGCCGATCTTCCCGCTCGGCCGCGACATCGGCTACCTGCCGGGCGACATCGAGGAGAAGCTCAACCCGTGGATGCAGCCGATCTACGACAACCTCGAGCTGTTGCTCGGGCTCAACAAGTCCGACAAGAAGGACGGCCGGAGCTACGCCGAGCTGGTCGACCTCGGCTACGTCGAGATCGAGCCGCTGACCTATATCCGCGGCCGGTCGCTGCCCAACGTGTACATGATCGTCGACGAGGCGCAGAACCTGACGCCGCACGAGGTCAAGACGATCATCACGCGGGCCGGCGAGGGCACCAAGATCATCCTGACCGGCGACCCGTACCAGATCGATCACCCGTACCTCGACTCGCAGAACAACGGGCTGACCACGGTCGCCGAGCGGTTCAAGCAGGAGGCGATCGCCGGCCACGTGATCCTGACCAAGGGCGAGCGCTCGCCGCTGGCCGAGCTGGCGACCCAGATCCTGTGATCCCTGTGATCCCTGTGATCCGGCCTGTGATCCGGCGAGCCGCGCTGGTGGTGCTCGGCGGGCTCGCGGTGGTGGCACCGGCGGTCGGGCGTGCCCAGGCGCCGCGCGAGGCCGGCTGGGAGCTGCGCGTGGCCGAGCGGGTCGACGTGGCGGCCGGGGCCACCGCGCCGCTGACGATCGCGATCGCGGTCGACCGCGGGCTCACGGTCTCGAAGGACGCCGCGGTGATCGTCGATCTCGATCCCGACCCCGGCGCCTCGGTGAAGAAGCAGCGGCTCGGCCGCGGCGATGCGGTCGATCCCGACGCCGATGCGCCCCGGTTCCAGGTCGCGGTCCACGGCGACGCGCCGGGCGAGCACCCGGTGCGACTGCACGTGCGGTTCTGGCTGTGCGGCACCCGGAGCTGCCGGCCGATCGACGTCCGGCGGGTCGCCAGTATCGCGGTCGCCGGCGTAACTCCGCCGCCTGCCAAGGGAATCGGCGGCGGGAGCGATGCCGGCTCCGGCGCGCCATAGATCGGGTTCGTAGATCGAAACCGCCGGGTGGTGCGTTTGTGCGGTTCATGCCAACCCGCCAGCGCGTCGTCACCTACGGATTCTCCACCGCGGCTGCCGCGACGATCACCGTCGCCGCGCTGCTCCAGCCGTGGCGAGGTGGCGAGGCCGGCATCGCGCAAAGGCCCGAGCCGGTGCAGGTCGCGTCCGGCCGCCACGCGGTCGACGTCGTGTTTGCGGTCGACACCACCGCGTCGATGGACGGGCTGATCGAGGGCGCCAAGCGCACGGTGTGGTCGATCGCGACCCATATCCGCAAGACCGACCCCGACGCCGATCTGCGGATCGGCCTGGTCGCCTACCGCGACATCGGCGACGACTACGTCACGCGCGACCTGATGCTGACCTCGGATCTCGACCGCGTGTTCGCCGAGCTATCGAGCTTCCGGGCGTCCGGCGGCGGCGACATCCCCGAGGACGTGGACGCCGCGCTCGACGACACGCTGCACAAGATGGCGTGGCGCGACGACGCCAAGAAGCTGGTGTTCCTGGTCGGCGATGCGCCGCCGGCGAGCCGCGGCGACGTTCCGCGGTTCGACCTCACGGCGCGCGAGGCCGGCGACCGCGGCATCGTGCTCAACACGATCCGCTGCGGCTACGACCGCGACACCGAGGTCGCATGGCGCCAGATCGCCGCGCTCGGCCACGGCCAGTTCTCGACGATCAACCACGAGGGCGGCGTGCAGCAGATCGCCACACCCTACGACGACGATCTCGCCCGGCTGTCGGCGCGGATCGACAGCACCATGGTGATCGTCGGCGACGACGGCGAGCGCGAGGCCTACCGCCGCAACATGGCGGCCGCGGCGGACGCGCCGGCGCCGGCCAAGGCCGACCGCGCGATGTACTACGCCACCCCCACCACCAAGGGTGGGCCCGGCGGGGCCCGCGCCAAGCACGACCTGGTCGGGGCGATGGCGACCGGCGCGGTCGATGTCGACGGCGTGGCGCCGGCCGCGCTGCCCGAGGATCTGCGCGCGATGGACAAGCCGACGCTCAAGGCCGAGCTCACCAAGCGCGGCGCGGAGCGCGCCGAGGCTCAGGGCAAGCTCGAGAAGCTGGTCCACGAGCGCGACGCCTACCTCAAGGCCCAGGCCGGCTCGGGCGAGGGCGGGTTCGACGACAAGGTCAAGGCCGCGCTCGACGAGCAGCTCAAGAACTGAAACCTGCCGGACGGTGCGGAAACCCGTGCCGGCCCGAGCGTATCGCCGCCGCAGACGTGTTATGTCGCCGCGATGTTGTTCTCAGAGCTCGGCCTGCTCCCAGCGCTCGAACGTGCCGTCGCCGATGAAGGCTACGAGACGCCGACGCCGATCCAGGCGCGTGCGATCCCCCATGTCCTCGCGGGCCGCGACCTGCTCGGCCTCGCCCAGACCGGTACCGGCAAGACCGCGGCGTTCGCGCTGCCGATCCTGCAGCGGCTCTCCAAGAAGGAGCCCGCCGGCCGCGGGCGGCCGATCCGCTGCCTGATCCTGACGCCGACCCGCGAGCTCGCGTCGCAGATCCAGGACAGCTTCGCCACCTACGGCAAGCACCTGACCCTGCGCAGCTTCGTGATCTTCGGCGGCGTGGGCATGGATGCCCAGAAGCAGGCGCTGCGCGCGGGGATGGACGTCCTGGTCGCCACCCCGGGCCGGCTGCTCGACCTCGCCGGTCAGGGCCTGGTCCAGCTCAACGCGCTCGAGGTCTTCGTGCTCGACGAGGCCGACCGCATGCTCGACATGGGGTTCATCCACGACGTGCGCAAGGTGATCCGGCTGCTGCCGCGCGAGCGCCAGACCTTGTTCTTCTCGGCGACGATGCCGCGCGAGGCCCAGGAGCTGGCCGACAATCTGCTGAAGAACCCCGAGACCGTCGCGGTCGTGCCGCCGGCGACCACCGCCGAGCGCATCGACCAGGAGGTCTACTTCGTCGAGAAGGCCGACAAGCGCGCGCTGCTGGTCGATGTCTTGCGCGACACCAGCATGCGGCGCGTCCTGGTGTTCTCGCGCACCAAGCACGGCGCCAACCGGATCGCCGAGCACCTGGTCAAGGCCGGGGTCGGGGCCGAGGCGATCCACGGCAACAAGTCGCAGAACGCGCGCGAGCGGGCGCTGGCCGGGTTCAAGTCGGGCCGGGTCCGCGTGCTGGTCGCGACCGACATCGCGGCGCGCGGCATCGACATCGACGACGTCACCCACGTCGTCAACTTCGACGTCCCCGAGGTCCCCGAGACCTACGTCCACCGGATCGGCCGCACCGCGCGCGCCGGCGCGGCCGGCATGGCGCTGTCGTTCGTCGAGACCGACGAGCGGCTCGACTGGCGCAACATCGAGAAGCTGACCCGCCAGGAGATCCCGGTCGTCGAGGGCCACCCCTACGAGTCGCGGGTCCCGCTCAGCATGGCGCCGCCGCGCCCGCCGGCCCAGCAGCAGCGCTCGCAGCACAGCCACGGCCACGGTCGCCGCGATCGCCCGAGCAGCGGCGGCGGTGGTGGCGGCGGCGGCGGTCCGGGCGGCGGACGTCGCCGGCGACGCCGGGGCGGCGGTAGCGGCGGCGGCTCTGCGGCCGCGTAACCGACGCAGCAGGTGCTGATGTCCGCGTGCCATCATTGCCTCGTTCGACATCGGCAATCGTGACGTAGCACGAGGCGTCGACCCAGCAGCTTGCAGGATACGTAGCTCGGCTACCAGCTCCCAGCCGTGCGCAAGACCCCGAGTGCCAACGGGCCTTGCGCTCGGCCGGGCGTACGCGGTAGCGGTGTGGTTGTGAGAGGGCTGGCGAGGGCTGCGCGTGGCGTTGCGGAGCAGCGAGAGATGAGCTTGGCGCGCGTCCCGGGATGCGCCGCCAGTCACGCGGTCGATCGAAAACACGCAACCGCTGCGCACAGCGGCCGATACCATGCGCATGTCCATCGGCCATGTCGAATGCGCGCGCTGACGAGTAGCTTGGCGCAGTGTCGTGAGCGGCATTGTACCTTGTATCCGATTCTGGTCCGGGCTTTCATCAGCTAAACCGAGGAGCATTCCAGGCGCTCGGTGTACTCAACAAGTTCGGAAATACGCCGCAAGCACACGCTATCCTCTTCAAGATGAAGAACGTAGGTCCTGCGGAGGTAGATGCCGCACTGAAGGCGTGGAGCGCGTCGCAATGATCGAGTTCAATGGAATAGACATTATCCTTCAGCATCGATTGGACGATGACTGCGTGCGCAGAACCCTCGCCGCGGCTCTCCGTGTTCCAGAGGGACGTGTTGCGCTCATCGATGATGTGAGCGACTACCCGAACGCTGGCGATGCTGACGTCGTAGGTGTGGCTTCATCGGTCGGAGGTGAGTTCACGCACCTGCTGTCCATCCAACCGAACACCTCACTCTGCCATACGAGACGCGTGCCCAATTGATGCAGGCCATGGCTGATGCTCTCGGTGCGCAATACCTCACTCCTGATGATGATGACGAGGATCCCTACTTCATGTGGCTCATCTCACCCGGAATAGAGCGCAGCAAGGTTGGGCTTGAGCCCAGCGCCCTTGATGAGGGCCGCTATGTCATCGCGCAGCAGGTCTAAATTAGTGTCGCGCGTGAAGACGAAGCTGCGCTGGGAGACGCTGCCGCGTGCTCGCGCGACGACGCACTGACGCTCGATAACATTCACACCCGTCGCGCACCTCACCGCTTGCGTGCGAACGTTGCGGGCCAGCGAGACCGCCCAGCTACCGTCAGGGTTGCACGCTGGCGGGGATGCTCCCGGAGACGACGTTGGTGACGATGCGCCAGCCATCGACGAGGGGCGCATTGCGGACCATGTTGCGATCGCTGCGCTGGATGACCCACTGGATATCGGAATCGGACGTCATCTCCAGCTCGGACGTCCATCCGGGCAAGTTGCTCAGATCCGGGGTCGTCACGGTCACGTTGGATTCGCCGTCGGCCCACGTCGCGCTGACGTACACGAAGTATTCATGGGAGGCCCCGCCGCCGAGCAGCACCGCGTCGTAGTCCACCGCCTGCAAGATCGGCTCGCTGACCGGGAACGTCACGCTCACCTGAAACGGCGATATGCCAGTGATGGCGGGAGGGTCCGCGCTCCACTGCTCCGGCAAGGTCAGGGTGGCCGCCGCCGGGTTGGTCATCGCCACGAAGGCCGACCGACTCGTGCTGCCGCCGACGCTGGCGGTTTTCTGGGAGGCAAGCACGACGATCTCGGACAGATCGTCCGGCTGCCGCCCCGCCGCCACCGGGACGGTGCTGTAGTGATCCACGGCGGTGCCGGCATCCGGCGTCTGCTGGGACACCGACGTGCTCAGCCCGGCGCGGTCGTTGATCAGAAACGAAATGACCTCCACGTCGTCTGCGGGATCCCGGCCCACTACGCTCAGCGGCTCGGTCACTGGTGCGGCGCCGACCGAGCTCAGGTCGTATTGCACCGCCTGATCTGCGGTCGTATCCAACGTGGGCCCGCGATATACCCGTGACGGCTCACCGGTGCTGTCCGAGGAATTCTCGAACAGCCGAACCAGTGCGGCCGCGGGCTCGCCCTGGACGACATCACCTTCATAGGCCCCACTGGCCGCGTTCTTCGAGAGGTTGGTTGCACCGGCCGCCACGGCCGCAGAACCGCCCGATGCACCGTTCACCGTCACGGAGAGATGCACCCTGGGCGACATTCCATCGCAACTGGTAAGTTTAATATCTGGATTATCGCGCACCGTCAGATATGAGAAGGTGAGATTCGACAATCTCTGGCCGCTATCCGGATAGACCTGGATGCAGCCCATGGCAACCGCATAGCGTTCCTGTGTGAGCGTCGCGTGATAGACACCCTTGCTCCCGGTCAGCGCTTGCCACTGCCCAGCTTCGCCGTCCTGAAACGCGACCAGCATGGCGTTCTGTTGATCGCCATCGAACGATGGGCCTTCGGGGTACGTCTCGATCGTGAGCGACAGCGGCAGCGACGGTGCACTGGAGCCACAACCCAGGATCGCCATCGCTCCGACGAGCGCTACCGCCAACCCGCGTACGCTCGCGATCCTCGGCATCCGGTTCATGTTGCTCGACGCAGTCATCGCGACCTCCTCCAGCTCGTGGCCCAGACTTCCTGGAGCCAGCCTTTCACATCGCCCACGCCGCGCCACCGTCGGCCGCGCCAGCTCACCCGTAGATCACGGCCGCGTGCCAAGGTTTTCCAGGACGGCGCAGGCCGTCGAGCAGGGACAGACAGGTGTTCTACGTCGCGCCACGCATGGTCACGGGCGCTTGCGCGCCTTCCACACCTCCTCGCATGGCCACGCGCTCGCCCATGTCAGGTCGACGAACGAGTAGCGGCTGGTCGCGCCGGCCGGCGGGTAGACCTCGACGAGATCCTCGAGGTCGAAGCCGCTGCGCCGCAGCAGCCGGATCCAGTCGCCGTGGCTGAGGTTGAACTCGACGCCGGTCGACTCGGGCCACTCGAAGCGGTGCATGCCGCGCTGCGGCCGCTGCAGCTGCGCGGTCGCAGCCTGGTTCTCGGGCTCCGGCATCGCCAGCATCAGCAGGCTGGAGCTGCACAGGAATACCAGCTGACCGCCCGGCCGCAGCAGGCGCGCGGCCTCGGGGATCCAGCGATACGGGTCGCACCAGTTCGCGGCGCCGTACTCGCTGATCGCGAAGTCGAAGCTGGCGTCGGGGAACGGCGTCGCCTCGGCGTTGCCCAGGTGGAGCGGGAACGCGACGCCGTGCGCGGCCTGGAGCCGGCGGGCGGTCGCCAGCTGCTCGGGCGAGTTGTCGACGGCCACCGGGCGGGCGCCGCGCCGCGCGAGCCACGCCGAGATGTACGCGGTGCCGCAGCCCAGCTCGATCGCGTCGAGCCCGGTCAGGTCGGCCGGTAGCAGGCCGAGCTGGGTCTCGGGCACATCCCAGATGCCCCAGTTCGGCTCGCCGGACCAGTTGCGCTCGCCGGCCTGGACATAGGCGTGGGCCTGGCCGTCCCAGAACGCGCGGTTGCGTGCGACGTGGTCGGTCACGCGCGGGCTTCCTGGGGCGCGCCCTGCTTGAAGGCGTCGACCAGCTCGCCGACGAACTCCGGCCACAGCGGGAACCCCAGCTCGGCCTGCATCACCCGCTGGACGATCTCCTGATCCGGCAGCTTGTCGTCGAGCGTGAAGCTCGCGACCCGGCGCAGCACCTCCTGGAGCGCCTGGGCGTGCGGCCGGCCGAGCGGGAACGGCGTGTGGCCGAGCAGGAAGGTCTCGGCCTCGAACGCCAGCATGCGGTCGAGCAGCTGGAAGATCGTCTGCCGGGTGTAGTGCTTGCCGACCGCGTAGAACGACGTGTAGATCGCGTCGCCCATGAACAGCACCTTGCGCTCGCGGACATGCACGATCGTCGAGTCGGAGGCGTGATCTCCGCCCACGTGCTCGACCCGGCAGGTCACGCCGCCGAGATCGATCTCCAGCTGATCGCGGAAGCTCACGGTCGGCGGCACGATGACGAGGTCGTCGCGCGACGGCAGCTCTCGCTTCATGTCGTCGAACGACGCGGCGGTCTCGTCACCCTGGCGGCGGCGCTGTTCCAGGCTGGCGTCGTCCCATCGCAGGCGGGCCTGGGCGCGGATCTTGTCGCGCGTCGGCTCGCTGGCGATGAACGTCGGCCGGTAGCGCGCGGCGAGCTCGGAGCCGCCCCACACGTGATCCCAGTGCCAGTGGGTGTAGACCACGTAGCGGACCGGCGGCAGGCCGTGGCCGTGCAGGGCCTGCAGAAAGCCGCTCGCGTGGGCCGGCGAGGCGCCCGCGTCGACCAGCAAGGTCGCGTCGGCGCCCGCCACCGCGCCCATCATGGGCCGGTCGGTGGACAGATCGGGCATCGACCACCACACGCCCTCGGCAGCCTGGTTGATCGGCAATGACTGGGACATGCTCAGTTCTCCGGACAGGGGATCGCGAACCGCGGACCGTCGTTGGCGCCGCACGCCGCGAGCACCTGCTCGTAGCGATAGGCCGTCACGTTACCGAGTGACTTGCTCATCTTCTGACCGTCCTTGCCCAGCAACAGGGGCGGGACGAGGAAGGTCAGCGGCCGGCCGCCGTCCAGCATCTGGTAGAGCTCGAGGATCTCCTCGAGCTTGCAGGGCTGCTTCAACAGGGCCGCCGCCGCGTCGGGCTCGAGGTAGTCGCCGCCGAGCAGCGCGACGTCCGGCTGGACCACGCGCAGCTTGAGCGCCAGGAGCGGCACGAAGTACAGCCAGTAGTGCAGCGCGCCGCGCGTGCCGAGCGCCACGCCGCAGCCCGGGCATTGGGTGTCTTCGAGCCGCGGGGTCTGGCGGGCCGAGACCGGGCGCTTGCAGGCCGGGCACACCAGGCCGAGGAACTCGCTCGCCGCCACCAGCTCCGCGGGGAGCTGCGGCAGGACCTCGTCGCGGATATAGAGCTTCAAGAACTCGCGGGGATCCTGCAGCACGATCTGCTGGAGGCGCTCGAAGTGCGGCGTGCGCACCATGTCCGACGACCTGAGGTATTCGATCTTCACGTCGGGGAACCCGCGGCGCAGGTGGATCAGATCGGTCTCGAGCTTGTCGATGATCGCGTCGACGTGCGTCGCGAGCTGGTACGACGGGCCGGTGGCCTGAAACACCAGATCGTCATAGGCCGACGGCTCGAGATCGTTGAGCGTGATCACGTAGCGGAACCGCGGCGTGATCCCGCGCTGGGCCACGCGCTGGGCCAGCAGGTGCGGATAGACCGCGAGCACGATCCGGTTGCCCGCGTGGTAGTCGTACGGCCGGATGCCGGAGTACAGGACCTCGTCGCCGCGCAGGCCGTCGGCGATGTGCCGCAAGCCCTCGTGATAGCTGTGTACGTGATGCGCTTGTCGCAGAATCATCCTGCTCCCTTCGCCGGAACCGGCAACCGTGGGTGAACCGATCAATCCCAGTGCTCGACGCGCGCGCGCGGGTCGACCGGCACCGGACGGAAATGCAGCAGCGTGCGCTCGAGCCAGGGCGGCGGGGTGAACGCCTCGTCGCTCGCCTGCTCGGGGTAGCGCAGCGTGCGCTCCACGCCGCCGCGCCGGTAGCGCAGGAAGAAGCTGTCGCCGGGAGGTTCGTGGCGCGCGATGTCCGCCAGCGCGCGGCGCAGCTCGAAGTAGGTCCAGTGCCAGGGGCGGCCGGCCGCATCGCGCAGGTCGGGCTGCGACGAGTCGAGGATCTCCACCAGGTCGTCCTGGAAGTGCGCGACGCGGATCGCGCGGCACGGCATGATCAGGTGATTGCAGATGCCGTCTTCGGTGTGTAGATTGGAATACATCGCGAACGCCGAGCCGGTCTTCAGGCCCAGGTACGGACACAGGCCATTGAAGATCAAGAGCCCGGTCAGGAACCACGCCGGCGCCGGCGCCTGGCGCGCGGCCCGCCACGACACGCCGCGGGTCTCGGCCCGTCCCTTGTCCAGCGCCAGCCAGCCGGCGATGTACCCGAGCGCGACGCCGAGGAACACCCAGCGCCCCGCGTAGCGCAGGTATTCGCCGGGATCGTCCCCGGTCGGCCGCGGGATGAAGCATGCCAGCGCGATCAGCAGCGCGCCGATCACGAGCAGGCCGCCGCGCAGCCGGCGGTCGCGCCGGGTCGCGCCGGCGAGCGCTTGCCGGACCCGCGCGGGTGCGAGCAAGTCCGGGACGAACAGCGTGTACAGGGCGTAGAGCATCGCCGAGAAGCTGAGGATGTACGGATTGGGGTGCAGGCTCAGCAGCAGGTGGAACGCGAGCCCGAGGCCCACGATGTACGGCCGCAGCCGGCGCACGCACAGCCCCACAGCCATCAGCGATTCGGAGGTAAGACACGCGGCGATCAGGATGCCACCCGGCAACGGCAGCACGGGATATGACGCCGCGATGTCGCGATACAGCGCGACCGCGGCGCTGTAGTCGGGATCCAGGAAGTCGGTATTGAGCTTGTGGAAGACCGCGAGGCTGTAGACCAGGACGATCTGCAGCCGGAGCACGGGGGCGAACCGCGCGAAGGCGCGCTCCAGCCGGTGCGTGCCGGGCGCGCCGGGGCCGAACATACCGGCGAGCAGACCCGCGAGCATCGTCAGGTTCATGACGAGGGTCAGCAGCTCGTGGTTGGCGACCTTGGGCAGGCTCAGCCCGATGAGCAGGCTCCAGGTGCCGGTCAGCGTGACGAACGCCGCGACCGACCTGGGGCGCAGCAGCAGCCAGATCGCCGGAGGCACCAGCACGAAGCCGACATCGGGACCCCACCGCCAGTCCGTGGCAGTGGCGATGGTATGGACCAGGGCGTAGATCGCCCAGGCTCTGAGAAAGCCCACCACGCCGGAATAGCCTAGCTCGGAAACTTCAAACATGCAATCTGCTGTGATGGTGATGCGGTGAATGGCAATGTGATAAATTGCCACTTGTACATGGCCGCGTTCGATGATGGGATATTGCTGACTCGATGTTTCATCCGATCAAACGTCTGGCCAATCTGATCTCCCCACTCGCGGATCGCGCGTCGCACGCCAGGCCTGTCGGGCAACTGTTCGACGCGCTGGCCGTGCTCCAGCGCCGCAGCCCCGCGGCGGTCCACTGGGTGCATGCGCTGCCCGGGGTCGAAGGCGCGTACCTCACGACCCGGTTTCAGCATCCGATGCTGCATCGCTACAGCGGACACGAGGTGGTGATCTTCACGCGGGATCGCGGCTCGTATTACTGGATGCCAGGCGCCCGGCACGATGCGACCGGCCACGTCCCGTTCGGCAGCTACCGGGTGGACGCCGAGCTGGCGAACGGCGGGGTCGTGCGCCTGCGCCTCGACAAGCGGTACCCGACGGCGTTCGTCCTGGGGGCGCCCGAAGGTGACGACACCGTGCATCGCGTGGTGCCCCGGCCGCTGCCGCCGGGCGTGCTCCACGAGGAGCTGTACGCGCTGGTCGAGATCGCGCTGAGCTTCCAGCTGCAGGTGCTGCACGCGGACGGGCTGCACGCCGACGTCCGCGCGGTGATGGCGGATGGCGCCGTCGCGGCAGCCTGCCGAGGCATCACGCCGCGGCTGGATACGCTGCTGGGGCTGATCGATGACGCGCTGATCGCCGACGCGCCGATCGACGACGCGCTGGCCGCCGAGCGACCGTCCGAGGCTCGCTGAGATCATCGTCAGGTTCCTGAGGCCGGCGAGGCCGGCGAGGCCGCGGGGAGTAGCTGGTCGACCAGGGCGCTGACCGTGGCGGAGGCCACGATCGGCACCGGCAGGCTCATGCCGAGCTCGGCGCGGATCCGCTCGCCGAGCAGTGACGCGGCGCGGTCATCCAGGCCGAGCGGCGCCTCGAGGTCGACCAGGATGAACGGCCGCTTCAGCACACCGGCCACGATGCTGCGCAGCGCGCCCTCGAGCGCGGTGCGGTCGACGGCGGTGACCGGAGCATGGGCCGCCGCCGAGGCCGCGCCGGGGATCGGCTCGCCGGGGATCGGCTCGAGCGTGCGATCGAGGTACAGCTGCCGGGTGCGGCGGCGCTGGATCTTGCCGCTCGACGTCCGCGGCACGCCGCGCGTCGGCACCAGCACCACCTGCGACAGCTCCAGGCCCAGCGCCTCGACCACCGCCTGCTTGATCGCCGCGGTCACCTCGGCGACGGACGGCCCGCTCGACGTGCGCCGCAGCTCCTGGACCAGCACCACGCCGTCGCCGGCTTCGAACGCCGCGCCAGCCCCGGCGACCAGCGCCGGGTGGCTCTGCTGCGCGACGACCTCGATATCCTGCGGGTAGTAGTTCTGGCCGCGCACGATGATCAGGTCCTTGATCCGGCCGGCGACGTACAGCTCGCCGGCCTCGATCAACCCCAGATCTCCGGTGCGCAGGTAGCAGCGGCCGTCGGGCTCGTCCGCCAGCACCGCCTCGAACGTCTCCACCGTGGCCGGCGCGTTGCGCCAGTAGCCGGCGGCCACGGCCTCGCTGGACACCCAGATCTCGCCCAGCTGGCCGTCGGGCAGCCGGGTCCGCTGCTCGGGGTGGACGATCGCGATGACCTCGTCGCCGAACGCCTGGCCGCAGCCGACCAGGCGCTTGGCATCGGCGGCGTCGGTCGCGTCGCGCAGCGCGCCCTCGGCGATCGCGGCCTTCGACAGCGTCCGCATCACCGGATCGCGCGGCCGCGCGGCGCCCGACACGAACAGCGTGGCCTCGGCCAGGCCGTAGCACGGGTAGTGCGCCTGGTGGCGAAACCCGCACGCCTCGAACCGGCGGGTGAACCGCTCGAGGGTCTCGGCCTGCACCGGCTCCGAGCCGTTGAACGCGCGCCGCCAGCTCGACAGGTCGAGCGCGCGCAGGTCACCGTCGGCGATCCGCGCGGCGCACAGCTCGTACGCGAAGTTGGGGCCGCCGCTGACCGACGCGCGATACGTCGCGATCGCCTCGAGCCAGCGGAACGGCCGGGCGATGAATTCGAGCGGCGACAGGATGACCTCGTGGGCGCCCGCGTAGACCCCCTGCACCATGCCCATGAGGCCCATGTCATGGAACAGCGGGAGCCACGACACATAGACCTGGCCGGCGTCGAGCTGAAACGCGTCCTGCATCATGGCGCTGTTCGCCATGAGGTTGCGGTGCGTGACGATCACGCCCTTGGGCGCGCCGGTCGAGCCCGAGGTGTATTGCAGGAACGCGACGTCGGTGGCGCGCGGCGTGGGGCCGTCCCACGCGCCGGCCGCGGGTGCGTCGTCGACCGCGACGATCGTCGTCCGCGCCAGCGTGCCCGGATCGAGGGCCGCGCGGATCGGCTCGCCCAGCGCGCGAGTGGTCAGGATGCCGCGCGCCTGGCTATCGTCGAAGATCGCATGCAGCCGCTGCATGTGCCGCGGGCTGCGCGGCGGGTACGCCGGCACCGCGATCCGGCCGGCCAGCAGGCAGCCGAAGAACGCCGCGATGTAGTCGAGCCCCGGCGGGCACAGCACGAGCACGCGATCGCCGGGCGCGCTGCACCCCGCGAGCTGGGCGGCAACGGCGGTCGCGCGCGCGTGCAGCGTCGCGAAGCTGAGCTGATCGACGACCTTGCCCTGCGCCAGCAGGGTGTAGACCGGTCGATCGTGGTCGGTTTCCGCCCGCTGACGCATCAGCGAGACGACGGTGTGCGTGTTGGGTTCCATGGATCACAGCCTCACGGTGCGGGACACGCGAATCGCATCCGAGAACCACCCGAAGGGGTACGGCAGTACGTCGGATGGGCGAGGCGTGGGGAACACGCGCTGGGTGGCGCGGCTCCCGTACTGGACCTCGCTGAGGTGAAGGGTCAGCGGTACGCCGTCGGGCACGCGCAGCTCGAGCTCCGTGCCCGCGGGGTCGGGGGTCCACAGCTGGAGCAGCACGCGGCCGCGGTGGCCGCGCAGCGCGGCGGAGTCCTGATGCAGGCCAGCGACGTCGAGCCCGAGCAGCCGGGCCGGGCTGATCTGCAGCTCGAGCATCGAGCCTTGGGCGCGCGGCACCAGGCGGAGCACCAGCCGTCGCTCGCTGCCTTGCCGGGTGTCGCCGCGCACCACGACGTCGGGCGCCGGCAGATCGAGCACGGGCGCCGCGGCGACGTAGCCGGTCCAGCGCACGTCGGGGAAGTCGGGCTCGAGCGCCTGCGGGTGCGCGGCGGCGCCGAGCGTCGAGCCGGTCCACGCGTCGAGCCGCGGATCCGCCGAGACCCAGGACGCGCGCTGCTGATCGGCGTCGAGCAGGTACGCCAGCGAGTCGAACGTCGGGTGCGCGCGGTCGAAGTCGCGCCCGGCGAACGCCAGGCCGAGCACGACGACGCCCGCGATCGCCGCCAGGCGGACCACCCAGGGCGCCGCCGGGCCGAGCGCGCGGCCAAGGAACGGCGCGAGCAGGCTCAGCCACAGCGCCCACAGCGCGGCGACCAGGCCGATGCCCGCCATGCCGAACGCGTCGAACAACAGGCGCGCGAACGGCACGATCAGCAAGGTCGACGGCAGCACGAGCAGGCTGGCCGCCGGCAGCAGCCAGCGCGGCGCGCGCGCGCGGTCGGCATGCAGCAGCACGGTCAGCCGAGAGGAGTCACTCTCGCCTGGCCGGGCACGGTCGGGGCGCGCGCGGTCGGCATGCAGCAGCACGGTCAGGAGGGCCAGGCCGCACAGCTGCGGCCACTGGAAGAAGTACGTGGTGCCCGGCAGCGTGAACGCGCTCGCCACGGCGAGCCCGGTCCACGGCACGAGCGCGCCGACCGCAGCCTCGACCGGTGCGATCGATCGGCCGCACACGCGCGCGCCCTGCAGCGCGGCGGCGCCGGCGAGCAGCAGCACGCCGGCGAAGTAACCCGGCGACGCTGCACCCGGGACCTGCGTGTAGCGAGGTTCGAGCCCGGTCACCACGGCCCACAGGCCATGCGCGCCGAGCGCGGCGACCACCACGCTCGCGGTCGCGATGCCGGCCGCCGCCGCGCAGCGCCACGGCCGCAGCCGGCCGGTGCGCACGCCCCACGCGACGACCAGCGCGGCGCCCAGCCCGCACACCGCCGCGAGCAGCCACGCCAGCCACGCGCCGTACCGGATCACGCACCGCCCGATCAGGTCGAAGTACACCACCGGCGGCGCGGCGACGTGGTCGAGCTCGGCGCCGCCCAGCCGGCGCACCAGGCCCAGCATCTGCTCGCCCTGGTGCTGGACGCCGGCGAGGTCGAGGTCGTCGACCGTCTCGCGGCCGGTGTGATACGCGTCGACCCCGCCGATGAAGGCGAAGTTCAGGCCGGGCAGACCGGCGGCGCGGAACACCGAGAAGTCGGTGCCGTTGTCGAGTAGCCCGTAGGCAGCGCTGATCAGCGAGCTGGCCACCGGGCGCGGCGCGGCGGCGGCGTATTGATCGATCAACCAGCCGTTGTCGGGGCTGGTCTCGAACATGACCGCCGGCCCGCGGTCGCCGCGCGCGTCGAAGTTGAGGACGACCGCGATCCGCGCGCGCTCCGCCGGCGACAGCGCCGCGAGGTAGCCAGCGGCGCCGACCGAGCCGACCTCCTCGGCGTCGGTGAACAGGAACACCAGGTCGTTGCGCGGGGCCGGGTCGCGCGCGGCGAGCCGCAGCACCTCGAGCATCGCGGCCACCGCGGCGCCGTCGTCGGCCGCCCCCGGGCCGGTGGGGACCGAGTCGTAGTGGGCGACCACCAGCACGGCGCGGTCGCCCGAGGTCCCCGGCAGCCGCGCCACGACGTTGGTCACCCCGGCGACGGCGATCGGGTCCCACGCGCGGAAGCTGGCAACGGTGGTCTGCAGCGCGGCGTGCACGCGCGGCAGCTGCGCCGCCTGGTCATGGATGTACGCGCGGACCTGGTCGTGCGCCGCGGTGCCGACGAAGTGACTGTCCGCCGCGATGACGCGGAGCTGGGCGATCGCGCGCCGCGCGTCGAACGCGGCGGCGTCGGGTGTGCTCGGCGGCGGGCGGGTCGCAGGGAGCTGCGCCAGGGCCAGGCCGACCACCAGCGCGGCCAGCGCGGCCGCGGCTGTCGATGCTCCGCGGATCCGGATCCAGGGGCTCGGACGATACGTGATGGTGACCGTCATGGCGACCGGTGATCCGCGCGGTGGCCGCGCGCTAGGCCAGCTGCGCGCGCAGGCTGCGCGGCGTCATGTCGGTCCACACCTGCTCGATGTAGTCGAGGCAGGCCTGGCGGTCGCCGGACTTGCCGGCATCGCGCCAGCCGAGCGGGTTCTCGCGATCGGCGGGCCAGATCGAATACTGGTCTTCGTGATTCAGCACGACCTTGTACGTGACCGGGTCTTCTTGCTCGTTCGCACGTGTCATTGATCGATATCTCCTGTGCGGCACGCGGCGCGGTGCTCCGCGTCTGCGCTGCGATCGCGCACAGACTCTATGGGATATGTGTATCGATATTCAAGTGGCAAATAATGGAATAGGCCACTCCCGCATTGCTGAGCGATATTCCCGGGTGAGTTCGCCAGATCTCGTCAGAAAAATCACAGGTGCAGATCTCGTCAGAAAAATCACAG
The DNA here is from genome assembly GCA_036271215.1 of Kofleriaceae bacterium. GTDB lineage: Bacteria > Myxococcota_A > Polyangia > Haliangiales > Haliangiaceae > JABFXX01. The sequence goes on along the minus strand of DATBBB010000117.1, from coordinate 3,614 downwards.
GTACAGATCTCATGAGGACTGGTGATGCAAGCACGATTCATGTGGCAGTTTGGTATTCACTACACTGCTGCGAAATGTCGATTGCATTATTCCGTTTGTCGAACTAGACTGTCCCGGCATTGGTACTATCCCCTATCGGGATAGGTGAATTGCGTGCATTGGTATGTGCCCGTCTGCCATCCCCGGTAGACGTGAGGCGGTTATCAGCGTGAATCGAAGCTCGACATACTCGTCTTCCGTGCTCGCCCGACAGGGTGTCCCGTTCACGGGGCACTCGATGGCTCACCACGGCGAGATCTTTCAGGGCGTGGTGCGCACCGAGACCGGCCGGCTGCGCCGCGCGCTGTGCTCGCTGCCGTGCAGCGGCCTGGGATCGGAGGCCATCTTCCACCTCGATGACAGCGGCATCGTGACGGTGACGCCGGCCTGGAAGACCAAGGCGCGCGTCGCCGCGCGGCTCGTGCTCGAACGGATCGGCCGGCCCGAGCTGGGCGGCGCGCTGGAGGTGCGCAGCGACATCCCGCCCGGCTGGGGCCTGGGCTCGTCGACCGCCGACGTGATCGCGTCGATCCGCGCGGTGCTGTCGGCGGTGCCGCACGGCGCCCGGCCGCCGTCGCTCGCCGCGCTCGCGGTCCAGGCGGAGCGAGCGTCCGACTCGACGATCTTCAGCAACGCCGCGGTGTTGTTCGCGCACCGCGAGGGCGAGATCGTAGAATTCCTCGGCGACCAGATCCCCGAGCTGATCGTCGTCGGGTTCAACACCGATCCCGGGGGCGTGGACACGCTCGACTTCCCGCCGGCGCGCTACGCGCCCGACGAGATCGCGCGGTTCGCCGACCTGGTCGACCTGCTGCGCCGCGCGATCCTCGAGCAGGACGTCCGCGCGCTGAGCCAGGTCGCGACCGGCTGCGCGCGGATCAACCAGGCCCACCTGCCCAAGCCGCGCTTCGATCGGATCGAGGACATCGCCGTCCGGGTCGGCGCGCTGGGCGTGCAGGTCGCGCACAGCGGCACGGTGGCCGGGCTGCTGTTCGATCCGCGCGATCTCGAGACCGAGTTGCGCGTCGCCCAGGCGCGCGCGCAGCTCGCCGAGCTGGGGTTCGGCGGCGCGTGGCGGTTCTCGACGATGCAGACCGAGCCGCTGCGCTTGCGAGGTGTGCCGTGATCGACCTGCTGAGCGATACCGTGACCCTGCCGACGCCCGAGATGCGCGCGGCGATCGCGAGCGCCACGCTCGGCGACGACGTCTACGGCGAGGATCCCACGGTCGCGCGCCTCGAGGCGCTGGCGGCGGCGATGCTCGGCAAGCCGGCCGCGCTGCTGATGCCCAGCGGCACCATGGCCAACCTGGCCGCGGTGCTGTGCCACTGCCCGCGCGGCGCCGAGGTCCTGGTCGGCGACGAGACCGACCTCTACAACTACGAAGCGGGCGGCGCGTCGGTCGTCGGCGGGGTGGCGCTGCACCCGATCCCGACCCAGCCCGACGGGCGGCTCGAGCTCGGCGATCTCGCCGCCGCGATCCGCGATCCCGACGATGATCAGTGCGCGACCGCGCGGCTGTTGTGCCTGGAGAACACCCACAACCGGTGCGGCGGCGCGGTGCTGCCGCTCGGCTACCTCGGCGAGGTCCAGCGATTCGCCGCGGCGCGCGGCCTGGCGGTCCACATCGACGGTGCGCGGCTGTTCAACGCCGCGTGTGCGCTCGACGTCCCCGCGGCGCAGCTCGCCGGCTACGCGGACTCGGTGCAGTTCTGCCTGTCCAAGGGGCTGGCCGCGCCGATCGGCTCGATGCTGGTCGGCGGCGAGCGCTTCATCCGCAGCGCGCGGCGCGTGCGCAAGCTGCTCGGCGGCGGCATGCGGCAGGCCGGCATCATCGCGGCCGCCGGCATCGTCGCGCTCGAGCAGATGGTCGGCCGGCTGGTCGAAGATCACGCGCACGCGCGGCAGCTGGCGGCCGGGCTCGCCGAGCTGCCGGGCCTGGCGCTCGATCCCGCGCGGGTCCAGACCAACATCGTGATGTTCCGCGTCACCGACGCGCGGTTCACCTGGCCCACGTTCCTCGCCAGCCTGCGGCGGCGCGGCGTCCGCATGGGCGAGCTGGGCCACGGCCGGATCCGCGCCGTCACCCATCTCGGCATCACAGCCTCCGAGATCGATCAGGTGATCGCCGCGGTCGCCGACGTGCTGCGCGCCGGCCCTGACCCCGCGTGACGCGCGCGGCGGAAACGCCGCCGTCGCCCCCGAAGACCCGCTGCCCGCTGCCCGAGACCCGCTGCATGACCACACCCGAGCATTCCTCGATGACCACCGAGACGACCACCGAGACGACCACCGAGATGACCACCGAGATGACCACCGACACGTCCCAGCTGATCAACGTCTTGCGGGCCAAGCCGCTGTCCGAGGTCCAGGCGCTGGTCGACGGCGCGGTGAAGAGCCTGGTCGCCCGCCTGTTCCAGGTGAGCTTCCTGCAGGTCACCCGCGACACCGCGCTGTCGTCGTACGGCCTGGACTCGATGCGCGCGATGGAGCTGCGCAACTTGATCTATGCCGAGCTGGGCGTCGAGCTGCCCGCCGCGTTGCTGCTGTCGGGCGCCACGCTCGGCGAGCTGGCCGGCGAGGTGATCCGCCAGATCCACGCGGAGCCGGAGGCGCCGGAGGAGCAGGACGCCCCGGCAGCGCCGTCCGCATCGGTCTCGCCGGCGCCGGCGCCTGAACAGCGGCTCGCGCTGTCGTTCGGCCAGGAGCGCCTGTGGTTCCTGCACCAGCTCGATCCGGCGAGCACGGCGTACAACCTCGCGGGCGCCGCGCTGGTCACCGGCCCGGTGTCGGCCGAGGCGGTCGAGCGCGGTATCGCGGAGGTCGTGCGGCGTCACGAGTCGATGCGCACCGTGTTCGGCGACGCCGGCGGCGCGCCCTACCGGCGCGTGCTGCCGGCGATGGCGATCCCGGTCCCGGTCGTCGACCTGACCGGGCTGCCCGAGGCCGAGCAAGACTCGAGGCTGCGCGAGCGGGTCGCCGCCGAGGAGCGCCAGCCGTTCGACCTGACGCACGGGCCGCTGCTGCGGCTCGCGCTGGTCGAGCTGGGCGGTGAGCGCCGCGCGCTGGTGCTGGGCATCCACCACCTGATCGCCGACGGCGCGTCGCTGGCGCTGCTGATGCGCGAGCTGGGCCTGTTGCTGGCGGGCCGCGCGCACGAGCTGCCGGCGCTGCCGGCCCGCTACTCGGACTACGTGGCGTGGCAGCGTAGCGTCGCCGGCGGGCCGCGGCACGAGCGCTCGCTGCGCTACTGGCTGGACCAGCTCGGCGGCGAGCTGCCGGTGCTCGAGCTGCCCGCCGACCGGCCGCGGCCGCCGGTCGAGCGCGCCGACGGCATCGCGCGGTCGATCCGGCTGCCCGACGAGCTCGGCCGCGGGCTGCGCGCGCTGGCCGCGCACCACCAGACCACGCTGTTCACCGTGCTGCTGTCCGCGTTCGAGGTCCTGCTGCACCGGTACTCCAGGCAGACCGACCTGGTGATCGGCACGCCGGTCGCCGGGCGCGGCCGGCTGGAGCTGGAGTCGGTGATCGGGTTCTTCGCCGACACGCTGGTGCTGCGCGCGGATCTATCCGGA
>DATBBB010000116.1:0-5729 GCA_036271215.1 Kofleriaceae bacterium | reverse complement strand
CGCTGGCGCGACCGTGCGCTTTGCGACCGACGCCGCTGGCGCGACCGTGCGCCACGCGTCGACGAGCGCGGCGCGAACGTCGCTCGCTCTGGCCTCGCGCAACGCGATCAGCACCGCGGGGTAGCCGTTGAAGTGCGGGATCGTGAAGAAGCCGCGCGGCGCGATCGCGAGCAACGCGTCCTTGGCGTCGAGGTTCCCGACCGTCACCGCAAGGATGTCGCCCGCCGGTGGGAGCTCGTTGCCGAACCGCTTCATGTCGGCCTTGCTGAACGGCCGCTGCCACGCGAAGCCCTTGCTCCCTACCATCCAGGTGCGGTTGCCCCACTTCGTTCCCACCACCACATCGGGAAGGCCGGTCGCGAAGCCGTCCACCTCATCGAGCGTCATACGAGCTTTGTAACACGATCCGCATGATCGCCGCCGCTACACACTCGATATCGATGATCCGTCTCTATTCCTGCGGACACGTATTCGATGATGGCGATTGGCGTTAACCAGAGAGGTGATTGAACCTATGAGTCTGGGCTAGAGGTGCCGGCCGACGCCGATGCCGAGCGCGACGTCGCGGCCGTCGTCGACGAGGGTCGGCGCGAGCCCGGTGCGTGCGAGCGCGTGGAGGTGGCGATGCGTTGGGTGCAGACCGTCGATCGCGAGCTCGGTCGCGACCGTGCCTCCCGCGATCGCGAGCGCGGCGAGCCCGGCGTGCCCCGCGCGGCAGTCGACGTACGCGCGGTAAGCGTAGCCCGCGGCGAGCGGGGCGTTGACCGCGACCTCTGCGACCCGGTACCCGGTGGAGCGCGATTCGGCTCCGGCTCCGGCTCCGGCTCCGGCTCCGTCCCCGTCCCCGTCCCCATCTACCCCCGGCAGGAACACCGCGCCGGAGACCAGCGAGCCTGCGGCGACCAGCGTCGTGGACACCGGCCAGTGGCGGCGCTCGGCGATCGTGGCGAGACCGTGCATCGCGAGCGCGCCGTGGACCGCGCTGCCGAACGCCCCGATGGCGAGCTCGTCGGCGTCGTCCGCGTGGAGCGCGATCTGGACGAAGGCCGTGCCGACTGACGCGTTGTAAGCGAGCTCGCCGGCGCCGTAACCGGTGCTGTGACCGGTCGCGACATCATCGATCGCGAACACGAGCGTCGGGATCGCGTCGCTCGCGACGACGGCGACCCCGAACATCCACGCGATGCCGCTGACATCGCTCGGCGCGGCGTCCGCCGCGTTGCCGGCGAGTCCTAGCATGATGACCGACAACACGATCGCTGTGCGCATGCGACGGAGCACTGCAATGCCAAGGCCGACGCCAGCGCCGCGGTAGGCCGGCGCCGGTGTCAGTTGTTCACCAGGATCGGCGGCGGTCCGCCCAGATCCGGACGACCGAGCGCGTGCGATATCCCGCACGTCTCGCATATGACACGCGGTCTCGAGGCCGCGCGTCACGCGTGTCATCGTTTGTTTACCGAATAGCTCCATATTCTGTAACGCACGCCAGGTGGGGAATCGTGTTGGGATGTCGTATCAATCATCGCAACTGCAATACGCAGATACGCAGAAAGCAGGATAGAGTATGAAGACAAGCAACCTGTTGCGCATCACGGCCATCGCCCCGGTGCTCGCGGGCTCGATCGCGGCCTGCGCCACCAGCGCCGACCCCAGCGATGGCACCGAGTCCGCCGCCGCCAACGCCGGGCCGAAGAAGATCACGATCAAGACCCACCCCGAGGGCGCGCCGTTCGGCTACACCACCAACACCACGCTGGTCGCGTTCCAGGACGGCAATGGCGCGTGGAAGGAGCTGACCGGCACGAGCGGCGTCTACACCGCCACCGCGACCGGCGCGCAGTACGCCGTCGCCACCGCCTGCCTCGAGAAGCACTCCGAGACCTACGTCACCTCGCGCGTCGCGGTCTATTACCTCACCACCTCGGACACCAGCGTGGTCGACGACAACGGCTGTACGCCCACCGCGCAGAACGTCAATGTCACGGCCACGCTCAAGGACATCCCCGCCAAGCAGATCGCCGAGCTCCGGTTCGGCCAGACCCAGATCGGCGCCTCCGGCCCCATGCCGGGCTTCACCACCACGCCCAAGGGCGAGCCCGTCGACCCGATCCTCCTCTCGTACGACAACAGCACCGGCCTGATCGCCGGCGTGCCCTCGCTCGTCTACCGCGCGCCCGCGATCACCGCCCAGGCCGACCAGACCCTGCAATACGACGTCTCCGCGCTCGGCGTCCCGCCCGAGTCGTTCGGCCTCAAGATCGACAACCTCGTTGCCGGCGAGTTCCCGTCGGCCGAGACTCGGCTGAGCACGCGGTCCACCCAGCCGGCCCAGCTCATCGCGCAGCTCAACGCCAAGTTCGCCCCGCTCGATCATTATTACGCTGTCCCGCTCCCCGCCGGCCTCCTGCCGGGCGACATCACCCTCCTCAACGTCGTCGGCGATCTGCCGGGCAACGACGCCGTGGGCCCGGTCACCTTCGAGCGCTCGATCACCCTCGGCATGAAGACCCCGGGCTCCGCCGCGGTGTTCCTGCCCGCGCAGCTCGACACCGCGCAGCAGCCCTCGCTCGATCCCTCACCCGCGCGACGCGCCACCATCACCTTCCCGATCACTCCCGCGACGCTCACCACCGCCGACTACCAGGCCGCGATCACCCAGGTCACCAGCGAGCTCGACGGCTCGCTCGCAAACCAGGAGCTCGACGTCGTCCTCGGTGCCGGTCGCGCCGCCGGCCAGACCTCCGTCACCGTCACCACGCCCGACCTTACCGGCCTCGCCGACTGGTCGCCGCGCATGGCGTTCTCCAGCAACGGCGAGACCTCGTGGTCGATGTCGCGCAACGACCGCAACGTCGCGCGCGGCGCCGCGCCCAGCGACGGCATGGAGATCCTGACCAGCACGGTCAGCGGCATGTTGTCGTCGATCGACAGCAAGTAGCGTAAAGGGCCTCTCTCGCGCGGCCGTCGCCGGATGCGAAGCGCGTCGGTTCGGGCGTGTTACCGTTCGGATCGCGCGCGAGACGCCAGATGGTGGATCAGACTCTCAGAACCGGCTTGCCGTACCCGCGGACCTTCGGACCGTACCTCCTGGTGTCGGCGCTCAACGAGCCGTTCGTGGGCTCGCTCCACCTGGCCCGCGCCCGCGACGGCATGCACGATCGCTTGCTGGTCCTCAAGATCCTGGGGCCGCGCCTGACCGAGCCCCAGGACATCGCCCGGTTCCGCGCGGAGGCAAGCGCGATCCTGGTCTCGTACAGCGGGGAGGTCAAGCTCGGCGACTTCAGCCTCGCGCTATCGGCGCCCGTGCTCGAACGCACCGAGCCCGAGGTCGTCTACGGCAAGGTTCCGTACCTGTCTCCGGAGCAGGCGCGCGCCGAGCCGCTCGATGGCCGCTCGGACCTGTACTCCGCGGGGATCGTGCTGTGGGAGATGCTCACGGGGCGCCAGCTGTTCCCTTCCAGCAGGCGGAGCCCGGCCCGAGACCTGCGCGCGCGCACCCTGAATCCCGAGGTGACGCCGCCGAGCAAGCGCGCGCCACGCGTCCCGGCGGCGCTCGACGAGATCTGCCTGAAGGCGCTCGCCGCCGACCAGCGAGACCGCTACGCCGGCTGCACCGAGCTGGCACAGGCGCTGCAGACCTGGCTCGCGCACAACGCGCCGGCCATCGGCGACACCCAGGTGGCGTCGTTCATGGGGCAACTGTTCCCCGAAGCATCTCCGCGCGACGGCACCTGACGGCCTCCGCTCCCATCGGGCACCCCGGCTGGGCCCGATGCACGCGTGAAATGCCGCGCGCCGGTGTAGCGTTACGTGGGGATGAAGCTCGCCGCCGCTGCTGCCGTGCTGTTGATCGCATCGACCGCGCACGCCGGCGCGCTGGTGTGGCTGGTCGGTCCCGATATCCCGCCGAAAGATCCGAGCCGCGATCTGGTGAAGACCAAGGTCGCGCTCGAGATCGTCGACGCGCACCGGACGATCGCGCTCAAGCCCGAGTTTGGCTCGCTCCGGCCGGACAACCAGCCGTCGTGCAAGGGCCGCGCGTACCCGCTCGAAACCAACGAGGTCGGAAAGCTCACGTTCTATGAAGGCGGCGCCGGTGGCTACCTCGTCAAGCAGAACGGCGACCTGCTCGACATTCGCAGCTGGTCGCTGACCGATGGCGCGTGCGAGGGCAAGAACCACGACCCGGTCGCGTGCCCACGGAAGACCACGCACATCGCGTATGTCAAGCTCCCGGCGAACACCAAGCTGCACGACACCATCGTGATGGTCGACGACAAGGGCACGCGGTCGCCGTTTCAGTGCGATTCGAGTGACTAGCGCCAATGCCGATCGAGCCGACCGGGCGGCCCCGGATCAGGCGCCCGCCATGCCGGCCTGCATCGCCGCGCGATCGTCGAGGCCGCCGACAAATCCCGAGCCACCGGTGACGAACACTCGCTTCATGGGCGCAATCTACGCGGGTCAGCTGGGATCGGCGATGAGGCGATCGGGCGGCGCACTGGGTGACCACATCGGCAGCTTGGGTCCGGTGCCGGACGGATCGTGGCCTTCCGCGAGCCGCTCCGAGTAGGCCGCATCTCCGGCGGGCGACATCTCGTCGACGAACCCGACGAGGTGAAACACGCTGCCGAACGCACCCAGGCTGAGTGTGTGACCGGTCTCGTGAGCCATGTAGTAGCTCGTGGAGTCCTTGTGGACGAATCCGAAGTGCCCCATGTCGAATGCAGTTTGTTCTTGATTGAGATTGGCGATCCATCCGCCCTTCAGAAAGATCGTCCCGGTGGGGCCGTCCACGGCGATCCCGGTGATCGCGAGCGGCGCGAGCCGGCCCAGCGTGACCACCGCACCCAGCACGCTCAGCACCAAGAACCCGAGCCCGAGCGCGTTGACGATCCAGGTCGGCGGCATGAGCCAGCTCGACCAGCCCAGGAGCCCCTGGTAAGCGCGGCGCCGCGAGATCGTGGCTTGCGCCGACGCAAGGACGATCGCGCCGAGCACGCCGCCGATCGCGAACGCCTCGCCGATCGGCAGCACCAGGCGTCCGATCGCGGCCGCCAGGACGACCGTCCACCCGGCGTTGAAGCCGATCAGGAAGCCGCGAAACACCTCCGAGACGGCACCCGAGGCCGACCGCGCGGCGAGATACCCGGCGGTCACGATCGCGATGATCGCGACGATCGCGAGCACGCTCGCACCGGCGCCGGGCGCCAGCGGGACCACGGACAGCGCACCGGCGATCGCGCCGATCACACACCACAGCGAGGATCTCGTCGGTTCCATCTGGTCGATCACCACCTGGTTGCCTGGTTGCTCGAGCGTCGCACACCTGTCCGTGTGGTTGTGTCACCCGGATCACGTCGATCTACATCCCGCGCCAAGTACGGTGCCGTGCTGTAGCACCTGGCCGCGCGCTCGCCGGCGCTCGCCCGGCCTGCCGAACCGCCGGCGGTACTCGCCCGGTGACAGGCACATCACGCGCAGGAAGATCGCGCTCGGCGCGCTATCGATCCGCGTTCGGCTCGCGGCCACGAACGACGCCGTGTAGCCGCCTGTAAATATCCATGCTGGCCCCGCCGGCGCGATCGCCCTGAGCCCCACCTCACGCCCGTAATTGATCGCCGCGAACCGTTCGCGAAACCCGCGCCGCGTCGATGTTGGTAGCTTGCTACTGTGACGATCTCCGGTCTTGTCGACTCGTCCGAGCGCTGGAAACGTCGAACCACGCT